>NZ_AVCC01000057.1 GCF_000622895.1 Herminiimonas sp. CN
CGAAACGCAATCGGTGCCGCAGACAATCCGGTCGCATCAAGTTTTGGCGTCATGAATATGCGATCGCGATAACGACGAATATGGCAATCGGCGTGCGTAACACACAACTGCGCATCGTCCTTGGCTTCCAGTAATTGCACCAGCATTTCGCTCAACCAGGCGGTTGATGGCATTCGTACGCCACGCGAACCGAACCAGTAGCGCAGCAAATTATAAATCCGGTCCGAACTCAATCGTCTGAGTTGCCTGATATCGAGGCAATCGCCGTCTTGGCAATCCTGCAAATCCTGTACAGCTAAGGCAATCAACAAGCGCTGCGCCGACTGCGCATGCTGGGCGGCCCTGGCAAGGCGCCCCTGGAAACCGGGAAACGATTGTCCCAGTGCCGGCATTACTGTATGTCGTAACGCATTACGCGCATAACGGAGATCAGCATTCGACTCATCCTCGATAAAGCGGATGTCGTTTTTAGCGGCAAACGCCGCCAACTCTGCGCGGGATGCCGCCAACAGCGGGCGCGCCATCTCCAGACTTGCGTTGCCCAACAAATCCGCAGCGACATTCTGGATATCCATGCCGGATAATCCCGCCACGCCTGAACCGCGCAACAATTGCAGCAAAACAGTTTCCGCCTGATCATCCTGATGGTGTGCAGTCAGAAGTACTGATGCCCGATGTTCACGGCATAAAGCACCCAGTGCGGCATATCGGCCGATGCGCGCAGCTTCCTCCAATCCATTCCTGGCCGATTTTACAACTGCAATTTTGCGTGCATCAAATTGTATATTCAATTGTCGGCACTGGGCCTCACAGTGCGCCAGCCAGTCGTCTGCATTGGGACTGATTCCATGATGGATATGAAAGGCGCACAGATCAAATTTATATTTGACCGAGAATGCATGTATCAGGTGCAACAACACAGATGAATCGAGCCCGCCGCTATAGGCAATCGCCAACTTCCGAGGAGCCTCATGTGTATCCGGAAGAACCGGGTCATCATCGACGGATGGCCTGCTCTGCAAATTGCCAGAAGCAGAAACGCGCGCCAGGATATTCTTTAGCGCGAGTTCGAAGGCTTCGTTGACCAACGCAGCCTGATTATTGTTCACAAACTTACTCCAAAGGCGAAATTTCCTTGAATTTACCGTAACCCATCAGTTTTTCATGGCGACTGGTAATCAGATCCTTTGTTTTCACGCCCTGGAACTGGCGCAGAGTATCGGCCAATGCGCGCTTGAGCAACGATGCCATCTGCTTCGGGTCGCGGTGGGCTCCGCCCAGTGGTTCGTTAATGATCTTGTCAATCAGCCCCATTGCCTTGAGTCGATGCGCTGTCAGGCCCAGTGCCTCGGCAGCATCGGAAGCGCGCTCAGAGGTTTTCCAGAGAATTGACGCACATCCTTCCGGGGAAATCACAGAATACGTTGCATATTGCAACATCAGCACCGCATCGCCGACCGCAATGGCTAACGCACCGCCAGAACCGCCTTCACCAATAATCGTGGCAATCAGCGGCACTTTAAGCTCGGCCATTACGTACAGATTGTGACCTATCGCTTCGGACTGTCCGCGCTCTTCGGCATCGATGCCAGGAAATGCTCCCGGAGTATCGACAAAAGTAAACACCGGTAAGCTAAATTTTTCAGCCAACTTCATCAGGCGCATCGCCTTCCGATATCCTTCCGGCTTGGGCATGCCGAAATTGCGCAATGCACGCTCCTTGGTATCGCGGCCTTTTTGATGACCGATCACCATGCAGGCTTGACCATTGAACCTGGCTAAGCCGCCCACAATAGACAAATCATCGGCATAAGTGCGGTCGCCATGCAGTTCGTGAAAATCGGTAAAAATTTCGCTTACATAGTCCATCGTATACGGACGTTGTGGATGCCGGGCAATTTGCGATACTTGCCAAGGGGTTAATTTTGCGTAAATATCCTTGGTCAGTTGCTGACTTTTTTTGGACAGCCTTTCAATTTCTTCGGAAATGTCGACCGCTGAGTCATCTTGCACGAAGCGCAATTCCTCGATTTTCGTCTCAAGTTCGGCGATCTGCTGCTCAAAGTTGAGAAATGTTGTTTTACTCATCGTATTTCCTTGTCACTCCAATTGGAGGTGGATTCAATATTCTACCGGGACAGGATCCAGGCTACGCCACAAATACCACGTAGCCACGGTTCGCCAAGGCTCCCAATTAGCGGCCACTTCACGCGCATCGCTACGTGAAACCGGCTCCCCAGAAAAATAATTCATGCTAATACCCTTGAGCAATCCGAGATCATCCAAAGGCAAAATATTCGGCCGCAGCAGATTAAATATCAAAAACATCTCGGCTGTCCAGCGCCCGATACCGCGGATCTGGATCAATTCTGCAATGACATCCTCATCATCCATTTCAATCCATTTGTCCGCATGTACCCGCTTTTCCTTGAAGTGATCGGCCAGATCAAGAATATATTCTGTCTTGCGCTTGGGCAACCCACAGCCCGCGAGGCCCTCTTGCCCGATCTTGAGCAATTGCGCAGGGGTGCATTTTGGACATGCCGACAACAGCCGTTGCCAAACCGCTTCTGCGGATTTGACTGATATTTGTTGCCCGACGATCGAACGCGCAAGGGTTGTAAACGGTTCGCCCCGGCCCACTAAATGCAGATCGCCGAATTGCGGAATCAATCGGCTCATGATGCGATCGCGCTTCATGAGCTGGACTTTAGCCTCCGGCCAATAAGCCGGAATATCCTGTATGGCTATTTTGTTTGTATCAGTCATGAACGACGCCATTCGGTAACGCCGCCAGCCTTGTCTTCCAATACGATCCCAGCGCTTGACAACACTGTGCGAATACGATCCGCCTCCGCAAAATTTCTGTTCTTTTTGGCTTCGACGCGGGCATTGATCATGGACTCGATTTCGTTTTCCGATAAAGATAATGCTCCTGAATCATGCACATCGTCGCCTGCTGCAGTACGGCCCTTCAGAAAATTTTCCGCTTCACGCTGCAGCAATCCGATCGTACCCGACAGACCGAGCAACTGACGCGCCACCGTGGGGTTTTTGCTTCGATTGAGTTCATTCGCCAACTCGAACAAAACGGCAATTGCCAGCGGCGTATTGAAATCATCCGCCATCGCCTCGGCAAAGCGCATCGCATATGGCTCTTGCCAGTCCAACGGGAATTTATCAGAGGCGACATTTTTGAGCGCAGTATAAAGGCGCGTCAATGCGCCCTTGGCGTCGTCAAGATGGGCATCGGAATAGTTCAGCGGGCTGCGATAGTGCGCGCGCAGGATAAAAAAGCGAATCACTTCCGGATCATATTTCTTCAGTACCTCACGGATGGTGAAAAAATTTCCCAGAGACTTCGACATTTTTTCATTGTCGATCCGCACGAATCCATTGTGCATCCAATAATTAACGAATCGATGTTGATGCGCGCCTTCCGATTGTGCGATTTCATTTTCGTGATGGGGAAATTGCAGATCCTGTCCGCCGCCATGAATATCAAATTGCTCACCTAGAATTTGCTCTGACATGGCAGAACATTCTATATGCCAGCCCGGCCGCCCTCGCCCCCAGCGCGAATCCCACTTGACCTCCTCCGGCTCAGTCTCCTTTGATGCTTTCCAAAGAACGAAATCCAGCGGGTCGCGCTTGCCAGCATTAAGGTCAACCCGCTCTCCGGCGCGCAGATCGTCCAGGGATTTTCCGGACAGCTTGCCGTAGCCGGCAAAGTCGCGCACCGAGAAATTGACATCGCCATCCGCAGCCCGATAGGCCAAGCCATTCATCTCCAGCTTCTCGATAATGCCCAGCATCTGGGGCACATATTGCGTGGCACGCGGCTCATGATCGGGTTTTTGCACACCCAGCGCCGCAGCATCCTCATCCATGGCCTGGATAAAACGGTTAGTCAACTGCGCAATGGTTTCACCGTTTTCTACCGAGCGTTTAATGATTTTGTCGTCAATGTCAGTGATATTTCGGACGTAAGTGACAACATAACCAGACGCGCGCAGCCAGCGCTGCACCATGTCGAATACCACCATCACGCGCGCGTGGCCCAGATGACAATAATCATAGACCGTCATGCCGCAAACATACATGCTGACCTTGCCAGGCACGATGGGAGTAAAAGCCTGCTTCTCACGCGCAAGCGTGTTGTAAATCTTTTGGGTGATCATCGGGTATTTGTTTCAGTCGAAAGTGTATTCGTTGCAATCTCTGTCCATGCTGACATGTAACGTGGTGCTACGCGAATCGCCGAAATCCTTTTAATAGTGCTTATTTGATAGAATGTCTTTTTCGCCGAAGTATAACATCGATAAATCCATGCCTTTTGCCACTCGCCACTCCCTGAATCTGTCCATCAATCGCGTCTTCGGCCGGATTATTGCCCTCTCGGGCCTGCTGGCTGCATTTTATGCAATGCCGGTGCTTGCTGACGACCTCTCTGAAGTCGGCAAATTAACCCAGTCCGGACAATACGGTGAAGCTCTTGCCAAGGCTAATGCCTATCTGGCCCGGCAACCGCGCGATGCGCAAATGCGATTCCTGAAGGGTTTGATCCTTACCGAACAAAATAAATCAACGGAAGCGATCGCTGTATTTACCAAATTAACCGAGGATTTCCCTCGTCTGCCGGAACCATACAATAACCTTGCTGTATTGTTTGCAGCCACAAATCAATATGAAAAATCGCGTATAGCACTGGAAATGGCAATTCGCACCAATCCGACTTACGCTACTGCGCACGAAAATCTGGGCGATGTATATGCCAAACTGGCAAGCCAGGCATACGACAAGGCACTGCAATTGGACACGAACAATGCCGCCGCAAAATCCAAGCTGACTCTGATTCGTACCCTGATGGGCAGCACCGCAGCCGGCGTCGCCCACAAAAACGGAACGGCTCCCGCATTGACGGCCAAACCTGCTGTTTTGGCCGCTACCGCGACAGAAAAACCTGCATCAGTGTCGCCCGAAACCAAAACAGAAGCACGCCCGAATGCAGCCAAAAACACACCGGTAGCTGCTGCCAATCCCCTCCCTGCAAAAGCAGAGCACACGGCCGCAGTCAAGCACGCGGCAAATACCGAGCCGCACCCTGCACCTAAGGAAAATACGGAGATCGGCGACATCATCAACGCTGTTAACAAATGGGCGAGCGCATGGAGCGATCAGGACATGAAGGGATATCTTGGGGCATACAGCAGTGACTTCCAGCCGCCGCAAGGACTGTCGCACAAAGCTTGGTCGGAGGAACGGCGCGCTCGCATAGAGGGAAAAAACCGTATCAATATCAAAATTGCATCGCCAAAAGTGGTGATAACCGGCGATTCGGCAACCGTAAAATTCCGCCAAAGTTACAAATCAAACAACTTCACTTCCAATAGCAGCAAAACCTTGTTGATGACAAAACAGGGCGGCAAATGGCAAATCAAGCAGGAACGAACAGGTAGCTGATGCGGTACTCCGTTTTACATTGGCGCCCAACAGCTATTGTTGGGCGCATTTTATTTTTAGGACTGATCTGGCTGCCATGTGCCTCAGGTCTGGCCGCCCCATCGTCACCTTTGCCGCCCCGCAATCAGGTCGCCATGCCCGCTGCGAATACGGACCCTGATGCGCTACTCATTGCCGTATACGAAGCATTGTCCGCCAATCGCCTCAAGGAGGCGCAAGCAAAAGCGGACGAACTAGTCACTATTTATCCAAATTTTCGTTTGGGTCACTTGATACGCGGCGACTTGCTGATGATGCATGCAAGCGCAGTAAGAAAGTTCGGCGCAACCGAGAATGCACCTGTTGGCAAGATGACCGATCTGCGCGATGAGGCAATGGCGCGCCTGAACTCGCTGCGAAAGCGACCGGATCTCGATTTAATGCCGCGCTCCGTGCTGCAGCTGATGGGCCAACAAAAAACTGTATTGGTTGTAGATGCAAAAAATTCTCGTTTATATGTCTACGAAAACCAGGGGGAGCAGTTAAAACTACTGTCTGACTATTACATTTCACAAGGCAAGTTTGGCACCGACAAAACCCGGGAAGGCGACCAGAAAACGCCAATAGGCGTTTATTACATTACCAGCCATTTGGCCAAATCCCGGCTGCCTGATTTCTATGGCGCCGGGGCATTGCCCATTAATTACCCGAATGAATGGGACAAGGCAAATGGTCGCAACGGTTCCGGAATTTGGCTGCACGGCACACCATCTGACAGTTATAGCCGACCGCCGCTGGCGTCGGATGGTTGTGTAGTCTTGACCAACCAGGATCTGGAAAAGCTTTTTTCCTCTGTGCAAATCGGAAAAACCCCCGTCATCATCAGCAATCACGTCGAATTCATCGGCAAAGCGAAATGGCAGTCGGAACGAGATGCAGCCATCAAAATGACCAATAAATGGCGTCATGATGCGGAAAGCACGGATTTGGCACGACTGAGCACGAACTATTCCAAAAAATTTAAATCGGATTCAGGGGATGATTTGAAGGCTTGGCTTGCAAAAAACCGGGATACGCTTGCCAGCTTTAGCGGGCAAGCCACCAAGCTGCGTGATGTTTCACTATTCCGCTATCCCGGCCAGAATGAAATGATCGTCGGTACCTTCACGCAAGACATCCCGATTGGCAAGACAATCAAATCCATCCGCAAGCGCCAGTACTGGTCCAAGGAAGGATCTCAATGGAAAATCATCTATGAAGCCAATATTTAAGGAGCCAATAATGCAACATGCACGCCGTCATTTCTGTACTTTGCTTACCGGATTAACGTTCAGCGGCGCGCTCGGCTGGGCCCAGGCTGCCGATACGCCACAAGTCTCCCTGAAAACCAGCATGGGTGAAATCGTACTCGAACTTTATCCGGAAAAAGCACCGAAATCCGTCGCCAATTTTTTGCAATATGTCAAAAACGGCCACTATAACGGCACCATCTTCCATCGTGTCATCGAGGATTTCATGATTCAGGGTGGTGGCTTTGACCGGAACATGCAACAGAAACCGACTGGCGCTCAAATCGAAAACGAAGCCAAAAATGGCCTCAAGAACGTCACCTATAGCATCGCCATGGCACGTACCGGCGCGCCACATTCTGCCACCGCACAGTTTTTCATCAACACCAACAATAACCGGCCACTGGATTATCCAAGCCCGGACGGCTGGGGCTACGCTGTTTTCGGCAAAGTCATCAAGGGCACTGAAGTCGTCGACAAGATAAAAGCGGTTCCCGTTGCCGATTCCGGCATGCATCAGAATGTACCGGTTAAGGCAGTGGTCATTGAGTCGGCCTCACTTATCCGCTAAATTGTGAAAAATTGGCACAAGTTAGAAAATCCTGTCAACGCATACAAAAAGGACTTTTATGGCAGTCATCCTCACCACCAACCACGGCAACATCACACTTGAACTAGATGCTGAAAAAGCACCTAAAACGGTTGAAAATTTCCTCAACTATGTCCGTTCCGGGCATTACAACGGCACCATTTTCCATCGTGTCATTGACGGTTTCATGATTCAGGGCGGTGGATTTGAGCCCGGCATGAAACAAAAATCTGCCAACAATTGCGTCGAGAATGAGGCCAAGAATGGTCTGAAGAACGCGCAATACACAATTGCAATGGCACGCACATCGGATCCGCACTCGGCATCGGCACAGTTTTTCATCAACACCAAAGCCAATGACTTTCTCGACTATCCCGGACAGGATGGATGGGGTTACTGCGTGTTCGGCAAGGTGGTGGAAGGCACGGACGTGGTAGACAAGATCAAGTCAGTCAAGACCACCCGCGCAGCCGGCGGACATGCCGACGTCCCGGTTGAAGACGTCATCATCGAAAAAGCAGAACTGGTTTGAATTTCATCGCCCGGTTTTAACCCGCAGTCAACCTTATGACGACAGTCTCTTCGATGGCGCAACCGGCGACGGCTGCGCTTTTTATTTCCGACCTGCATCTGAGCCAGTCGCAACCCTGCACTACCCAGGCGTTTTTCACTTTCCTGCAACAGCGTGCCAGCCAGGCGCAAGAAGTGTATTTATTGGGAGACTTGTTTGAGTACTGGGCCGGCGACGATGACTTGGATGACCCGTATAACAAGAGCGTAGCGAATGCACTGCGGGCGCAGAGCGACGCCGGCGTCAGGATATTCTGGATCGCAGGCAACCGCGATTTTCTGGTAGGCACTACGTTTGCCGAGACGACAGGGGTGACACTGCTGCCGGATCCGTTTGTAACCGATATCGGCGGCCAGCGCATCGCGCTGGCACACGGCGACATGCAGTGTACTGACGACACTGCCTACATGGCATTCCGGGCGCAAGTCAGGCAAGCGCAATGGCGGGCGACATTCCTGTCGCTACCATTATCGCAACGCAAGACCATCATTGCCGGCTTGCGCAATGACAGTCGCCAGGCTAAAAGCATGAAATTGCAGGACATCATGGATGTCAACGCGCTGGCGATCGATGATTTGTTTGATGCGACCGGCACAGCGATCCTGATTCACGGCCACACCCACCGCCCTGCCCGCCATGCATCGATCAGGAACGATAAGCAACGCGTCAGATATGTGTTGCCCGACTGGGATCTCGATACGAACGTGCCGCGCGGCGGCTGGATTGCAATCGATACGAATGGAGCAATCAGGCGCTTCGATATTGCCGGACATGAGATTCCAGAGTCGCTTCAGGAACATGAGAAATAGGGAGTATGCATAAAAATACCTTATCTCGTCACACAATTAAAGCGGACATTAAAAATACCGTGCAATGTATTTAATAATTGACCGAAGCCTTCGAATAGCCGGCCAAGCATCACTCAAATTGTTTTCTGAAGGTCTCGAACTGCTCGGTCAGCCAGTCGACTTCGCGCCGTAGCCGCACCACTTCCTCCTCCAGTTGACCAACCCGGTCATGCCGCGAAGACGCGACCACCACACTACCTGACGCAAAGCTCGCCGCAGTTTCCTGCTGCGTCAAAACATCGTCGCCGGACAACAAATGCGCATAGCGGGATTCCTTGGTGCCGGGTGTCTTAGGCAAACAGGCAACCAGCGGCGGATACTTGTCCATCAGGAACTGCAATCCGGATTCGACTTCGGCAATCGAAGTAAAATCATGCTGCCTTGCACTACGGCCTCGAATTTCACCGGCAGTTTGAATGCCGCGTAACATCAGCTGGGTAAGGATTGCCAGTTTGTCTTGCTCCAGCAGCCATACTATACGCAAGCGATGCTCATACTTCGATACTCGCGCACCGGCCTGGCGCACCTCGGCTACAAACTTTTTTTGCATCAGGCGCAGCAGAATATCCTGCACAGTACTCTCGGAAATCGACATAACCGGGTCGCGGCTCGATAGCTGATTACAGCCGTTGACCAGCGCATTGAGCGATAACGGGTAATTATCCGGTGTCAATGCTTCTTTTTCGGCCAGAACGGCCAATACCCGGATCTCGAAAACATCTAGCACATGGCCGGCATCGGAGCGCTGTTCGATCGCGCCTTCGAGATTCAATTGCGTATCCAATTTAACTACCTCATTCCACAAGCTTGTTCATCTGGTCCGGATTGAATTTGTCCGACTCTGGAGCACTATCGCAGGCGATGCCCGCAACTTTCAAGGCCTTCATCATTTTCTCGATCTGGTGCTCCTGCGCTGCCGCGTTATTAATTAAGCCATGCAGCGCCTTGGATAGTGGATCATCCCCATTCGGCGTGACGCCGTACGCTGCAAACATGCGTGCAGTCGATTCTTCCCTTGACTCCGGCGCGCTTTTTTGAATAATGCGAGCCGGGTTGCCAACCGCCGTCGCCCCCGCCGGCACGGCTTTTACGACGACCGCATTGGAACCTATCTTGGCGTTCTCACCCACGGTAAAGCTACCCAAAACTTGTGCGCCAGCGCCGATAATTGCACCCCGTTCCAGCGTCGGATGGCGCTTAACGCCCTTGTAGAGCGAAGTTCCGCCAAGCGTTACGCCTTGATAAATGGTGCAATCGTCACCAATTTCAGCGGTTTCGCCAACCACCACGCCAAACCCATGATCAATGAATACGCGACGTCCGATTATGGCTCCGGGATGAATTTCAATGCCGGTGAAAATTCGTGCGATATGCGAAATGAACCGCCCCAGCCATTTCAAATCATGCGTCCAGCACCAACGTGCCCATCCATGCGCGATAATCGCATGCAGCCCCGGATAACAGGTCAAAACCTCCCATGCATTGCGTGCCGCCGGGTCGCGCGCAATGATGTTGCGAATATCTTCTCGAAGATTGCTGAACATAAAAATTGGAGTAAGTAGGCGAAAACGCGACATTAACGCTCAAGAGGAAGATTCACCGTGCCATCGAATGCAAGTGTCGCAACAAAAAACCGCATGCTTGAAGCGAGCAAGGCCCGAATCGATGACAGGCCTTGCTTTGTAATTTATACCGCAGCAATGCGCTGGCGCCGCGCCTCGTACAGGCAAATGCCGGAAGCGACCGAGACATTCAGGCTCTCCACCGAGCCAAACATCGGCACGCTCACCAGTACGTCGCATGTCTCGCGCGTCAAGCGCCGCATGCCCTCTCCTTCCGACCCCATTACAAGCGCCGCGGGACCGGAGAAATCTCCCTGATAAATGGTTTTTTCTGCATCCTCCGTGGTGCCGATCAACCAGATGTCCCGATCCTTGAGATCTCGCATGGTGCGGGCCAGATTGGTCACAGTAATATACGGCACCGTTTCCGCTGCACCGCTGGCAACCTTGGCGGCCGTTGCATTGAGCCCTACCGCGCGGTCCTTGGGCGCTATAACCGCATGTGCGCCGGCACCATCCGCCACCCGCAAACAGGCACCCAGATTATGCGGATCAGTAATGCCGTCCAGTATCAAGAGCAAAGGCGGCCCGACGATTGCGTCCAGCAATTCATCCAGATTGCGCGCCAGGGAAAGTTCGCCGGCCTTGGCCACCACTCCCTGATGACGGCGTGTGCCGATGATATTGCTCAGGCGTTGATCATCAGCCTGAATAATTCGTACCTTGACAGCTTCCGCAGCGCGGACCAATTCCTGCATGCGCCGGTCATGGCGCGCGGAGTCGATATAAATCTCTTCAACCGAGGAGGCATCATGGCGCAAACGTGCTGTTACGGCATGAAAGCCGAAAATCATTTTACTCTTCATCTTTATCGCTTCTTTTTGGCCGCTTTAATTGCTGTTTTTGGTGCGCGTGCCTTTGCCGGCGCTGCCGCTGCACGCTTGACGGACTTTGGTTTGACAGCTTGTTCTGTCCCGGAAAGCGACTTGTTTTTCTCTGAGCCAACCTTGCTTTTCTTGCCGGAGGGACTTGTGCGGCGCGCCCCGTCCTTGACAGAATTTACTGCGCCCAACTCACTCACCAGACGCAAATCAATCTTGCGTGCATCAATATCGACACGGCTGATTTGCACGGTTACCCGATCTGTCAATTGGTACCGCTTTCCGGTGCGCTCGCCACGCAACTCATGCCGCGTCTCATCGTATTTGAAGTAATCGGTGCCCAATTCGGTAATGTGCACCAAACCTTCGATGAAAAGTGAGTCAAGTTGCACAAAAATGCCAAAGGTCGTCACGCCGGAAACCGTACCGGTGAATTCCTCACCGAGTTTATCGCGCATGAAATAACATTTCAGCCAGGCTTCGACATCGCGCGAGGCTTCATCGGCACGACGCTCATTTGCAGAGCAGTGCACTCCCAGTGCATCCCAGATCGTCAGATTGGCTTCCGGCTTCACCTTGCCCTGCGCCTTGTCCTTAACCTGCTGGCGCCGGGTGGATGTCGACAGGGTCGTGTTCAGCAGGCTGGGGTCGATCCCTTTAGGCTCATATCGCTTGCCTTGGATAATCGCCTTGATCGCGCGGTGCGTCAACAGATCCGGGTAGCGACGAATCGGGCTGGTAAAGTGAGCGTAAGCCTCGTAGGCTAGTCCAAAATGTCCGATATTGTCAGGACTGTAGACAGCTTGCTGCATGGATCGCAGCAACATGGTTTGCAGCAAAGGCGCATCCGGGCGGAGCTTGATCTTATCCATCAACTCGGCATAATCGGAGGTTGCCGGGGAATCGCCTCCCCCTAGGAAAAGGCCGGCTTGCTTGAGGAACGTTTTAACCTGATTCAGTTTTTCTTCGGTGGGGCCGGCATGAATACGGTACGTGCCGGGATGTTTATGCCGTTGCAATAGGTCGGCAGCACAAACGTTTGCACCCAACATGCATTCCTCAATGATCTTGTGAGCATCGTTACGGGTGCGCGGAATGATTTTTTCAATCTTCCCTGACGGATTACATACGATATAGGTTTCAGTAGTCTCAAAATCGATTGCGCCGCGTGCTTTCCGAGCCTGCAATAAAGCGTGATAAACGGCATTCAGATTCAACAGATGCGGCACCAGCGACTGGCGCCGCGAAGCCGCCAAGCCGTTGGTATCGGCAAGAATCTCGGCTACTTCGGTATAGGTAAACCGGGCAGCGGAATGCATGACTGCAGGATAGAACTGATATGCCTTGATTTCACCTTGTGCGCTGATCACCAGATCGCACACGAGCGTCAACCGGTCTACGTCCGGATTGAGCGAACAAAGGCCATTCGACAATTTCTCCGGCAGCATAGGAATGACACGGCGCGGGAAATAGACCGATGTGCTGCGTTCGAGAGCATCATGGTCCAGCGCATCATTAGGTTTTACATAGTGACTGACATCTGCGATAGCAACGATTAAACGAAAGCCATTGCCACGCCCAATTTTGATGGATTCACAATAAACGGCATCATCAAAATCCCGTGCATCTTCACCATCAATAGTGACTAACGGAATATCGCGCAAATCGACCCGATCAGCCAAATCCGCTGCCAGCACTTCGGCAGGAAGTTTAGCCGCCAGTTTTGTCGCTTCCACAGAAAACACATGGGGCACGCCGAACTTACGCACGGCGATCTCTATTTCCATGCCAGGATCATCAATATCGCCCAATACTTCGACAATCTTTCCTGCCGGCTGAGAGTAGCGGGATGGCTGTTCGGTTAATTCGACACTGACAATTTGACCCGATTTCGCCTTGCCCAACGAACCGATGAGCAAAATATCCTGCCCAATCCGCTTGTCTTCCGGCACTACAATCCAGGCACCGCTTTCGTTCAACAAACGCCCGATGATGTAGATATTGGCCCGTTCAACCACCTCAACGATACTGCCCTCAGGACGGCCGCGCCGATCAGTGCCTATAATTCTTGCTTGGACGCGATCTCCGTTCAAGACTTTCTGCATCTCTTTTTCCGGAAGAAATACATCTGCAGTGCCATCCTCTGGAATCAGGAATCCGTAACCATCGCGGTGGCCGCTAACCCGACCTAAAATAAAGCTGGACTGGTCTGCCAGTCGATAGCATCCATTCTGGTCGGGCTTGATCTGACCATCACGGTCCATCGCTTTCAAGCGTCGAATCAAGCCATCAAATTCATCTGATTTGACATTAAGCGACAACGCTATGGATTGCACATCCAAGGGCACGTTGGTTGAACGCAGAATACTGAGAATGTCTTCTCGGCTAGGAATAATGTAGGGAAATTGGCTCAAAAGGATATGTAAGTAAGTTTTAGCAAGAATATGCCGTAGTGTAACGGAGGCAGGGAAATTCTCCTAACCAGTGCAAACCCGAGGAAAATATATGCCTTCAGTTGTTGACATCTGACTGCATTGCTTTATAATTTCAGTCTTTCGCGGCTAATCAAAGTTTGAAACCAACTGCAAAGTACACATACTAGCAGATGAAATTAAAATTGGATTGGGCTTTATCTGGATTCAGGCGAAATTTGATGCACAGTATTTTCCATCTTGCTTAAATGAGATGATAGCGGTTGCAGTGCCCACGTGGCGGAATTGGTAGACGCGCATGGTTCAGGTCCATGTGCCTTTGGGTGTGGGGGTTCGAGTCCCTCCGTGGGCACCAAAAATATTTTGAGAAGTATGCATAGAAGCTCGTTTTCAATTGAAATCAATTGATTACGGGCTTTTTTGTTTGTTTCTCCCTATTCGCCCATGATGTCTAAAAATAGCGACGTGTAAGGCGAACTCCACTGTCCAGACAAATTCTCACTGCGCTGAAGATAAAACTCTGTTCAATTCGATAGCCAAACGGCACTCCCCGGTTCTTCTGCACGGGTAACATTGTCCTCCGCTCCGCCACTCTTCACAGGTAGCAAAATCCCCCCCCGCATCGCCAAATTCATCCACAAACTTCGCACTGCCATCAATTATCACCAGGCGCATCATGTCTGATGTTTTGTACATCCGATGATTATGGGCCGCTCCTCCTTGTAGATAAAAGGGAGGCAACGCACCCACAGGACTGTTAAATCCATTGCTGAACATTCTGGTTTTTCCAGCGCGTCCGGGTTGAAGCGCAGTGCGCCATTGCTCAGCCGCCGGTCACAGGCGGAAAGAATGCCACCTCGCAGCCTTCACTAATCAGCATTTCCGGTTCCGTCATCACCTGGTTGCAGGCCATGCGCAGGGTGCGGCCTTCCGCCAGGGATTCGGCCCATGCGCCGCCGCGTTCGATCAAAAAATGACGCACGTCGCCGACCGTGCGCACGTGCGCCGGCAGCGTGACGGATTCCTGGCTGGTGCCGAGGGTTTCGCGGATGCTGGCGAAGAAGCGGAGCTGGATGTTCATCAGTGGAGGAGTTCGCTAAAAGGAATGAAATTGACCATGTCGCCGCGGGCAATGGCGCAGCCCGGCGGATTGTCGATCAGGCCGTCGCCCCAGACGGTGGAAGTGAGCGCGCCCGAACTCTGGTTCGGGAACGGGTCCAGTCCGCCATCGGCGTTGATTCTGGCGCGCAGGAATTCGTTGCGGCGGTCGGCCTTGCTCTGGCTGAAATCGGCGCGCAGCTTGTATGCCCGGGGCGCGACCGCCTGCACGCCCTGCAGACGCAGGATGAAGGGCCGCACGAACAGCAGGAAGGTGACGAAACTCGATACCGGATTGCCGGGCAATCCGAGGAAGAAAGCCGTGCCCTCGCCCGCACCCCGGTTGATTTCGCCGAAGGCCAGCGGCTTGCCGGGCTTGATCGCGATCTGCCACAGGTTCAGGCGCCCTTCTGCTTCGACCGCCGGCTTGATGTGGTCTTCCTCGCCGACCGAGACGCCGCCGGAGGTCACGATCAGGTCGTGCTCCTGCGCGGCGCGGCGCAGCGTGGCGCGGGTGGCGGCCAAATTGTCGGGCACGATGCCGTAATCGGTGATGGCGCAACCGAGGTTTTCCAGCAGGCCGCGCAGCGTAAATCTGTTCGAGTTGTAGATCGCGCCTGGCTTCAATGGCTCGCCGGGCATCGCCAGTTCGTCACCGGTGAAAAATACCGCAACGCGCAGCTTGCGCACCACCGGCAATGCCGCCAGGCCGACCGAAGCAGCGAGCCCGAGTTCCTGCCCGCGCAGGTGGGTGCCGGCCGGCAGGATGACGCTGCCGGCGCGGATGTCTTCGCCGGCGCGGCGGATCCATTCGCCGACCGGCGGTGCATGCCGGACGGTGACCTGCTCGCCGGCCCGCTCGCACACTTCCTGCATCACTACCGCATCCGCTCCATCGGGAATCATCGCGCCGGTGAAAATCCGCGCCGCCGTGCCGGGCTGCAGCTCTTGGCCGACATGGCCGGCCGGAATCCGCTGCGCCACGGCCAAGGTCGCCGCCCCGCTGGCGCAATCTGCCGCGCGCACCGCGTAGCCATCCATCTGGGTATTGTCTTGCGGCGGCACGTCGAGTTGCGAGCTTTGCGCAACGGCCAGGATGCGGCCGTTGGCCTCCAGCGTCGGCAGGATTTCGACTTCGGTTACCGGTTTGGCGGCGGCCAGCAGCAAATCCAGCGCTTCGACGGCGCTCAGCAGCGGTTTATTTTCGATCATCGTTTGTCCAATCATACCTATGGCAGTAAAAAACTATGCCGCAATTGATATATGCGGTAAGTTCAGTGTTTTTTCCTATACTCCCACGTTTATTCTCATTCATGCAGCGGGATGCTGATGCGCTCTGGGAACGCCCTCATCCCCGGCCCTTCTCCCGCGTGCGGGAGAAGGGAGAAATGCACAGGGTTTTTACAGGCCCGTATGTTTGGCGATGAACGCCTTCATCTGTTCGACATCGGCCGGCATCACGTCGAAACGCTGCGGCAAGGCTTCGATGTTCTCGAAGCCGGCCGGGCGCTCGGCGTCGGTGCCCAGCGCTTCCAGGATGGTTTCGTTGAACTTGGCGGCCAACGCGGTTTCCAGCACGATCATAGTCACGCCCGGCGTCAGGTGTTCGCGCGCGACCTTGACGCCGTCGGCGGTGTGGGTGTCGATCGTGATGCCGTATTCGTCCTGGACGTCGCGAATGGTGTCGAGCCGGTCCTGGTGGGTCGATTTGCCGGACAAAAAGCCGTACTGCGCGACCTTGGCGAATTCGTCGCCGTCGCTGCCGGGCTTGCCGGACAGGTCGAAGCCGCCGTGGGTTTCGACCTTCTGGAACAAGGCGCGCACGCGATCGCCGTCGCGCCCCAGCAGATCAAAGATGAAGCGCTCGAAATTCGACGCCTTCGAGATGTCCATCGACGGGCTGCTGGTGTGGTAGGTTTCGGCCGACTTGCGCACCCGGTATACGCCGGTGCGGAAGAATTCGTCCAGCACGTCGTTTTCGTTGGTGGCGGCGACCAGCTTGTCGATCGGCAAGCCCATCATGCGCGCGATGTGGCCGGCGCAGATGTTGCCGAAATTGCCGGACGGCACGGTGAACGACACCTTTTGCGTGTTGTCGGTGGTGGCTGCCAGGTAGCCGCGGAAGTAGTACACCACTTGCGCGACCACGCGGGCCCAGTTGATCGAGTTGACGGTGCCGATCTTCTGGCGCACCTTGAATTCGAGGTCGTTGGAGACTGCCTTGACCATGTCCTGGCAATCGTCGAACACGCCGTTGACCGCGATATTGAAGATGTTCGGGTCTTGCAGGCTGAACATCTGAGCGGTCTGGAATGCGCTCATCTTCTTGTGCGGCGACAGCATGAAGACGCGGATGCCCTTCTTGCCGCGCATCGCGTATTCGGCCGCGCTGCCGGTGTCGCCGGAGGTGGCGCCGAAGATGTTCAGTTCCGCATTATTCTTGGCTAGCGTGTATTCGAACAGGTTGCCCAGCAACTGCATCGCCATGTCCTTGAAGGCCAGCGTCGGGCCGTTCGACAGCGCCTGCAGCATCAGCGTCCTGGCGCCGCCACGGCCGACGGTTTCTTCCAGCAGGTGCAGCGGCGTGATCTGGCTGGCGTCGTCGCCTTCGCGCGCATTGCAGTACACCTCGGCGGTATAGGTCTTGCGGGTCAGCGCCTTGAGGTCGGCGTCCGGGATGTCGGTGGCGAATTTCTTCAGCACTTCATAGGCCAGGTCGGCATACGACAGCTTGCGCCATGCATTCAGTTCTTCTCCGGTGATCCGCGGATATGCGGCCGGCAGGTACAGGCCGCCGTCCGGGGCCAGGCCGCCGAGCAGGATATCGGAAAAGGATTGTGGTGGGCAGGATTGGGCGCTGCCGGAGCGGGTCGAAACGTATTGCATAGTTGGGCTGTAAGTATCGGCTGCACGGCGCCGGAAGTCACGCAAACTGACGCAATCCGGTGCCGCACGAGCGCTGAAGGTTGGTTATCGGGAGTGGCGACTATTATAGCTGCGCCGCTCTCGCTGCGGGCGAAGCGGAAAGGGCCTTGTCGCCCTCTTTTCGCGCAATTCCTTTCGAATCGTTGCACTTGACTGAATGATAAATATACGAGCGGCAGTATTAATATATTCCGCAATGAGTAATTGCGGAAAAGCATTTGTTTTCCCCCATACCCCCGCTAACAAGCCGCATGATTGACCGTCACCGCATGAATCGCCAGGCCGCCAAGCGAGGTTTCCTTGTACTTGGCCTGCATGTCGG
Source organism: Herminiimonas sp. CN (assembly GCF_000622895.1). Classification (GTDB taxonomy): domain Bacteria; phylum Pseudomonadota; class Gammaproteobacteria; order Burkholderiales; family Burkholderiaceae_D; genus AVCC01. The sequence goes on from NZ_AVCC01000057.1 coordinate 17,960, forward strand.
CGCCGGTCTGGCGCATGGTTTCGATGACTTCGTCCAGGCTGACGTAGTGGGTGCCGTCGCCTTTCAGCGCCAGCGAGGCGGCTGTGATCGCTTTCACCGCGCCCAGTCCGTTGCGCTCGATGCACGGAATCTGCACCAGGCCGCCGATCGGGTCGCAGGTCAGGCCGAGATGATGCTCGATGCCGATTTCGGCCGCATTTTCGATCTGCTCGTTGCTGCCGCCGAGCGCGGCAACCAGGCCGGCAGCAGCCATCGCGCATGCCACCCCGACCTCGCCCTGGCAGCCGATTTCGGCGCCGGAAATCGAGGCATTGCGCTTGCACAGCATGCCGATTGCGGCTGCCGTCAGCAGGAAGGCGCGCACGCCGCTGACCGGATCGCTCGGATGGCAATCCTCTGCGTAATAGCGCAGCACTGCCGGGATGATGCCGGCGGCGCCATTGGTAGGCGCGGTGACGACGCGGCCGCCGGCGGCGTTTTGCTCGTTGACGGCCATCGCGTACAGGCTGACCCGGTGCAGCGCATCGTGCGGCAGCACATCGGCCGGATCCTGCGCCGTATGCCACAGCGCGGCGGCGCGGCGCTTGACGTGCAGGCCGCCCGGCAGCTCGCCCTGCACCAGCAGCCCGCTGGCAATGCAGTCGTGCATCACGCCCCAAATCCGATCCAGCCCGGCATCGAGTTCCTGCGCGCTGCAATGCGCCTGTTCGTTGGCACGCAGCATGGCGGCTATGCGCAGCCCGCTGTCGCGGCCATGCTGCAGCAGGTCCGCCATGGTGTCGAACGGATATGGCAAGGCGACTGCGGCCGGCGGCAGCGGCGCGCCGAGTTCTCCGGCGCTGCAAATGAAGCCGCCGCCGACCGAATAAAACACCGCCTCGCTGCTGCTGCCGTCCTTGCGAATCAGGCTAAAGCGCATGCCGTTCGGGTGCGCGGGCAAGCTTTCCTGCTTGAACCAGAGCAAATCGCGCGCCACATCGAAATCGACCGGGTGCTGGCCGAGCAACGCGATCCGGCCGCCGCTCCTGACCGCAGCCAGCTTGGCGGCGACCGATTCCGGCGCAATTTCCTGCGGTGTTTCGCCCATCAGGCCGAGCAGCACCGCGCCATCGGTCGCATGGCCGACACCGGTCAGGGCCAGCGAGCCGTACAGCGCCACTTGCACCCGCACTGCCTGCTCCAGCGCCGGGCATTCCAGCAAAAAACGGCGCGCCGCCAGCATCGGCCCGACCGTATGCGAACTGGACGGCCCGATGCCGATTTTGAAAAGGTCGAATACCCGCATGTCCATAGTTGTCTCTTTTATATTTTTTAGCTTCTCAAATAACGCAGCACCGTAGGTCGGGTTAGCGATAGCGTAACCCGACATGCCCCGCAAATGTCGGGTTACGCAATGAAGCCGCTAACCCGGCTTGCATAAATTTTTTGTGCGGCAATGTTTTTCAGCATGTCAGCCGTCAGTTGCTCCAGATCGGCCTGCGGCTGCCAGCCCCAGTCGGCGCGGGCCTGGCTGTCATCCAGGCTGTGCGGCCAGCTGTCGGCGATCGCCTGCCGCTGGTCCGGCGCATAGCGGATCTCGAATTGCGGCAACACGCGCGCAATCGCCTGCGCCAGTTCGCTCGGGCTAAAACTCAGGCCAGCCACATTGTAGGCAGAGCGCACCCGGATTTGCGCTGCCGGCGCGTCCATCAGCGCGATCGTGGCGCGGATCGCATCCGGCATGTACATCATCGGCAAGGTGGTGTCGGGGCCGAGGTAGCACTGGTAACAGTCGCCCCGCAGCGCGGCATGGAAGATCGCAATCGCATAATCGGTGGTGCCGCCGCCGGGCGGCGACTTGTAGCTGATGATGCCGGGGTAGCGGATGCTGCGCACATCGACGTCGAATTTATGGAAATAATATTCGCACAGGCGCTCGCCGGCCAGCTTGCTGATGCCGTACATGGTGGTCGGATCCATGATCGTGGTTTGCGGCGTGGCGACGGCTGGCGTGTGCGGGCCGAAGGCGGCAACCGAGGACGGCCAGAATACCCGCAGCGGCGCGCCGGCCTGCCCGCGCTCGCGGGCGATTTCCAGGATATGCAGCAAACCGTCCATGTTCAAGGCCCATGCCTTCAACGGGGATTGCTCGCCGGTGACCGACAGCATGGCCGCCAGCTGGTACACCTGGGTGATTTGATGGCGTTCGATCAGGCGCTGCATGCGCACCGCATCCAGCACGTCGAGTTGTTCGTACTGTGCCGCGCGATGCAGATTGGCGCCGAGGTCGGATGCGATCACGCCTTCCGCGCCGTGTTGCGCCGACAGCGCCTCCACCAGTTCGCTGCCGATTTGCCCGTTGGCGCCGATAACCAGGATTTTTTCCATTGCAGTTTTCCTTATCTATTCAGCAAGCCAAGCTCGGTTCCGGCCTGGGCAAAGGCGGCCAGCGCCGAATCCAGTTGCTGCGTGCTGTGGGCGGCCGACAACTGCACCCGCACCCTGGCCTGCCCCATCGGCACCACCGGATAAAAGAAACCAGTGACCAGCACGCCCAGCTCGTACAGGCGCTGCGCAAACTGTTGCGCGACCTTGGCATCGAACAGCATCACCGGCACCACCGGATGGGTGCCGGGCTTGATGGTGAAACCCAGGGTTGCAATTTCGCGCCGGAAGTAGGCGGTATTCGCATGCAGCCGGTCGCGCAATTCGGTCGAGGCCGACAGCCGCTGCAGCACCGACAACGAGGCGCCGGCAATCATCGGCGCCAGCGTGTTGGAAAACAGGTACGGGCGCGACTTCTGGCGCAGGGTGTCGATCACCTCCCGGCGCGCGGCGGTGAAGCCGCCCATCGCGCCGCCCAGCGCCTTGCCCAGCGTGCCGGTGATGATGTCGACGCGCCCCATCACGCCGTGGTGCTCGTGGGTGCCGCGTCCGGCAGCGCCCATGAAGCCGCTGGCGTGGCATTCGTCGATCATCACCAGCGCGCCGTAGCGCTCGGCCAGATCGCAGATCCGGTCGAGTTGCGCAATCGTGCCGTCCATCGAGAACACGCCGTCGGTGGCGATCAGCGTATGGCGCTTGCCGGCTGCGGCGGCGGCCTGCAACTGCGCTTCCAGATCGGCCATGTCGTTGTGCTGGTAGCGGTAGCGCGCCGCCTTGCACAGCCGGATGCCGTCGATGATCGACGCATGGTTCAGCGCATCCGAGATGATCGCGTCCTGTTCGTCGAACAGCGGCTCGAACAGGCCGCCGTTGGCGTCGAAGGCGGCCGCGTACAGGATCGTATCCTCCATCCCGAGGAAATCCGACAGCGCGCGCTCCAGCTGCTTGTGCACGGTCTGGGTGCCGCAGATGAAGCGCACCGAGGACAGGCCGTAGCCGTATTGCTCGGTCGCCTTGACTGCCGCCTGCACCGTGGCTTCGTCGCCCGACAGGCCCAGGTAATTGTTGGCGCACAGATTGATCAGCCGGCGGCCGTCGTCGCACACCACCTCGGCGCCCTGGCGCGAAGCCAGCACGCGTTCGGGCTTGTACAAGCCTTGTTCGCGCAAACTGTCGAGCTTTTCGCCTAAGCCATGGATAAACAGTTGTTTCCGGCTTGCTGCTGCATTCATGTCTCTCTCTCTTTTAATGGATCCGGCATCGTTTTTTAAAAGCCATCTGTTACGATGGGGGAAATTTAATCTAAATACGAAATTCCAATATACAGAACTACTATCCAATATAATGGATATTACTGACAACAGAAAACTTTTGCAATCATGAAAAGCGCGCAGCCTGTTAATTCCCCGCCTGAAATCGGTGCCACCCTGCAAAAACTGCGGCTCGCCCGCGGCTTGACGCTGGAAGACCTGTCGCGCGTGGCCGGCGTCTCGAAGTCGATGCTATCCCAAATCGAACGCGAAAAAGCCAATCCGACCATTGCCATTACATGGCGCCTGGCCAATGCGCTGGGGGTCGGCATCGGCGAATTGCTGACCGGGCAAACCCCGGATGCGGCAACCATACGCATTCTGGAAGCGCACGAAACCCCGACCCTGCCGGGCAATCACGCCGGTTATGTGATGCGCATCCTGGGGCCGATGGAACTGGCCGGCAAATTCGAATGGTACGAATTGACGCTAGCGCCCGGCGGCGAACTGGCCTCCGGCGCGCACGACCCCGGTACGGTGGAGCATCTGACGCTGCTGCACGGCGCGATGGAGCTGGAAGCCGGCGGCGAAAAGAAAAAACTGAAAATCGGCAGCACCGCCCGTTATCCGGGCGACCAGGAGCACGTCATCCGCAATGCCGGAAAAACCGAAGCCAAGGCGCTGATGGTGGTGATCCACCGCTGAAGCAAGCAAGGACTTCAAATGCGATGCAACATGCATCCACGACACGCATCCGCCATACACAAACAATATTTTTTACATTGAATTTATTCACAAAATGAATAACTGACATTGGAATTTAGAATTTGC
>NZ_AVCC01000058.1 GCF_000622895.1 Herminiimonas sp. CN
TTGTTTTTTTTGGAATTTACTTTTTACCGAAAAACTGATTTAGCGTTCCATTTGACAATCTACTGCTGAATTCATCATCTGACATTGTGATGTAGTGAATTCCCTCTACTAGTCCGAAAAATGCCGGAATAAACGTCAGAACAAAAACAGCGTATAGAATGCCGTGGAGCGGCTTCCCAAGATAGAACTTATGTGCGCCAAATCCACCAAGCAGTAGAGCGAGTGCCGCTGCAGTTGTTCGCGACTTTTCTGGAGCGCCTGAAAAGACGGAATCAAGCCCATTTGTCCGTATTGGCCGAACATCATGCTGCCTGCATCCGCACTTCGGGCAAATTTCCGCTTTTGCGCGGATGATCTCACCGCACTCATGACAGAACTTCTCGTCCTGCTTCTTTTCCCTGCATTCCATCACTTCCCCCCTATTTATTATCATTGAGGAAATGATACACCAGCGCAACTACCCGCCGATGTTTCCAGTGGCGGGGCGCTAAGCGCTACTGTTCATTCTTCTCGACAATCCCAAACAGGGCAGCCTTTATCAGCGCCGACTGTACTTCTGGATCGAATTCAAGCACCGGATCTGCTTCCGTTACCGGCCCGACATCCTCGAACAGCATGAAGTCAGACAGCTTGAGTGGCTCCTTGCTGCTGCCCATGACGTTTGCAACCGTTTGACAGACTAGCGCGGTGCGGTAATCCTCCCTGCGCTCGCCGATAGGCTCAAGCTGATCGTAAGCCTGCCACTCTGCCATTTCCTCGCAACTGATATGCGCCAGCCCCCAAGCTACCGAGGGCCAGCCCAGTGCAAGTGCTAGGCGGAAGTGGAATCGTCGCTCTGGGTCGCCCCTGAGACGTTTCCCGCTTCTGCCTGATCGGAAAACGCGTTCAGTTCGTTGATTGCATCCATGACGCGCTTGACTGCGGCCAGCGATTTTGCTTCTAGATCGGCAATATCGGCCAAAGCAAAGACCGGATTGCCGTTTTCATCGACAATGCTTTTCGCCATCAGGCGATAGCCGAACGAATCATCATCCTCGCCTTTTTTGTTCTTTGCCGATGCGCGAACCGCTTTGATGATGGCAGGTGTTGCAGCTTTGACGCGGACGGTGCCGCCCCACTCCGGAACCTCGATGTCCTGTGTTTTCAGGTCGTCTGCTGCAATGATTTGTGCTTTTGTAAGTAACATGGAATGCCTTTTGATGGTGGTTGTTAGACCAGCCTAAAATATTCAGGCCGGCTACGGAAAATGCGATTAGGCCCAGGTGACAGCGCCGGTAATCTTCACGTCGAATGCCGACTTGACGACCGCATCCACGCCGCCCGATGCGCCAAATTTCTTGACGTACCCGGCGAAGCTGGCGACATTGGCATTCGGCAGGATCAACTTGAACTGCTTGACGACACCAGCGACTTGCGCGGCGCGTACTGCCAGTTGGCCGGGGTCGGAATTGTCCAGATCGAGATTGCAGTTGAAGCCGCCGTTGTCCACCAGGCCTGGGCGGAATTCCTTGGCCGTGCTGCCGATATGGGTGACGTCAATGTCGGCTGCGCTGCCGTCCAGACCAGAGAAGTCCTTGATGTTGGCGATCGTGGTGTAGGTATTTGGCGTTGCAGTACCAGATGCGGTGATGGTCTTGCCGGTGGTGTCGATCGAGAACGCGAAGGTATTGGCGGTCTTGAACTGGACGACGACGGATTGCCCGTTCAGGGTCGCAGCGTCGGCGCCGGTCAGGCCGGACAGCGCCACAACATCGCCATTGCTGAAGCCGTGCGCGGTCGACGTCAGGACGGTCGGGTTACCGACTGCGATGGCGGTGATGGTCTTGGCGCCGCCGGTGCCGGTGGAAATCTGGATCGTGCTGCCTTGTGCGGAGATTGCGGTTGATGTGGTCATGCTGTTTCCTTGTCAATAGGCATAAAAAAAGCCGCTGAATGCGGCTGTGGTGTTACCCACGAAGGGCGAAAATGAAAAAACCCGCACTGGGCGGGCTTCGGAATGTCGTGAATTCGGTGGTCAATACCAGCAGGAATATTCCTGCAAGGTGCGGTTGAGCTTGGTATCTGGCTCGTACAGGTTTTGCGTCATGAGTTCAGTTCCGATGGATGGCATGGCGGCCTGAATGCCTGTCTCAAGCGTTTTCATGGCCGCGTAGGTGCCTGCGTAGCCGTCAATCTGCACCCGCTTGTTGCGCTTGATTACACCGCTTGACAGGGTGTTTTCCGGCCTGTCTGTAATCGACTGATAGACGATGTACGGTGCTGTCGGCGTTGCCGGTACTGAGCCAGCCGGATAAACTCGGCCAGCGACCAGAGCGGAAAGGGCGGCAGATATCGAGGTTTCTATGCTCATCCCTGATTTACCCCTTCCGTCGCCAATATCTCAATAATTTTGTGCGCCTCTTCGATGTCCATTGACGCGTGGATATTGAACATCCGTCCCTGGTAGCTGATCCGCATTGCAGCTACTTGCTGCGGGTTGGCAAACTGCGCTTGGTAGCGGATCGTGATCTTGTGGCTGACTTCGGATTGCACTGCTTGAGCCGCCATTAATTCGCGCCCGGTCAAAGGCTCAATCGAGGCCCACAGGTCGCCCAGCGTCGTCCAGGTGTCGACCTGCGCGCCGTATGCATCCTGGGCAGTGCTGCGCTGCTGCAGTGTGATGCGGCGATTCATAGCTCCTGATCGCATCAGAAGCTCGCAATAATGTAAGGATCGAGCAAGCCATCTATGAACGGCAACTCTGCTACCACGATACGCTGCCCGACTGCGACCTCTTCCCTGTTTTCGTACAAAGCTCCAGCGCGCAGCAGAATCCATGACTTGATACCGGCAGGAACAGCGGTAGCATCACCATAGCCGGCGGTGTAGCCAATCTGCACCGCGTTCATGATGTTTTGCGTGTTTGGCCAGTATTGATCTGGCGCTGGCGTCAGAACACCAGGCTCACTCGCGTTGTCGATGGTGTAAAGGCTTGGATCGAGCGTCACAAGCGTACCGGTTGCGTCCCTATACTTGACGTACTCGACTGATTGCAGCGCGGGAAATGGCAGTTCTATCTTTCCGCCACGGAAGCGGATTGCATAGCCGCGCTGGGCCTGCAAGACACTAGGAATGTATTGGTCCAGCGGCGCATAGCCTGGCAGCACGCCATAGAAATTCTGGCGCGGGAAGGCATCCAGGTACAAATCCCATTTTTGCGTGATGAATGCGCGGCGGCAGATATTTTCTGCCGCAACACGCGCCGCGCCAATCAGCATCGTAATCAGCGTGTCGTCATCGGTAAAATCGACGCGCAGATGTAGCTTGGCTTCTGCGAGCGACACCGGCTCAACGGCTGGGGTTGTATTGAGTTTGATTGGCATGGCGCGTCGCTTAGGCTGCTGGCTGGATAACTTCGACTACTTCATCTGGTTCGGACGTGTGCTTGATGACCGGCTGGCCAAGCGTGCTTGTGCAGTACGCTACGGCCTCTGGCGCCGTATCAACTGTGCCGTCCTTCTCCATTGATTTTGCCTGCTTGTCATCCAACTCCAGCACCGTGTTGGGCATATATTCTTTGCCATCGAGATACAACGTCGCGAGAACGCGGACTTTCTTTGCCATGATTTTTCCTAGCAGGATTAAGAAATTTGACTAGACTGGAAAGGGGCGAAGCCCCTTTCCTTGTTTAGGTCGCCGAGTTCTGGTAGGCCTTGACCGCGCCGCCGACGTCGATCCAGTTACCGCCGGAGCGCATCCATGCCAGGAATCCGACTTGGCCTTTTGATGCATAGACGGAATCTGTGAAGCGGAACAGGTTCATCGCCATCACGTCGCGGATCTTGTAGTAGCTGAAATCGCCAAACAGGATCGATTTTGCGTTAGCGGCCATGACGGGCATTTGCTGGTTCAGCACGACTTCAGAACCGGCCAGGGTGCCGCCCTTGCCGCCGGCGATGCCACCGTCATAGTCGGGAACCCATAATGGACGGCCATTCACATCTTTGAGCTTACGGATGTATTTGACGGTCGAATCGTGCATCATGAACTTGCCGTTTTCGCGATACGCAGGATCGACAGAATGTTGCAGATCGATCAAGTCATCGTAAATGACGGTAACGGTCTGGCCGGTAATTCCGGTCTTGCCAACGCCGACAGCAGTTACAACGCCGGTCGGCTCGCCGCTGCCGGAGCCAACGGTGAATTTGAGGTTGCCGATACGGCCCAATCGGGTGACGATGCGGGCATTGATGAACGCCTCTACGTCAATCGCGCTGTCTTGCAGCAATTCGAATGGAATTGCGATGATTTTCGAGCTGAACTTGTAGACGTTCAGCGGCAATGTTCCAAAGGCTGGATCAAGCGCAGTTGCAGGCGTGTTTTCGCCAATGATCTCACCTATTTCTCCAGTACCGTCCGAGGTCGGGTAGCTCATCGGATTGCCCTGCGCGGTCTGGATCGTCTCAGCTACCGAACGCATGCCTCCAAACGCCTTGAGCGCATCCGCTACCTGCTTGACAATCTCGGTTTGAACCGTATAGCCACCTTCGGAGCCAGCGCCGCCGACAGACAAGGTATTACGGACTTTGGCGTAATCATCCTTGCTGAAGCTCTCAAAGCCGCTGCGGATGAAGCGTGCGCCGATGGACGCGGTTGGCGCATCAATTTCACGACCGCCAGACTTACCAAGGAAGTCCTCGAATTTCTTGTCGGCTTCCAGATCGAGAATCTTTTGTTGGCGCGTCATCGAATCATCAATCTGACCGATCTCTGTTACGAGCGCGTCATATGCAGCAGACACCTCCGGCGTCCAGAGTGCGCCGACTTTTTCAGCGTTCAGTTGTTTTGCTTGAGTGACGAGTGCATTGCGGCGCTCACGCTGTGCTTGAATAGACATATGTTTCCTTATTTTTGGACGAAAAAAAAGACCCGGAAGGGTCTTGTTGGCATCTGGCGCGTGAGCGTCTAGATTCGGTCTAGCAGGGCGAGCATGCGCGCTCTGGTTGCAGTGGATGGATCTGGAATGGGTTCAGGATCGGGCTTCGGAGCATTGGCATAGGCCGACAGGTTCCATGTATTCTTTGCTTTCGCGCCCTTGGCATTGAAAGCGACGGAATCGGCGAATCCCTTGGAGACCGCTTCGGATGCGGTCATCCAGGTTTCGGCGTCCATCAGCGCAACAATTTCATCAGATGGCAACCCTGTCTTGCGGGCATAATCGTTGACGATAGATCCGTCTACCTTGTCCAGTAAATCGGCAGTGGATCGAAGGTCAGATGCATTACCCATGGCAAACGTCCAGGCGTTATGGATCATCAGCATCGAACCGTCCTGCATCACTACCGAGTCACAGGCCATTGCTACATACGACGCCGCGCTTGCGGCCATGCCATCGATGTGCGCGGTAATGTTGGACGGATGGGCCGCAATCGTAGCAACCATCGCACGTGCGGCAAACACATCACCGCCCGGGGAGTTGATGTGCAATGCAATATTGCCATTGATGCCGTTCAGCGCAGCTGCGAAATCGGATGCAGAAACACCGTAATAGTCATCAATGATATCGAATAGCTCGATGCGGGTTCCACCATCCTCTGCCTTGACGACAAACGACTTGGGCGCTGCTTTGTTGTCAATTGCCAGTTGCAGGAGTTTTGGCATTGTTCGCATTTACGTTTCCTTTTGTTGGGTCGTACAGTTCGTCGCCACCATCAATCGGCAGCATGTATTCCTGATGACGGGCCTCGTTCTTTGTCATCCAGCCAGGCCCTTGCGATCCGCCGATGGCTTGCCGCAGATAGTCGGCGCGTGCCTTGTCATCGCCGCGCAGCAGGCCGGACAGGTCGAATGACACAAAATTTCTCGCAGTTCTGAATATCTTTCGATTGATTTCCTGCTCCCATCGCGTCAGATAGGGCGATAGGGTGAACTTCACATAACCGAGCGTCATTTGCTCAATGCCGGTCCCCCACGAACTGGAGACTTCTGTAGCGCCAATCATGTGCGGCGGCACGCCGAATGCGCGCGCGATGTCGATGATCTGGAATTTGCGCGACTCCAGCAGCTGGCCGTCCACTGCCGACATAGCCACGTTGGCGATGTCCAGCCCCTCGGTCAGTACCAACGGTTTGTGCGCGTTAGCGGTGCCGCCGGCTTTCTCTGCAACTTGCTGGCGCAGCCTTGTTATCTGCTCCTCCGTCATTTTATTCGGAGCTTTAATTGCATAACTAGGCGACATGCCGTTGCTGAAAAACCGTGCGCTATGCTCTTCGGATGCCATTGCAATGCCGATGGATTGCTTGGCCGCCCACTGAATCACGGACATGGAGCGGATTCCATTGAATCCAAAGCCAGGGAAGTGCAGGATATCGTCCTGATCGTATCCGGTACGCTTGTCGCCCATCTGTACGTAATAGGCATTGCGGTTACCGCTGCGCTCCACGATGACGTTATCTGTATCAACCGGGATTAACTCAGTTACCCGCCCCGCCCTGTCGCGCACGATGATTGCGAACCCATCTCCACGCAGTAATACACACTTGACGATGTATTCCCACATGGTTGATGCGGTGTATCGCGGCGTTGGCTCTTCATTCAGCACCCAAAACAGAGGGTGATCCTCGATATGCTTGCGGCCAAGCGTAGTGCGCTCGTATACAGGCAATGGCAGCGATGCAATGGAACCGGCAATCAGGCGCACGCAGGCATATACCGCCGACACGCGCATGGCAGTTTCTTTGGTGACGATCTGGCCGGCGAATGATGGCGCCCACCATGAAATATCCTGGTATGTTTGCGAGTCGCCATTGATCCAGCCGCCCGCATTGTTTTGTGGGGCGATAACTCCCGCTGCCCAAGTTCTGATTTTTTTGAGCATTAGAGTTCCACAAATCCCTGGGTAATATCATTATCATCTTGCTTATTGATGGCCCGATTCAGGCACATCAGTAGCGCAACAACGCCGTCAATCTTGTTTTCTTCGCGCTCTTTGCGCGGGAAGATGTTTTCCTTAGCATCGCGATGGCAGACCGTGTTGCTGACCATCCAGGTGAGCAATGGATCGCCATCGTGATGGAATCGTTTTTGCAACACGAGCGCTTCGAGCCATTTCATTGGCTCACTGAAATTCTTTACTGTGGAGCCGACTTCGATCATCGGCAGGCCGGCGGCAACCATACGCTGGCTGAATTGCGTCGCCTGGAACGGATCGTAAGGCGCTTCGATGATGGTGAAGCGGGCTGCGTCATCGAGCAAATCCTCTTCGATCACTGAAAAATCGGTGACATTTCCGGGCGTGGAAGTGAGGATGCCGCGCCGAGCCCATCCGCTGTATTGCGAGTTGGTGCCGTTTTCAATCGCATCCTCATTGAGGTAGTTGCGTCCAAATGCGTAGTAGTGCCGTTCGCCGCCGACGTCGCGCCAGAAAAGGCGCATTTTGCTGGCGATATCGACCTTGCTGGCCAGATCGTGAGAGACGATGCATTCTTCGCCTTCAAACTGGACGATCCTGAGCGCAGGATCTGCGCAGGCATCCCAGGCGCGCATGTCCATCCAGGCGCTGTCGGCATTGACCCAGATATTCAGACGCTTGGTCAGGAAACCGTTTTGTGCCGAAGCCATCGACAGCGCTTTGCGACAAGCATCTTCCATATCATCAGGCATGACGCTGATGCCGTAGTTCGGGTTGGCCTTGGCCCAGACTGTGGGGTCTGCCCAGTCGTCGCCCTCGTCAATGGTATAGATGATGCCGAAAAAGCTGTCATCGCTGAACACACCATCGAGAATCTTGGTGACGTGGATGCGCTGTTCGTAACAAATACCGCTACGGTCGCTGCCGGCGGTAGTGATCATCCATAAAATGGGCTGCGATCGGGCGCCGGTTCCGCTATCAAGAACGTCATATAGATCGCGTTTCTTATGCGCGTGTAGCTCATCGATGATTCCGCAATGGATGTTCAGACCATCCAGGGTGCTGCCTTCAGCGTTCAGCGGGCGAAACACGCTGGCCGTGTGCGGTACAGAGATGCTGTGCTTGCCGATATCGACACCGAACCGGCTGATAAAGGACGGTTCGCGCTGCGCCATCATGGCTGCATCGTTGAAAACGATACGGGCCTGCTCGCCGGTGGTGGCGGCACTATAGACTTCGGCGCCAGGCTCATCATCAGCAGTGAGCATGTAATTTGCCACGCCGGATGATAGTGTTGACTTGGCGTTCTTGCGCGGCACTTCGATGTACACGCGCTTGAAACGGCGCTTGCCTGTATCGGAGATTTTCCAGCCGAAGACCACGCACAGGATGAAGCATTGCCAGTCTTCCAGCATGATCTTGGGATAGACCATCTGGCCGCCGACTAGAACAGGCCGCGCCCATTCGCCCTTGATGTGGGGCAGCAGTTGCTGAAATTGGCATACACGGTTGGCGGCACGCTCGTCAAACATGTACTTCCAGTCATCTCCAGTACGTTTGAGGTCATCCAGGTGACGCTGGCAAGCCGCCTTTACCCATTTGCAGGACGCAACTTCCCCACCGACGACGTTTTGAGCGTATCGGTTGGCGCGTTCTACAAATGTCATGCGGGGTTAAAAGTCCTCGAAACTACTTGGCGTGCCACCTTGGCCACCGGGGAATAAAGTCATTTGCGCCTGCCGTGATCCGGTGACCACTTTTGCACGCAGCGATGGCGACAGGCCGAATTCGCCCAGCAACTTCATCAGCATTTCGCGCTCTTTGTTCAGCAGCTGGTAGCGCACGGCCTGCAGCTCATAGCCCTTATCGGTGTATGAAATGTAGGCCTGTTCTGGGTCCATGCCCTTGCCGACTACCAATTCCATTTGCCGCTGCAGGGCAGTCTCGAACATTACCAGGCGCTCAATCGACTGGCACAGCATGCCAAGCATCTGCTGATCCAGCTTGGAGATAATGTTGTTGCGCACCAGCTCGACAGTGATGCGCTTCCATTCCTTGCGCGCTTCCTTCCCGAGGTACTTCGGTGGATCCGGTACTTCAACCTGCGGGCGCAACTGGCCATCGGAGGTAACAGGGCGATGGCCCCGATTTCCTTCCAGCAGTTTCAATTCAACCGGTTTCGCTTTTGGTCCACGAAGTCCCATATCAACCTTTCAATCTACCCCCCCCACCCTCAAAACCTGCGCACACAAAAAAAAGGCTAAAGCCACGGTCTTGGTCGGCGAGCCTCCAAGGATTTGACCACCCCCGGCCTACTTGCCTGCCACTATGTTTTAGGGCGCCCAAAACCACCATCCTCTGTTGCGGTCTTTACATCGTGGTGATGCTTACACAGCGACTGCCAGTTGCTTGTTACCCAGAACGCAACCATGTCGCCCTTGTGCGGGATAGCATGATCAACCACTGATGCAGCGACGACACGCCCCTCTTGCGTACAGTGCACGCACAGTGGGTTATTGCGCAGATGCCCTGCCCTTGCCTTTGCCCATGCGCTTGTGTAGCCGCGTTCATGCGCCGTACCCCTGCGCTTGTTGTCTGCCTGATGCTTTGCCTTGATGTGCTTAGCGCAATATCCCGCACCATCCAACAACTTTCCGCATCCAGTATGGCGACAGATCCTCTTCGCTCCGGTTGCCACTGTTTATGACTTATACGGCCACGTACGCGCAACGGGCGTAACAGGAGCAGGTTGCTTCATCCACAGACCAAACACAATCATGTACATAGCTAAATCGGACATGGCACGCCTTTGAATAAAGAAATCCGCTGCCGCAATTCAATGCGGGTCAGCGGCTAAAGTGCGGCGAATTGCCTCACTAGAGAGAACTGTTATCGTAGAGATAGATCACCTCCAATCGACAGTTGAAAACTGGTTCCGGAATGCAAAAAGCCCCGAACCGGTTAAGGTGCGAGGCTTACATTCACTCAAATCTATATGACAAGTAGCAAACTTCAGACGCAATATTCACATCTAATGCATGCATCCTAATTGAAATATCGCCGCGTTGCAATATGTCCCTTCATTTTTGGCGTTAATATTTCTTCTGCCTGGCTCATTGCATCCATCAGCGAGTGATCTGGGAATATCCAAACGGTGGAAATCCCTCTGCATTTTCTGATTGCCCACCACTGTATGCGCGGCAGATTATTAATCATCGCCTCTACTGCCTCGCCGGCATTCATAAAATCTTTGGTGTCCTGCAAGTTGCTATCGCCATCAGTGTTCTGGGAATCCTTCAGATTTACCCATCGCACCCAAATGTTCATCACCACATTAAATGGAGTTTCCTCGACAAACAAATCAGATTTAATCTTCCTCGCCACTTGCATCATCATTCACCGCTCCCTGTAATCTTTTGCACCGTCGCCGTCCCATTCACATAAACAATCGAAGCCCGTGGTTCTGGTGCCTTCGTTCCAACCTCATGCCCGTTCTCGCTGGCCCAGAAAGTCGGCTGGCCGTTCATCCCCTTGCGTACCTGCCCGTCTATCGAATCCTTGCCGAACGTCGCTCTGAGCTCGTCTATCAAGGCCGCCACCACCGGCATCTGTTCCCGCATCGATCCTTTAGCCATGGAAAATCCTTTGTATCAGGGTGTTACAGGGTTCGGCCCATACCCTGATACGCTGCAGCCCTTTGTTTATAAGGATTGTTACAGGGGTTACAGGGGTTACATGGGTTGACTCACGTATACGCGAGAGAATCATTTTTATCGGCATTGCATATGGTGCTGCATGTGTTCTCACGTGACGTGCGCGCCATACCCTGTAACCACTGTAACCCCTGTAACAACCCACGTATTCATTGGCCTGCAGCGTTACAGGGTAATTGACATACCATGTAACCCCCTGTAACTGGATAAGCACAATCACACCCGGTCCTTGATATCGGCGCCATCGCGGAAGCGCTGGCATGCCTTGGATAGCGTCTCTTCCTCTTCGCTTGGTACCTTGAACACCGTCAGTAGCTGCTTGTCGGCGCCGCCCAGGTAGATTTTTTGGCGCGACCGGTGCACCCGCGTCGCCATCAGCTCGGAAAACTTGGTCTGCGTTATCGCGCGCTCATTGCCCCTGGAGCACCAGCGGTCATATGCCAGATACAGATCGGTCGCAAGGCAGGAACAGAACGGTGCATTAATTTCTTCAGCAGACCACGCCTGATAGAACGCGTCCCAGCTGGGCAAGCCGAAGCGGATCATGCGTTGTTTCGATGCTGTCATCAGCGGCTTGGCATGCGCCTTGAAGTCGTCGAGCGGATAGCGCATCAGGAAATCATAGAATGCCGCCGATACCCCATCGGCAACCCTGTCGCCGTCCGTCAAGCCGGCCAGCAGATCCGGGCTCAATGGATTGCGCGCCTCCACCACCATGAAGCGCCTGTCGTCCGGCTCGATCGGCACTGCCTGGAACTCGTTCGACAGCATCACCGTATTAGCATGGTTCGCCTCGAAGCGTGTAGGCAGGTTTTTCTCGTTGATCGGCGTGTCGCCGCCGGTAATCATGTGCTTCACCAGTCCGAAATGGCTGTACTTGTCGGCACGGGAAAGAATCTCTTCGAACAGGATGTACAGTTTCTGCGATTTCCAGCCGGTGAAGGTGGAATCCAGCTGATGCTGGCCGACCGTCACGCCATGATCGCCATAGATCGGCCGCATGATGCCCTCGAAAAACAGGCTCTTACCGGTGCCCTGCCGCTCGCCGAAGAACAGCAGGCCGGTCTGCATCTTCGCGCCCGGGTTCTGCAGCGGATACGCCAGCCATTGCACCACCCAATGCAGCACGTCATCGCCGTTCGACTCCCCGCTGCACAGGCTGTGCAACAACTCCAGCACCAGACCGGCTTTTGCATCATCCCGAACCGGCTTGATCGGCAAGCCCTGGAACATGTTCACGTGCGTATCCAGCGACATCTTCTGGGTTGGATCGAATACCAGATTGCAGGAATCGATTTCGCGGTGCAGCGGATGCCCGATCCAGCGCGTGGCCAGGTCGCCCGACCGCGCCAGCGCCATCGCGTCATACGACAACACCATGCGCTTATCCGCATCCCACACGGTTTTGGTCCCGTACAGCAGTGTGTACCGGTCCAGCATCATCACAAGATTCTCGTCCCCCGCGCCCCCGGTTGCGGCTGCGACGCCGCGCACGGTTTTCGGCAGGTTGCGCGGGCTGATGGTGCGCCGCTCCTTGTGCGCTTCCCACAGCGCCGCGCTCTCCTTGCCTACCATGGCGATAAACGCCGGGCGCTTCATATTCAGTTTGTTGACCGAATCCCACACATTGGTGGAACCCTGCACCAGAGCACAATGGGCCAGCGCCCATTCCAGCGCGACAAATCCCAGCACTTCTGGTGCCGCAGCCAAGCCAAGGGGCGCGGGGGAATCAGGAACATCAGAATCAACCGGATCGGCATCGACCCAAGGCGGCAATGCGCCATCGTCGGCAGCCGCATCAGAGGGCGCGGGAGAACTGAACACCCCATCCACCGCCACCAGCAACTGCTGCTGCGCCGCGTTCAGCGATTCATGTACATGCAAATCGTTGAAATCGGTCAGATAGGGCAGCGATTCGTCTTTTTTGTCCGCACGCCGGGCCGCGGCAAATGCCGGCAACACCAGCGCCGCATTGCCTACCGCAGCCGCAGCCGCCTGCGCCTTGATCCGGCCAGCATCGCCAGTCAGGTAATCATCATCGGTACAAAATAGAATTCGGCTATGCGGATATTTCGCCCGCAGAATCTTTGCCACTGGCAGCAGCCCGACCGTATCGAACGCCACAAAAACCGGGTGCCGTGTTTGTACCGCCATGCGCACTGATAACCCGGTGGCATAACCCTCCACCACCAGCAGCACATCACCATCCACCGGAACCGCACCGAGCCGGCACGCAGCGCCATGCTTATCCATACCGCCGCTATATTTTTTCGTGCCATCCGCTGCGATAGCCTGCTTACCCACCATCACCGGCTTGTCAAAATCATAGCGCATCATAGGCACGATCAGACCGCCATCTGGCAGGAACCGGCACGACTCAGCATTGACCTGCTTGCGCTCCAGGTAGGGCGATGTTCCATCTACGGCGGCGGTGCGCCATTGCGACTGGGCACGATTAGCTGCAGCTACAGCACGCGCCAATCTGTCAGATTCCGACTTGGCTGCGCGCTCTTCCCGTACTTTCTTATCTGCCGCCAGCTTTTCCGGAGAAACTACAATATCTGCACGGTCAAATACAAATCCTTCTGCTTTTGCTTCGGAAAACAAACTGCCGATACCGATCTTGCCGCCATCCTTAAATGAACGCCACGATGAGGATGCGGATCCAGCATTAAAATCCTCCGACGCTGAACTCCAGTCAAGCCAGGTATCTCGAGCGGCATCACCGAATTCAGCTTTCAGCGCCATGCCCATTCTGATCCATGTGTCCCGATCACCCGGAGACACAAACGCCAGCGCGCGGCTAGCGACCTCCAACGTCGCTTGCATCATTCTGATCGCACCCTGACAGCTATCCGGCTTCCACCCATCAGCGATGGCGCATCGCGCAGATCATCCATGCCATCGCGCTGCGGACGATGGCGCATCAGCCTGGGCATGTCCAGCGGCGTGAATTTCGGAACCGAGCGCGGCGTCGCCATCGAGGTCGGCACCACCGGCAACTGAGGCGTATCTTGCGATGAGGCTACGCGATGCGCTGCCTTATCCCCATGCGCCAGCAGATACGCCCGTCCCGCCGGCTGGATCTGCAATCCGTCGCGCAGCTGCAGCTTATATTGGGTGCGATTATTTTCATCCAGCAGCGGCAACAACTGCGCCACCGTCATCGATCCCAGCGGCGCGGCATTCAATGCCGCTAGGATGTGCCATCCGGCTGTATTTGCGCCAGGACCGCAACGGCGCGTCATGGCTGCACCGCCAGCGTTACATGCAGGACGCTCATTGCAGCACCGCATCAGCTGATAGGGCGGCCATGTCGCGCTGATACTGCTTCAACCACTTAATGCGCGCAGGGCTAAACGCCGGATATAAGAAAGCGTTGTGTGCGACTCCGGTACGTGCCACTAGACTGGCTTCGCTGCGGTTCTTCTCTGGCAATGCTTGAACATCGCTCATGATTCCACCCGCTCAACCTGATGAATCCCCATTGCCGCATCAACCGCATCGCCGTATATCATTGTCATAAATTGCTTTCTTATTTGACCTGCCTCAAAACCGTAGACGCCCACCATGTGAAGCTGTATCTGTCGAGCGCTGTTATGGTGGTGCGTCCGTCCTGATCCCTGCCTTGCAAATCGCCTCGCTCAGATCATTTCCGGCCTTCCAGTGCGCGGTATCCAACTTGGCCTTTTCACACCGTTCTGCACCTACCGCACCGGCCCTTGCCATTCTTGTTTCGTGCCACTGATATGCGCGCTCCAGAACTTTTGATTCCGCATCTGTCATGGATCGCCACCGCGTTTTCTTTTCATCATTGCCCCCTGTTTTCTGATGACGCCGGATCGGTTATCCGCCCGGCCCGCCCTACTCCAGCCACCTGAGCCACCTGGTCAAACTCGCATGTGCATTTGCGGCTTTGCGCCATAGTTCGCCCGCGACGGTAAAAACATGGCCATGTTCTGTGCTGCACCGGGCCATTCCTTCCTGTCGATCCCGCGATTAACATTGCGCTGCTGGTTCACATAACCCTTGGCCAGATCCCGCAGAGCCTTGCTGTGAGAAACATCGGCAGCGACGCATTCCGCGTTAAAGGCCAGGTACTCATCCGGGTTAAACAGGGTCTTGACTACGATGTTGCGTGGGCTTTTCATGGTTTTTTTCCTTTTGTTCGGGTTACAGGACTTCGGGTGGTGCGGTGCTATAAAAAATAAGGTGGGAGATTCCAGCGTGCTAAATTGTTATTTCCACACAACAACCTTTCAACAGAGGAACTCCCAATGAACCTAGACGACCAGAAAATCAGCATTCCCTGCCCGCACTGCACTAAGAGCAGCGAAATAACCATCGGACAAGCGAAGCGCAATCCGGAAATGACATGTCGGTCGTGCGGAACGGCAATGAAGATCGACGCGGATCAATTTACCCAACAAATCAGGGGTGTCGAGAAAGCTCTGCTGGACCTCAAGCGGACTCTTGGCAAGCTCGGCAGATAGCTGCCGCATCCGCCGCACACAACGGCGCGCGGCGCGCTTATCGACCTGCAGATTCAGACATAGAGTCAGATTTTTCATGGAGCCACCTATCTATATGTATTTTGAGCAACCTGTTTTCAGACAAAATTACTTGCTGATGTTGTTGCGGTCTTTGGCATCTCCGTGCATCCGGATGCCGCCGTTGCGCTTGGCCTCGGCTTCGGCGATGGATTCGGCAACGGATGGGTCAATGGGTGGAATCGGAACAACAAGCTCTGGCCATATTTTTTGCCAGTCATTTGGACGTAGGTCTTTGCGTGTGACCATGCCGCCGGTTAATGCTTCAATCGCGGCGCAGTGCTGGACCGCAACCGGCCTGATTCGCTCTATCCATTGATGCATTAGCGCAGGAGAGACATTGAGCGCACGAGCAAGGTCTGATTTTTTCGTGTTTGTCTCTGAGATGTAATTTGATAGATCCATACGTTAATAATAGCATTGCTAGTTTTAAAGTCAATAGCTTTGCTTGTTGTTGTGGTCAATAGCAGCGCTATAAACTTAGGCTATGAGCAACACTCCAAAAACACTAGAACAATGGCAAATAGAAGACGCGAAGCGTCTGAAGGATCTATTCGCTAAAAGAGCTCCAAAAATCACGCAAGTGGAATTTGGCGAAAAATTCGATATTGGTTCTCAAGGCATGGTGTGGCAGTACACGGCTGGCCGGCGACCACTAAATATAAAAGCAGCGGCGGCATTTGCGCGAGGACTTAATGTCAACATTGAAAGTTTTAGCCCTACCCTAGCAGCCCAAATTGGTAATGCCGCAAAACTTATGGGCACTGAAGGTGATTCCGTCACCCCCGATCAGACGACCAAAATAAATATTGGCTATGTACGATTTCCGGTTTTGGACGCGCCGCATGGGCTCGGAGGAAACCTTGCTCCATCCGATCACCCAGAAATACTGCAATACGTAGAGGTTAGCGAGGACTGGGCGCGCAGGACCTTAAATCACAATTTCACTCATATAAAAATCGTGCCATGTATTGGCGACTCAATGACAGGGACAATTGAGGATGGCAGCGTTGTATTTATTGATACTAGTACGCGCCACTTTGCTGGAGATGGCCTGTATTCGATTATTTGGCAGGGGCGACTACAGATAAAACGACTGCAAGCCAGGCATGAAGAAAAGAGACTAAGAATCATTTCTGATAACAAATTATATGACCCGGACTGGGCAACCGACGACCTCATCATTTCCGGACGCGTTCTTGCTGCATGGAATTTTCGTAGATTTTAATAGCGCAGCGGCACGCCGAATGCCGAACTTGCTACAACACTTTAAATGGCGCTCCGTTGATGTTACAAAATATGGCGAACGCTATCTTCGCCCTGCTTATTTTTTTAGCCCTACCCGCTTACGCGTACCAGGTCATCGGCATTGCTGACGGCGACACACTGACACTCCTGGTTGATCGCAAGCCTCTGAAAATCCGGCTGTCCGACATCGACGCTCCCGAGAAAAAACAGGCATTCGGTCAGCGCTCCAAAGAATCCCTATCAAATCTGTGCTGGGGCAAAGATGCGACATTCAAGGCGCAGACGGTTGACCGCTACGGCCGCACCGTTGCTCGGGTGACTTGCGCTGGCATTGATGTGAATCGCATCCAGGTCGAACGCGGTATGGCATGGGTCTACGATAGATACAACACAGACAGCAACCTACCATCTATGCAGACGGCAGCCAGATTGAGCCGTAAAGGGCTGTGGGCGGACAAATCGCCAATGCCACCGTGGGAGTTCCGGCATTCGGTTAAGCAGATCAGTTATCAATCTCGGCCAGCGGCCAATGAACCAACGTGCCACACCGGGCCGCGTGGCGGCAGGTTCCAGATCATCAATGGGCGCAAGCGATATGGGTGTTAATAGGCACATGCATACTAACCACCTCTATTGTGCAGGATCAAAACTACATAAGTTTTCCAAACAATAGCGAACTTTACCTAACCAATAACTTCAAAGTTATATATAATGACAAACGTCCTGGTCACACATTCAGCAAGAGATGATTTGGACGCCCTGTGGGATCAAGATGAAGATAGTGCCGCCGAAATTGAAACAGCGCTTGAGGAAATCGCAAATGATCCGAAATTGGCCGACAGGCTCAGCGAGCGTAAATTCCGTAACACACAAACTCCCTCCTACGATGTAGACGTATTTCAAAAGCTTTGGCAAAAAGGGCTGAATTTATATCGATTAAAATTCTGGGATTGGAACGGTAGCTTACTCCCCTACCGAGTGCTCTATGCCCATCACCCTCAAGCCAATTGTTTTTATGTTCTAGCTGTCGTCCCAAGGAATTTTGACTATGATATCGACCACCCAATTGTCCAACGAGTTCTCGCAGACTACAAATACTTGGGGATTCCAACCTATTAGCGTAACTGCAAGTAGTGTTACCGGCATCTGCTATGCGCATATCACTATCGATATGGGGACTCCTGCATTAATTCAGGTTGAGGCTCAAAGCGCTGTTGCAATAAGCGATCTCATATCTGAGCGCGAACGCGACCCACGCAAAGCGGCTGCCCTTGCCCGAGCGCGCCAAAAACTTGCATCACGCTTGACGGATGATCTACCGTTATCTCTGGCAAGACTCAGACTTCAGAAAGGACTCTCCCAAGCGCGACTAGCATCCTTAATGGGCTTGCAACAGCCTTATATTGCGCGCATCGAGCGTGGCGAAGACGATCTGAAAATCTCTACCATTGAGAACCTAGCAAAAGCATTGGGAGAGTCCACAGCAGCGGTATTTGCAGCGGTCGCTGAGAGACGCGCCGAGCGTGAGGCGTCAGCATGATAAACTGCCCTCGCTATTTGCACAGCCTATATTGCGACGACGTCAGAATGGAAGTCGGAGGCAAGATGACGTTTGTTGGCGTTTATCAGAGCAAACTCATTATCAATCATCCTGGTCCGGTCTCTCTGCCCAGACTCTGTGTCGTATTAACTGCGCAAACACCAAAAGAAAAACCTTTTGAAAGCTTGCGTTTCAGGATACTGCAAGACGATACGCTATTGCGGGAAATAGTTATTTCTCCAGAACATATCCAAACTGCTAACAAATTATCCGATGATGAACCGAGTTGCTCATTTCATAGCTATGGGGCAGTTATTACCTTACAGCCATTTAATATCGAAAAAAACTGTGTATTGAGAATCCGCGCCGATACAGAATCTGAAGAACTTGCAGCATCAGCATTGCAAATCATCTTGGATCCATCAGAATCTCCTTCCCTTTCCTCATAAAATGATACCCTCCAGAGCTTGAGGATCGGATTATTTCGTAGCCCGCCCCGCGCGGGCTTTTTAACGCCCTCTTCTCGCCTTCGAGAACGCATTGCCCTTGTGCAAGATCATAAAGGCGTCACATGGCCCGGCTATCATTTAATCCTGCGTAGCCTTAACGCGCACTACCGGCGCCGACGGTCGGGAAATATATCGGCACCAATTCAAAAGCCCGCAGCCGAAAGGTTCGCGGGCTTTTTAACACCACCCCTGCGCTATCGCAACTCAGTTATGTCAGGTTGGATTAGGATTTAACCTTCTTCTTGGATTAGCCCGCTAGCGCAAGCTTGCGGGTTTTTTTCGTCTGTTGTTTGGAGATAGAAATATTTTATTGTTTTTAACTAGCAAAGCTATTTACTATTACAAATAGCACTGCTATTATTAAATACATCAAATCAGCAAACAGGAGAACAACATGGCAGACCCAGCAACAGCAGCACACTACACCGCACTTCACGTAGCGACCGCTGCAGCGTCAAACGCCGATCTCTCTGGTAACAATGCGCAATTTACCGCCACAACAGACCAACTCAAGGCCGCAATCACCCACTGCGTAGATTGCGCGATCGCCGAGCATCCGACCGTCACGGATAGCAGCAGCGCCGTTGATGAGCGCACCAAAACATTCGCCTCCATGTTGTCCGGTTTTCTTGAATCCATGGGCGAACGTGAACTGGCCGAAAAGATTTTTACCCTCTTCAAACGGAGCTGACTCATGCAAACTTTCCATCACCTGCGCGCCTGGCTGCTGCATCGTCAGGCCGACCAACTCAAGCAACGCGTCAGCACCTGCCAATACCACCAAAGCGCACACCAGACTGGCAGCGTTGTTTACCGCAACGCAGTTCCGCCCATCCACCGCAGCGCCTGGTTCGCCCTGGCAACCATCGTGATCGCCTACGGCGCCGGATATGTGTCAGCCGACGACAAACGCATCGAGCGCGAACAACAGGAACAGGTCAGTGCTCTTTGCAGTCAACCGTGGCCATACGCACCAGGTGCAATCGAAGCCCGCCGCCGTGCCTGCCCGCTCAGAAAACAAAGCTGACCATGGCGCGCGACAAAACAGAGCCAGATCGCATTTCATTGGAGGTAGCGCACAGAAAACTCGCCCTAACGCAACCGCTGGACGAGGTCATGAAAAGCAAATTATTGGCTAAGGCGGTAAAGGCCGTCGCAAGGAAGCACATAAAGAACCGCGAGCGATTCGATGTGAAAAAAATGCAGGCCGGTGACAACGACTAATAAGGAATTGAAATGACTACTACAGAAAATTAGACCGGTCAGAGCGGAACGGAATCATCGCCTCCTGACAGAAGTGTATCGCCTGAGTTGACCCCGTCAAAAGCCAGCGACATTCCGCCAGAAAGCATGCTGCTTGAGGCCCTTAAGTACGAGAAAAATTCCCGCTTCCGTCCGAGCTACCCGGATTGCGCTGACCACGATTAACAAGAAAGGATTTCCATGACACACATAAAAATAAGCGATGACGTAACCCACAACGGCTATCCAGTCGGAACACTCGTTGAGATTCGGCCCTGTATCGGCAACGGCCAACGCTTCGGAATGGTCAGGATCCACGACCACGCTGACGCAAAACCGAGCGCCATTCCGATGCTGGAGCTCAAGCGCGATGTGCGCCACACCGAGGCGGCGCTGTGAACACCGCCCTGCTCTTCGGTAGCACGTTCGGCCTGGTGCTTGCGCTTGGATTGCAGCAGCAGTTCGTCACTAACGACCACTACTTCGCCGCGTTTTCCAACAGCCTGCTGATCTCGCTCGGCCAGCTCGGCATGCTGCAGGTGATCCACGCCCGCGGGCCGGCCGAATACGCGGCCTACATGCTGGGCGGCCCGTTCGGCATCGTCTGCAGCATGGCGCTGTACCGCCGCCACTTCAAGCGAGGTGGATGATGCGCAAAATCAAGTCCCGGCGCACCAAGGCATACCAGCCGAAATGGAACGGCGACGGCCGCAAGCTGCGCACCATGCCGTGGAAAGTTGCAAGTGTTTTCGGGCCGATGGAGGCGATCATCGACCAGCTGGAGCAGGACGGCACCGTTGACGCCGTGGACAGCGGCGCACCCGTGTTCCGCGATTTCGAGGATGGCGGTCTGTACGACACCTGCGCCGCATTCACCGGCGTCATCGACGCCTATGCGATCCACGAAATCCGCAGCGGCCAAGCGCTCGATCTGGCACCGCTGCGCCAGCTGGTCAACAAACTCCAATACGGCATGCCGATTTTCGACACCGACACCCGGGCGGTGCGCGCCTGCCTGGCACGGATGAAGGCGACAACCGCGCAGATGACAGAGGCCTACGCCGACCAGCTGTACCGGGATTACGCGATCAAGAACGAGATTGAAAAAGCAACCTCCGCAGCCACTCCGAACCACCAACACCCTTAACCACCACGGAAAGCTAACAAATGAACGCACCCACCACCACCCCAACCGTTCCAACGGTACCTGGCACACCATTTGACGGTGGTTTCTATGCCGGCCGCATCAACGTCGACGGGCAAGCATTCGCGCTGATCGTGGCGCCAAAAGCCGGCGGCGAGCAGGACGATACCGCCTGGAATGATTCCAATAAAGCTGTCGAGGGCGCAACCTCGCACGCCGACGGCCATGCCAATACCCAGGCAATGGCAGCGGCCGGCAGCAAACTCGCACAGTGGGCGCGGGATCTGCGTATTGCCGAACATGACGACTGGTATCTGCCAGCGCAGGACGAACTGGAGATCATCTACCGGAACCTGAAACCGGGCACAGAAGAAAATTATCTCTACGCACGGTCCGGGATCAACCTTTCGGCGGTTCCATCAACTTATCCATATACCAGTGAACTGCCTGCGCAGACTGCTGCCGAGGCATTTCAGGAGGGCAGTGAACAGGCTTTTGATGATGCCTGGTACTGGACCTCAACGCAGAACGCCGCCTACGACTCTTATGCATGGGTGCAGAACTTCGTCAATGGCAACCAGGGCACCAGCCACAAGTCGGGTGAGTACCGCGCCCGTGCAGTCCGCAGATTATTAATCATTGAGTAATTCAACAATTTAGCTCCCCACGGGCGCAGCCCGAATCGATTTTATTTTTTTTGGAGGTAATTCATGCCCGACGTTCTCGAATTTGAGCTTCATGGCGCCAAGGTCTCTATCCCGGCAGCGCACCTGATCGATAGCTGGCTGAGCAAGGCGAAGCTGACGCGCAACGCACTGCCGCAACCACAATGCCAGCCGCCACGCATTGGCGCAGTCTGGCCAGACCAGGGCGGCATCTATGCCGGCATCATGCGCGGCGAAAACGGAGCGCCCGACTACCACCTGATCCACGCAATAGCCGCGCATGAACTGACCAACGTCAACTGGAAAGATGCCTGCGCCGGATCCTCAGTGCCGGACGAGGGACACGCCGACTGGTCACTGCCGGATCGCCGTGAAGCGCGCCTGCTGTTCATCAACACACCAGACGGATTTGATGCGGACGACTGGTACTGGACATCACCGCAGGACGCCGCCGACGACTCTTATGCATGGGTGCAGCATTTCCTCAGTGGCGACCAGTTCGGCACCCTCAAGTCGAATGAGTACCGCGCCCGTGCAGTCCGCAGAGTGTTAATCATTGAGTAATTCAGTAATTTAACAAACTCACGGGCGT
>NZ_AVCC01000059.1 GCF_000622895.1 Herminiimonas sp. CN
AGAGGGATGGTGAGAACGGGGCGAATCAATAACAGCGCGGGTGCGCAACCGAACGCCTGCGTTCAGTGCACCAATGTCTCCACGCCGCGGCGATTACCCTGGCAGCATGATGGTTTTACCGGTGTTTTGCAATTCTCATCTACATTCTCATTTATACTGAAATTCAATTTCATTCTAATGACACAGGACTATGCGACACGAAAACCGTTTTCAAGGTTCCCAAAGCTACGTCGCCACCGACGATCTGAAACTGGCCGTCAATGCGGCATTGACGCTGCAACGCCCGCTTTTGATCAAAGGCGAGCCAGGCACCGGAAAAACCATGCTGGCGGAGGAAGTTGCCGCCGCGCTCGACATGCCGCTGCTGCAGTGGCACATCAAATCGACCACCAAGGCGCAGCAGGGCCTGTATGAATACGATGCGGTATCGCGCCTGCGCGACTCGCAACTGGGCGACGAGCGGGTGCGCGACATCCACAACTACATCGTCAAGGGCGTGCTGTGGCAGGCATTCACCGCCGAGCGCCCGGTAGTGCTGCTGATCGACGAGATCGACAAGGCCGACATCGAATTCCCCAACGATCTGCTGCGCGAACTCGACCGCATGGAGTTTTACGTCTATGAAACGCGCGAGATGGTGCGCGCGCTGCACCGGCCGCTGGTAATCATCACCTCGAACAATGAAAAGGAATTGCCGGATGCCTTTTTGCGCCGCTGCTTCTTCCACTACATCAAGTTCCCCGACAAGGACACGATGCAGCAAATCGTCGATGTGCACTTTCCAGTGCTGAAGAAGGATTTGCTGGCGCAAGCGCTGCAAACCTTTTATGAAGTGCGCGAGGTGCCGGGCCTGAAGAAAAAGCCGTCCACCTCGGAACTGCTGGACTGGCTCAAGCTGCTGCTGGCCGAAGACATTCCGGCCCACGCGCTGCACAGCCCGGATGCAAAGACGATCGTGCCGCCGCTGCATGGCGCACTGCTCAAAAACGAGCAGGACGTGCATCTGTTCGAACGGCTGGTCTATATGGCGCGCACCAACAGATAATAAAAATATGCTGGGTATGCACATTAATAGTGCTACTCACGCATAGATTACATACGAAAATAAAAATACACTATTCTGTATATTACATGCCCACACACATGCCAACGATCCTCGCAGGCCGGCACGCAACGCTGGAACGACTGGATCAAACCCATCACAACGGCTTGCAGCAGGCGGTGGCCGACGGCGAATTGTGGCGGCTCTGGTACACCGCCATCCCTGCTCCCGACGCCATGCGCCGCGAGATCGACCGCCGCCTGGCGCTGCAGGCCAGCGGCAGCATGTTGCCGTTCGCGGTCCGGCGCGCCGACAATGGCGCGCTGTGCGGCATGACCACCTACATGAACATCGATGCCGCCAACCGGCGGCTCGAGATCGGCTCCACCTGGTATGCGGCCAGCGCCCAGCGCACTGCCATCAATACCGAATGCAAGCTGATGCTGCTGACCCACGCGTTCGAAACCCTGGACTGCATCGCAGTCGAATTTCGCACCCACTGGATGAACCACGCCTCGCGCCACGCCATCGCCCGCCTGGGCGCCAAGCAGGATGGCGTGTTGCGCAACCACATGCGCATGGCCGACGGCTCGCTGCGCGACACCGTGGTGTTTTCAATCATCGCGTCCGAATGGGCGACCGTGAAGAGCCACCTGCTACACAAGCTCGGACGTTAAGGAACATTGTGCTAATTGATTTTTTCTTTACGCTGAAAGACGCCAAAATTCCGGTTTCGATCAAGGAATTCCTGCTACTGCTGGAAGCGCTGCAAAAAGGCGTGATCGGCACTTCGATCGACGATTTCTACTATCTGGCGCGCACCGTGCTGGTCAAGGATGAAGCGCATTACGACAAGTTCGACCAGGCGTTCGGGCTGTACTTCAAGGGCATCCACACGATTTTCGAGAAAAACCCCGAAATTCCGCTCGATTGGCTGATGAAACGAATCGAACGCGAATTAAGCCCGGAACAGAAAGCGGCGATCGAAAAATTCGGCTACGACAAGCTGATGGATAGGCTCAAAGAGTTGCTGAAGGAGCAGAAGGAACGCCACGAAGGCGGCAGCAAATGGATCGGCACCGGCGGCAAATCGCCGTTCGGCAATAGTGGCACCAACCCGGAAGGCATCCGCATCGGCGGCGAAAGCCGCAACCGTAGCGCGGTCAAGGTGTGGGAGGCGCGCGCCTATCGCGATTACGACGCCGAGCGCGAACTCGGCACCCGCAACATCAAGGTCGCGCTGCGGCGGCTGCGCAAATTCGCCCGCCAGGGCGCCGAGGAAGAACTGGCGCTGGACGCCACCATCCACGCCACCGCCAGCAACGCCGGCTACCTCGACATCAAGATGCAGCCGGAACGCAGGAACAATATCAAGGTGCTGATGCTGCTGGACGTCGGCGGCACCATGGACGACCACATCGCCCGCACCGAGGAACTGTTTTCCGCCGCCAGGACCGAATTCAAGAACATGGAATTCTTTTACTTCCACAACTGCGTCTACGATTACTTGTGGAAGAACAACCGCCGCCGCCACGCGGAGCGCTTCCCGACCTGGGACATCCTGCGCAAATATCCGGCCGACACCAAGCTGATCTTCGTCGGCGACGCCACCATGAGTCCGCATGAAATCCTGCGGGCGGGCGGCTCGGTCGAGTACAACAACGCCGAGGCCGGCGCCGCCTGGCTGCAGCGCTTCACCCACGCCTTCCCGAAATGCATCTGGCTTAATCCGGAACCGGAAGCCTTGTGGCAGTACCGCCAATCGGTCGCCATCATGCAGCAACTGATGAGCCACCGCATGTTTCCAGTCACCATCGACGGACTGGAGCGCGGCATGCGGCTGTTGAGTAAATAACCGTACTGCCAGATTCCTACCGCAGGTATTTCTGCAACGTCGCCAGCACCAGTTGCGCGCTTACCGGCTTATCCAGAAAGCCGCTGCAACCAGCCGCCTGCGCCTGCTGGCTATCGTAGAGAAACGGTTTTCCGCTCAGCAGGATGACGGCCGCCCCGTCCCCGTCCCGGCCATTCTTGATGGTGCGGCACAAGCGGTACGGCTCCACTCCCGGGGTGGCGGCATTGATCAGCACCACGGCGACATGATGCTGATTGCAATAATCCAGCGCGGCCTGCTCGGTGGCGACCCAGGCCACCGGTACCTGATGCGATGTCATCAACTCGGCGGTAAAGTCGCGAAACAGCGCATTCCTGTCGATGATCAAGACTCCGCCGTCGCGCCGCCTGCTTTTGCGCATGCGGATGTAGTCGATTGGATCGGTCAGGTCAATATCGACCCGGTAGCGCTGACGGCGCTCCGACACCGCCAGCAATGCCGCCGGATGCAGCCGCGCCAGCGCGCTGGCGCGTTTTTCAACCAGCACATCGAGCGCATCGAGCAGCCTGCGCCAGCGTATCGGCCGTGCCAGATGGGGATACGGCAGCGCGATCGCGGGCGCGCCAATCAGCAAGGCCGGACGGATATCGCTCGGCCCCAGGCTGGATAAAATCGCCAGCGCCTTCAAATCGTCGGCATTGGCAAAATACAGGTCGGGATCCTGCAAGCTATCCGGCTCCAGGCAGCAAAAAATATACTTGCCACCCGTGTGGACGGCCAGCGTAGCCTCCAGCATGCTCTCTTC
This sequence comes from Herminiimonas sp. CN, assembly GCF_000622895.1. Taxonomy (GTDB): domain Bacteria; phylum Pseudomonadota; class Gammaproteobacteria; order Burkholderiales; family Burkholderiaceae_D; genus AVCC01. The sequence continues at coordinate 3,682 of NZ_AVCC01000059.1, forward strand.
CTGACTGGAAAAACCGATCAGGCGAATCGCAAGCTGCGGCACCGGGCTCAATTTGGTATTGTGATTTTGCATAATGGGCATCGAATGAAAACTGTGCGTACTGCAATTACATCTTGTGCAGCAGGCCAAACCAGGTACGAGGCCAGCCGCCAATTTCACCCTGTCGCGGGTATCAGGTTAAGCTGCTGCATTCCTTAGGGAATAGAATTATTCATTAAAATGATGCTGCACTGCATAATTCCGCAAGATAACATCTTAGCCCTTAAAAAGTATCGCCCAGAATGGCAACCAAACAATCCGAATACAACGAATCCTCCATCCGCGTGCTGAAAGGCCTGGAGCCGGTCAAGCAGCGCCCGGGCATGTACACCCGCACCGAAAACCCGCTGCACATCGTGCAGGAAGTGATCGACAATGCTTCCGACGAAGCGCTGGGCGGCTTCAGCAAGACGATCCTGGTCACCCTGAATGCCGACGGCAGCATCAGCGTCGAGGACGACGGCCGCGGCATCCCGGTCGGCTTGCACCCGGAAGAAAATGTGCCGACGGTCGAAATCGTCTTCACCCGGCTGCACGCCGGCGGCAAGTTCGACAAGGGCAGCGGCGGCGCGTATGCGTTTTCCGGCGGCCTGCACGGGGTCGGCGTCTCGGTCACCAACGCGCTGTCGTCGCGGCTGGAGATCACGGTCTGGCGCAAGGAAGACAACGGCAACGGCGTGCACCAGCTGGCCTTTGCCGACGGCGAGGTGATCGAACCTTTGAGCTCGCGCCCGGCTTTCCGCGAAGGCAAGAAATCCGGCACCAAGGTCACGGTCTGGCCGAACCCCAAGTATTTCGACTCGCCGAATATCGCGCTGGGCGACCTGCAGCGCCTGCTGCGCTCGAAAGCGGTGCTGCTGCCGGGCGTCAGGGTCACGCTGGCCAACGCCAAGACCGGCGACAGCCAGACCTGGCAATACGACCAGGGCCTGCGCGGCTATCTGCTGGAATCGCTGGCGCAAACTGCCAGCGGCGCAACGCTGATCCCGCTGTTCGAGGGTGCGCAGCATGCCACTGCCGACACCGAGGGTTTTGCCGAAGGCGAAGGCGCCAGCTGGGCGGTGGCCTGGACCGAGGACGGCAACGTGGTGCGCGAATCGTACGTCAACCTGATCCCGACCCCGGCCGGCGGCACCCACGAATCGGGCCTGCGCGAAGGCCTGTACGGCGCGGTGAAAAGCTTCGTCGACATGCATTCGCTGCTGCCGAAAGGCGTCAAGCTGCTGCCGGAAGACGTGTTCACGCGGGTTTCCTTCGTGCTCTCGGCCAAGGTGCTGGATCCGCAGTTCCAGGGCCAGATCAAGGAAAAACTAAACTCGCGCGATGCGGTCAAGCTGGTCGCCAGCTTCACCAAGCCGGCGCTGGAATTGTGGCTCAACGACCACGTCGAATACGGCCGCAAGCTGGCCGAACTGGTGATCAAGCAGGCGCAGTCGCGGCTGCGTTCGGCGCAGAAGGTCGAGAAACGCAAATCCTCCGGCGTGGCGGTGTTGCCGGGCAAGCTGACCGATTGCGAATCGTCCGACACCGCGCGCAATGAAATCTTCCTGGTCGAGGGCGATTCCGCCGGCGGCTCGGCCAAGATGGGGCGCGACAAGGAATTCCAGGCCATCCTGCCGCTGCGCGGCAAGGTGCTGAACTCCTGGGAAACCGAGCGCGACCGCCTGTTCGCCAACAACGAAATCCACGACATCGCAGTCGCGATCGGGGTCGATCCGCACGGCCGCAATGATGCAATCGACCTCAGCGGCCTGCGCTACGGCAAGATCTGCATCCTGTCGGACGCCGACGTCGACGGCTCGCACATCCAGGTGCTGCTGCTGACGCTGTTTTTCCGCCATTTCCCGCAACTGGTCGACCGCGGCCACATCTGCGTGGCGCGCCCGCCGCTGTTCCGCATCGATGCGCCGGCGCGCGGCAAGCGGCCGGCGCAGAAAATCTATGCGCTCGACAGCGGCGAACTGACAGCCATCGAGGACAAGCTGCGCAAGGAAGGCATCAAGGACGGCGCCTGGTCGATTGCGCGCTTCAAGGGCTTGGGCGAGATGAATGCCGAGCAGCTGTGGGAAACCACCATGAACCCCGACACCCGCCGCCTGCTGCCGATCACGCTCGGCGCCTTCGACGTGCCGGACTCCGAGGCGCGCTTCCACATGCTGATGGGCAAGGGCGAAGCCGCGTCGCGCCGGGCCTGGATCGAAGAGCACGGCAACGAAGCCGACGCGGATATCTGATAAATACATGGGGTATGGTGATTTTCGTGCCGTTTCCCGCATATATTCATTGCGGCAATGAAATATACCATCGCCAGTACATGGAACGTCTCCAGCCCTCTCCCGGCCTGGAAAACGGCGTCCGGGTTGGCGCCGCCGCCCTTTTTTGCGCGCCTTGCGCGTTTTCGCAGGCAGCACCCCAGCATCTAATTTGAAAAAACCATGACCGACCACACCACGCTACTTGAACCGGCCCCGGCCGACGACGATACCCTGACCCTGGCCACCTTCGCCGAACGCGCCTATCTCGACTACGCGATCTCGGTGGTCAAGGGCCGCGCGCTGCCGGATGTCTGCGACGGCCAGAAACCGGTGCAGCGCCGCATCCTGTTTGCCATGAACGAGCTGGGCCTGAACGCGGCCGCCAAGCCGCGCAAATCCGCCGCCGTGGTCGGCGACGTGCTGGGCAAGCTGCACCCGCACGGCGACCAGTCGGTGTACGACGCGCTGGTGCGGATGGCGCAGGATTTCTCGCTGCGCTACACGCTGATCGACGGCCAGGGCAATTTCGGCTCGCGCGACGGCGACGGCGCGGCGGCGATGCGCTACACCGAAGCGCGCCTGACGCCGATTGCCAGGCTGCTGCTGGACGAGATCGACATGGGCACCATCGATTTCCAGCCCAACTACGACGGCTCGACTGAAGAGCCGATGCTGCTGCCGGGCCGCCTGCCCTTCGTGCTGCTCAACGGCGCCTCCGGCATCGCGGTCGGGCTGGCGACCGAAATCCCGTCGCACAACCTGCAGGAAGTCGCGCGCGCCGCGGTGGCCCTGATCCGCAACCCGAAGCTGAGCCATGCCGAGCTGATGGAATGCATCCCCGGCCCGGATTTCCCCGGTGGCGGCCAGATCATCACCGGCCCGACGGTATTGTCCGAGATGTACCAGAGCGGGCGCGGCAGCATGAAGGTGCGGGCGCGCTGGGAGATCGAGGAACTGGCGCGCGGCCAGTGGCAGGCGGTGGTGACCGAACTGCCGCCCGGCACCTCCACCCAGAAAGTGCTGGAGGAAATCGAGGAGCTGACCAATCCGAAGCTCAAGACCGGCAAGAAGGCGCTGACGCCGGAACAGCTGAACCTGAAGCAGAGCATCCTCTCGGTGCTGGATACGGTGCGCGACGAATCCGGCCGCGAGGCGCCGGTGCGTCTGGTGCTGGAGCCGAAATCGCGGGCCCAGGACCAGGCCGCCTTCATGCAGACGCTGCTGGCGCACACTTCACTGGAAACCAGCGCCTCGCTGAACCTGGTGATGATCGGCGGCGACGGCCGGCCGCGCCAGAAAGCGCTGGGCGAGATCCTGCGCGAATGGATCGCCTTCCGTTTCGCCACCGTCACCCGCCGCACCGAACACCGCTTAAACAAGGTCGACGAACGCATCCACATCCTGGAAGGGCGGGAAGCGGTCCTGCTCAACATCGACAAGGTGATCCAGATCATCCGCGCCTCGGACGAGCCGAAGCCGGCGCTGATCAAAGCCTTTGCGCTGTCCGAGCGCCAGGCCGAGGACATCCTGGAAATCCGCCTGCGCCAGCTGGCGCGGCTGGAAGCGATCAAGATCCAGCAGGAACTGGCGACGCTGCGCAGCGAACGCGCCGGCCTGCAGGAACTGCTGGACAATCCGGCCGCCCTTAAAAAATGCATCATCCGGGAAATCGAGGCCGACGCCAGGCAGTTCGGCGAAGGTGCAGGAGACAAGCGTCGCACGCTGATCGAAGCGGCGGAAAAAGCGGTGATGGAACAGAAGGTGGTCGATGAGCCTGTCACCATCGTGATCTCCCAAAAAGGCTGGGTGCGCGTCCGCAGCGGCCACGGCCACGACGCCGCGCAATTCGCCTTCAAGGCCGGCGATGCGCTGCTGCGCACCTTCGAATGCCGTACCGTCGACAACCTGCTGGCGTTCGGCTCCAACGGCCGCGTCTACTCGGTGCCGGTGTCGGCGCTGCCGAACGCGCGCGGCGACGGCATGCCGATCACCACCTTCATCGACACCGCCAGCGGCAGCCGGGTGCTGCATTACTTCGCCGGTGCGGCGGATACGACGCTGCTGCTGGCCTCGGACGCCGGTTACGGCTTCACCGCGCAGGCCGGCGACATGGTCAGCCGCAACAAGGCCGGCAAGGCCTTCGTCACGCTGGAAGCCGGCGACACCCTGCTGCCGCCGGCCATCGTCGGCGGCGACGACAATGCGCTGGCCTGCCTGTCGGAACATGGCCGCCTGCTGGTGTTCGGCCTGGCCGAAATCAAGGCGCTGTCGAGCGGCGGGCGCGGCGTGATCCTGATGGGGCTGGACGAGCGGGAAAAACTGCTGGCGGCGCAGACCATCAATCAGCGGGGGCTGGTCGTCACCGGCATCGGCCGCGCCAACAAAACTCAAACCGTGGCGCTGACAGCCACCGCGCTCGCAGTCCATATTGCCAAGCGTGCGCGCAAGGGAAAAACGCTGGAGAGCAGAATCAAGCCGAGCGCATTAAGCGCAGCCTGATTGCGGCCAGGCCGCGACCAGTCCGGCGGTACAGGCTTGCCGCGCCTGCACTGCCGGCGCTACAACGCCCCCGTCTCCTTCAGGTAATGGCGCGCATAGCGGCCGTCGAGCCGCTCCAGCGGCAGCAGCAGGAACAAATCGGCGCAGTGGAAATCGGGGTCCCAGGCCGGCTCGCCGCAGACCCAGGCGCCGCTGCGCAGATAGCCTTTCAGCAACGGCGGCACCACCGGCGCGTGGCCGGCTTCGCGCTCCTCGGTCGGGAACGGCACATGCGGCGTGACCCGGTACTCGGGCGGCGCCAGATTGCGATCGTTCAGCGCGTGATACAACGCGGCCGCGTTATGGCCGCCGTCGGCCAGGCTGACGCTGGCGCAGCCGATCAGGTAATCGCAGCGTTCGCGCCGCATGTACGCGGCCAGCCCGGCCCACAGCAGCATGATCACGCCGCCGCTGCGGTAATCGGGATGGATGCAGGCGCGCCCGGCCTCGGCCATGCGGCCGCGCAAATGTTCGAGCCGGCTGAGGTCGAACTCCTGCTCGGAATAAAAACGCCCGATGCGCCGTGCCGCATCGGCGCTCAGCACGCGGTAAGTGCCGACCACCTTCAGGGTTTTGCTGTCGCGCACGATCAGGTGGTCGCAGAACGCGTCGAACTCGTCCTGGTCCAGCCCTTCCGGATTGGCCAGCGTGCTCAACCCCCTGGCCTTGATGAAAATCTTGTAGCGCAAGCGCTGTACTTCGCGCACCTCGGCCGGGGTGCTGGCAAGACTGAGCGCCAGCTTGGGAAACTGCGGATTGGCATCGGCAGTAATGGTCAGTAATCGCATGTTCGCCCCTGTATTGAAAACAGGCAGAGCGTAACTGCCGAATATTTCCGCGCCGTGACGGCCGCATGTCGATTGCGTGACATCCGCGCAGAAGGATTTGCAGCGCTGCACACGATAAAAATACAGCATTGTGTATTTTTAACAGCGCAGTAAAATCGGGAACAAAACAGTTATTCTGCCTTATACCCACCAATAAATACATTTACACGAACAAAAAAACCGGAGCGATTGCCCCGGTCCGATATTGCTGGCCTTGCTGCGAATGCATTATTCCGTGCCAAAATCCAGTGCGAACGCGAAGGCACGGTCGATTTAGGAGTGGATTACTTGTCCTTCTTCGGCCGCCCTGCCTTCAAGGGCGTCAGGTGCGCCAGTACGTCCTGCAATTGGGCCGTGTTCAGCTGATCGACCAGCACCACGCCGATGCGCAGCAATTCGCTTTTCTTGACATTGAAACCGGCCTTCAGCGATGCCTTCTTGACCTTGCCCAGGACTTCGTACTCCGTTTCCGGCATCGTGAAGCTATCCCTTACCAGCTTGGCTTTCTTGGCCTTTTCCTTGGCTGCGGCTGCCGGCTTTGCTGCGACCGGCTGCGCCGCCGTGTTTTTGGCGCTCTTGCGCACCACCGCTTTTTTCACTACGGCCTGCTTGGCGGCTGGCGGCCGGCCTACGCGCACCGTTTTTGCTGCGGCTGCCGGCTTGGGCGCTGCGGCCGCCCTGACCTTGGTTATCTTCACAGCACTGGCTGCAACAGGCGCCGGTTTGGCATCGGGAGTGGCGGCATGCTCTGATTTCGGGGCAGGATTTTTGTTCATTTTTCATACTCCGTTAAATAGTATAAATAATATATAAAATTTAATCGGCTGATGCAAGCACTCCATCATCAGCACTGCCGCAGCAACACGCCGGCGGCTTATGCATTGCTCTTGATGATGAAATCGACATCGACATCTTCCCAGCAGTTGATCTCCTTTTCCATCCAGTACGAAATGGTCGGATGGCTGGCAATCCAGTCCCGGCGCAGATCGAGTTCGATCCGGCTTTTCATCTTCAGGCGCAAGCTGCCCGGGTCCGGGTCGATGCGCGCATGCATGAAGATGACCGCCAGCCGCAGCGCCAGCACCGCCTTGGCCGCATCCGGATTGGCCAGCACGTCGCCGACCTTGCGCAGGTTGCCCTTGTGCGCCAGGATCAGGCGGCTCATCGATTTTTGCTCGCGGGTGGTGAAGCCGGGCAAATCGGCATGCTCGATCAGGTAAGCGCCGTGCTTGTGGTAATCGGTCTGCGACACTGCCAGCCCGACCTCGTGCAGCAGCGCGCTCCAGTAGAGTTGCTTGGCGAGGGCGTCGGAAGCCGGTTTCAGTTGCCGGTACAGCGCAACCGCGATGGCGGCGACGCTGTTGGCGCGTTTCTCCACCACATGAAAGCGCTGCAGGCAATCGCGCACGGCCTGTTCGCGCCGGTCGCGCCGGGTGGCGCGCAAGTACAGATCCCACATCACGCCCATGCGCAGCCCGGCCGCGATCGGCCGCATGCTGGCAATGCCCAGCTCCTGGATCACTCCGATCAGGATCGTCAGACCGCCCACCAGCACCGCAGCGCGCTCCGGCTTCAGGCCGACCAGATCGATTTTATCGACGCTGCCGAACGCAATCAGCCGCTGCCGCAACGCATCCAGGTTGGCAGGTGACAGTGCGCCATCGCCGAGGCCGTTCTTCAGGATCGCATCCGAAATCGCCCGCATGGTGCCGGACGAGCCGTAGGCAACCGACCAGTTATCGGGCTGATAAGGCGGCGCCGCATCCTCGAAATGGCTGCGCGCGGAAAGCGTCGCGGCGGCGAAAGTGGCGGCGTCGATGCGGCCGTCGGGGAAAAATGCCAGGCTTTGCTTGACGGTGCCGATGCCGAACGATTCGACATGCTCGATGTCGGAGCCGCGCCCCAGAATCAGCTCGGTGGAGCCGCCGCCGATGTCGAGCACCAGCCGCCGCTCGCTGGCTTGCGCTACCGAACAGGCGACGCCCATGTAAATCAGCCGTCCCTCCTCTTCGCCGGAGATGATCTCGATCGGATAGCCGACCGCCTGCTCCGCCAGCGGCAGAAATTCAGCTGCATTTTTCGCGACCCGAAAGGTATTGGTCGCCACCACTCTGACCGCCTGCAGCGGAAAGCTCGCCAATATGGCATTGAAGCGACGCAGGGTTTCTACCGCCCCCTGCATCGCCGTTTCAGTCAGAAAACCATTCTGGTCCAGCCCGGCCGCGAAGCGAATCGATTCGCGCGAACTCTTGACCACGCGTATCGTCTCGCCGTCATGCACGCCGATATGCAGGCGAAAACTATTCGAACCCAAATCCACTGCAGCAAACATGCAACCCTCTCGTATCCAATCGCCTACCGAACTCCGGCCCAGGATAAAACAGGCTGCAAAGACAGCAGCCATGTTGTGAACGACACGGAGTTCCAGCGGTATTTTTAGCGAAACAAAGCGTCAATATACAGCGATAACCTGCCCGGCCGGGCAGGTTATCGCCCACAATACGCACTGTAACCGCAGCGCATGACGATGTTATGACCGCCAGAGAAATTTTCGGTGCGCTTATTTCGTTGCCGACGGGTAAAAAAGTTGTTGCCCGTCAACCTTGAAGTCGGCAATTTTCTTTTGCCCTTCGGTCGAGGTGAGCCAGTTGATCAGCAGCATTGCGCCCTTGTAATTGATGTCCTTGTACTTGGCCGGGTTGACCGCAATGATGCCGTACGGGTTGAACATTTTCGGGTCGCCCTGCACCGCTACCGCCAGGCCGGTCTTGGCCCGGTACGCGCCGTAGGTTGCGCGGTCGGTCAGGGTATACGCCTGCATCTGGGCCGCCATGGTCAGGACTTCGCCCATCCCCAGGCCGGCCGAGACATAGGCCGGCGCCTGCGGCTTGACGCCGGCTTCCTTCCAGTAGTTTTTCTCCATCTGGTCGGTGCCGGAATTGTCGCCGCGCGAGATGAACCGAGCCTTGCTGTCGACGATCTTTCTCAACGCGCTAATCACGTCCCTGCTGCCGCGGATGCCGGCCGGGTCGCTTTCCGGACCGACGATCAGAAAATCGTTGTACATCACGTCGCGCCGGTTCACGCCGTGGCCGTCGGCGACGAACTTGTCTTCGGACGGGCGCGCATGCACCAGCGTCACATCGACATCGCCGTTTTTCGCCAACTCCAGCGCCTTGCCGGTGCCGACCGAAATCACGTGCACCCTGGCATGTGTCTCGGCCTCGAATTGCGGCAACAGATATCCCAGCAAACCGGAATTCTCGGTGCTGGTAGTGGTGGACAGCCTGATGACCTCCTGCGCTGCGGCAAGGTTGGCAAGCAGCGGCGCAATGGCAAGCACCAGGGAAAAACGCAAAATGCGACGGCGCAACATCGGACTCTCCTTAGAAAGGGTTTCGCGCTTATATTACGCACTGGCATCGCCCTCACCAATATGAAACAGATTACCTATGTTGCATCTCAAGCTCGATTACACCTTCAGCGCGACGCCGGTTGCCCGGAATCACCTCGGCAATCCGCTGTTCGAGATCCTGGCCGCCATCCACCGCACCGGCTCGATCTCGAAAACCGCGCAGGCGCTGGAACTGTCTTACCGCCACGTCTGGGGCGCGTTGAAGAACTGGGAGCAGACCCTGGGCGCCGAGATCATAGTGTGGGAGCGCGGCAAACGTGCGCGCCTGACGCCTTTCGGCGAAAAACTGCTGTTTGCCGAACAGCGCGCCAAGGCCCGCGTACTGCCGCAGATCGAGAACCTGATCGCCGACATGGAGCGCGAATTCGCGCTGGCGTTCGACCGCAACGCCTATGTGATTTCGCTGTTCGCCAGCCATGACCTGGTACTCAACCGCCTGCGCGACTTCATGGCGAGCGACGCCAAGCTGCATCTGGATCTGCAGTTTCGCGGCAGCATCGACAGCCTGGGCGCACTGGCGCGCGGCGAATGCCTGCTGGCCGGGTTTCACATCAGCGAAGACCGCGCGCGCGGCACGCTGACCCAGCAAACCTTCAAGAAGCTGCTGAAGCCCGGCAAGCACAAGCTGATCACCTTCCTCGGCCGCCAGCAGGGCTTGATGGTGGCTGCCGGCAATCCGAAGAAAATCGGCGGCATGGGCGACCTGCAGCGGCCCGGCGTGCGCTTCATCAACCGCGAAACCGGCTCCGGCACCCGGCTGGAGATCGAGCAATTGCTGGCCGCCGGCAAGATCGACCCGGCTACCGTCAACGGCTTCGAGCGCTGCGAGGCGACCCATTTGGCGGTGGCGGCGGCAGTCGCTTCCGGCCACGCCGACGCCGGCTTCGGCATCCGGGCCGCAGCGATGCAGTTCGGGCTCGACTTCATCCCGCTGATGCAGGAACAGTATTACCTGGCCTGCCTGAAGGAAACCCTGCGTGAACCAGCGATCGAAAAACTGCTGGCGCTACTGCAAAGCAATAGCTGGCGCCACATCATCGACGGCTTGCCGGGCTACGACGCCAGCAATGCGGGCAACATCGTTTCGCTGACGCAGGTGATGCCGTGGTATTCGTTCAAGGCTCAGAAGGAAATACAGAAAACAGGCAGTATTACAAAAAAGTAACACTTCACCACTTACGATCATTGCGGTAACAATTAATACTCCTTGCATCATGGATGACCAGCGCGCCGCCACTTGGCGGCGCGCTGTATCGGAACCGCGCATTTTTCAGTACGTTTAGCGTCCTGCCTTGAACTGCGTATAGGTGCGGGTAATGATGCGGCGAATGTCATTGCTGACGGCATCCGGAGCGACCATTTTCTTCATGTCGTCGCTGCTCAGGAACACCGTCTTGTTATTGGCGATTTCCTTCTTGACGAACTTCAGGCTGGCCAGGTTCGGATTGGCATAAGACAGCTTATTGGTCAGCGAAGCGGCCACTTCCGGGCGCATCGCGTAGTTGATGAATTTCAACGCATTCTCGGGATGCGGCGCATCCTTCGGAATTGCCATGGTATCGACGAACAGGGTGCTGCCGGTCTTCGGGATCAAGGCTTGCAGATTCACCCCCTTTTTGGCATCGATGGCGCGCTGGCGGGCGATGTTGATGTCGCCCGAATAGCCGAACACCAGGCAGATCGAACCGTTGGCCATGTCATTGATGTAGCTCGACGAGCTAAACAGGGTGACGTAAGGACGGATCTTCTTGAGCAGTGCGCCGGCTTCCTTGTAGTCGGCGGCCACTTTCGAATACGCGGGCTTGCCCAGGTAGTGCAGGGCCGGCGGCAGCATTTCGGACGGCGCATCGAGCACCGAAACCCCACAGGATTTCAGCTTGGACGCATATTTCGGATCAAACAGCAAATCCCAGCTGTTGTCCGGCATCGGCATGCTGCCTAGCGCCTTCTTGACCTTGTCGACATTGATGCCGAGCGTGGTAAACCCCCAGGCCCACGGCACCAGATGCTCATTCTTCGGATCGAGCGTGGCCAGCTGGGCCTGCAGCGCCGGATCGAGATTGACCAGATTCGGCAGCTTGCTCTTGTCGAGCTTGCGGAACAGCCCGGCTTCGAGCTGGATCTTGGCCCAATTCGAGGAAGGCACCACGATATCGTAGCCGGTCTTGCCGGCAACCAGCTTGGCGTGCAGGATTTCGTTGTTGTCGAAATTGTCGTAGCGTACCGTGATGCCGGTTTCCTTTTCAAAATTCTTGATGGTGTCGTCGGCGATGTAATCCGACCAGTTGTAGATATTCAGGATTTTTTCTTCCTCCGCCCTCGCCGTGCCGCAAGCCAGCACTGCCAGCGTCAGCATAGCCAGGCCGGCCATTCCTGCGATAGTATTGCGGCGGTACCCAAGCTGGAATTTACCGGCGCTTATCTTGTTGGCTGTCATGTTTGCTGTCATCACATTCCCCTGGTAGTTAACTTTCGCTTATTCACATTGTTTGTATACCCGGAACATAAAACCTTTTCCGGATCGAATCAATACTTGCAACAGGCTGCTGGCCGGCATTATCGGTGCGGCAGCGTGATGTTAGCAATTTTTGCAGCTGCCGCAGTCAATTTTCCGGGAGTCACGCAGGAAGTTACGCAACATGGCAACTGGCACGCGGCCAGTGGAAAGGCCCGGCAAAGCCACCGCACCCGGATGCGTTTCAACGCGGCCAGCGCGTCATCTGAAAAAAACCATCATGATGAGCCGCTTGCGCAGCCGGATCGGCACCGTTTTGCTCGCAATGCATCCTGTTTAAGCTATTTCGATTGAGTTTATTCCCGAGCAGTGGCTTAATCACGCTCACCTTCCCACTCATCATTGCCATGAACAGATCAAACCAGATCACTTTGCCGGTCGCAGCCTCGTACGTACTGACGGCGCTGGCGTTATTCATTGTCCTCAAGTCGGGCCTGCTGCTGGCGCTGTTTTCCGGCTTGCTGGTGCATTCGCTGGTGTATCTGGTGGCGCCCACGATCGCCCGGAAATTCAATACCTATCAGGCGCGCTGGATCGCGGTTGCCTTGCTGTCGGCGCTGATCGTGGCGGCCCTGTCGGCACTGATCTGGGCGATTCTTTCGTTCTTGCGCAGCGATACCGGCAATCTTTCCAGCCTGCTGCAAAAACTGGCCGACATCATCGAGGCATCGCGCGATCAGATGCCGGCCTGGGTGGGCGACCACGTACCGGCGGGCGTCGATGCGTTGCGCGCGCTGCTGACCAACTGGCTGCGCGAACACGCGGGCGAGGCAAAATTGGTGGGGCAGGAAGCCGGCCACATCATCGTCCATCTGCTGCTGGGCATGATCATCGGCAGCATGGTCGCGCTGCAGGATGCCACCACCCATGCGCGCTATCTGCCGTTTGCCGCCGCGCTGCACCAGCGGGCCGTCAATTTGCGCCAGATTTTCCAGAAAGTGGTGTTCGCCCAGGTGCGGATTTCGCTGATCAACACTTTTTTGACCGCCCTGTACCTGACGCTGGTGTTGCCGCTGGCCGGCGTGCATCTGCCGTTTACCAAGAGCATGATTGCCATAACCTTCATTGTCGGCCTGATACCGGTGGTCGGCAACATCGTGTCGAACACGGTGATCGTGATCGTGGCCTTGTCGCACGGCTTGCATACGGCGATTTCATCGCTGATCTTCATGATCGTGATTCACAAGCTGGAGTATTTCCTGAACGCCCGAATCATCGGCGCCCAGGTCAACGCCCGCTCATGGGAATTGCTGACCGCGATCCTGGTGATGGAAACGCTGTTCGGCCTGCAAGGCGTGGTCGCGGCCCCGGTGTTTTACGCCTACATCAAAAAGGAATTGCGCGATTGCGGCTGGGTCTAGTTGCCGTGCCGGGTTCTGTCTGGAATGAACACTGGCCCGTGTATTTTTTCACATCGCAGCAAAAATATGCGGAGATGACAGTATTTTTACTTATACTCCAGCACTTTCTGGAAAATGCAAATGCCGGCGCAAGCATGCTTCGGTTGCGCCGGCATGGTGTCATGACCGGCAGGCAGATCGGGCCATGACGCCCGCCCGGCTTATTTGGTAACGGTCACCAGCGTGCGCTGGCCGCCCTTGTAAGTGTAGATCGTCAGCGCGCCATTCTTGATGTCGCCCCTGGCATCGAAGGCGATGGTGCCGGACACCCCCTTGTAGCTGATCTTGGCCAGGAACGGCAGGTATTTTGCCGGCTCGACCGAATTCGCTTGCTGCATCGCGGCGATCATCGCGTTGGCGGCGTCGTAGGAATACGGCGAATAAATCTGCACTTCCTTGTCGAATTTTTTCTTGTAGGTGAGTTTGAATTTCTCCAGCGACTTCTTGTTGGCTTCGACCACGCCGCCCGCTTCCGCGCAATACACATGACCATCGCCTAACGCATCACCGGCCAGTTTGACGATCTCGCTGGTGCAGATGGCGTCGCCGCCGATGAACTTGGCATCGATGCCGAGCTGCTTCATCTGACGCAGCATCGGGCCGCCGACCGAATCGAGTCCGCCGAAGAAGATCACATCCGGCTTCTTGCCCTTGATCGCAGTCAGGATCGCATTGAAGTCGGTCGCCTTGTCGGTAGTGTACTGCTGCGAGACGATGTTTACGCTGGGCGACTGCTTTTTGGCGCCCTTGACGAATTCGGATGCCAGGCCCTGGCCGTAGGCGGTGCGGTCGTCGATCACCGCGATGTTTTTGGCTTTCAGGACATCGGTGGCGTAACGGCCGAGCGCACCGCCGAGCTGGCTGTCGTTGGCGACCACGCGAAAGGTCGTGTTGTAGCCTTGCTGGGTGTATTTCGGATTGGTCGCGGCAGGGGAAATCTGTGGAATGCCGGCCTCATAATAAATGCGCGAAGCGGGGATCGTGGTGCCGGAATTGAGGTGGCCGATGACGCCGTTGACTTTCGCATCGACCAGTTTTTGCGCCACTGTGGCGCCCTGCTTCGGATCGCCGGCATCGTCTTCGGCCAGCAATTCGAACTTGATCTTGTTGCCGCCGATGACGAGGTTTTTGGCATTCTGTTCGTCGAGCGCCATGCGCACACCGTTCTCAACGTCCTTGCCGATATGCGCGATGCCGCCGGTAATCGGCGCGACATGGCCGATCCTGACAGTTTGCTCTGCAGCGGCCGCACTGCCTGCGATAGCCAACGCCGCCGCACCCAATAATGGAATTACCTGTGTGTACTTCATGTATGTACTCGGTGGTTGAATAAAGCCACAGTCTACCTTCTTCGCCGGCCCCACGCTGCAGCATGTGGCAGAACAATCGCCCGGCAACCAGCCTAATCCGGCTCATCGTCTGCGATCAAGCAGCTGTTGCAAGAATTTCTGACCTGGTGCTGCCAGACATCCCGGAGGCAACGCGCCGGTGTGTTTGCAGTTATCCTTGATCGATCAGCGCTCCGGCGCTGAGCGCCGTTGCTTCCGGTTGAAGTCGTGGCGCAGGACCATCGTGGTCGAAGCAACCAAGCTGCTGAGCCCCAGTACGAATTGAACCAGGTTAGCGTCGGGAAAATGCCAGATCTGCGCGTTCGGCTGCGGCACGTTGGCGGCGGCGGCAATAACCGGCGCCGCCCACTGCGCATCCGGCGTCACGTCCAGCAGTGCATGGCCTTCCGATGTGGTGTGCAGATAAATGTCGCCGCCTTCCGCCAGCGAAAAGCAGACGCCGTAGCCGCCCGCATTGACATTGCGTATGCACTGCTGCAAGTCGCGATTGAAATTGTCGATCCAGGCTTCGGCTTCGACAGGTGTCAGCAAATGCATCCAGGCAACGGGTTTAGGCGACATCGAAGCCCGCATCCAGAATAGCCTGACGCATATGGGCGGCGCGGCGAACGCGCTCCTCATCGTTCATACCCGTTACCTTGAGCCGTGTGGTTTTCATTTTTTCAGTCCCGCTTCTTCACAACTCGATCAAGCAGTGCAGGCCTTCGCATCTGCACTGCCGATCAAAATCACGCCGGCTTCGGTCCTTTGCGATGCGGCTTGGGCTTGCTCTTGGCCGCATCAAACGGGCGCTTGGCAAAATCGCCCTTGGCCTTGAACGGCGGCTTGTCGCCGGCCATTTTTTCGCTGACCCGCCGGTCGCCGCCGCTCTTGGCGGCAAAAAATGGCGCTTTCTTGCCGACGGCTTTATCCGATCCATCCGGCTGCTCGCCATCGCGGCTGATGCGCAGCTGTTGTCCGGCCACCCATACGGTCTTCAGGTGGTCCAGCAACGGTTTCGGCATGTCGGCCGGCAGATCGAGCACGCTGTAATCGTCGTAGATTTCGATGCGTCCGATATGCTTGGAGTCGATTCCGGCCTCGTTGGCAATCGCACCGACGATATTGCCGGGTTTGACGCCGTGCGCATGGCCGACTTCGATGCGGAACGTCTGCTTGCCGGCGTCAGCCGGGCGCTCGATCCGTTCTTTCTTCGGGAAAGCCGGACGCTCCGCACGCTCAAAACGTGCACCGCGCTCCGGGTGATCGAACTTCGCCGCACGGACCGGCTTTTCATCGGACCAGGTGGACGCGGCTTGCGGCTCGCGCTGTTTTTTATCCAGCAGCAGCGGTATCTCGCCGCGCGCCATTTTCGCCAGCGCCGCTGCGATTTCAAGCGCCGGCACATTGTGTTCGCGCTCGTACTCCTCGATCAACGACGCGAAGATATCCAGCCCGCCGGCGGCCAGCGTCTCGCCGATCTGCTCCTTGAACTTGGCAATGCGCACGTCGTTGACCGCCTGGATGGTCGGCAATTCCAGCGGCGACACCGGCTGCCGGGTCGCGCGTTCGATCGCCTTCAGCAAATTCCGTTCGCGCGGGGTGATGAACAGGATCGCCTCGCCGCTGCGGCCGGCGCGGCCGGTACGGCCGATGCGATGGGTATAGCTTTCCGGATCGTGCGGCACGTCGTAATTGATCACGTGGCTGATGCGCTCGACATCCAGCCCGCGGGCGGCGACATCGGTGGCGACCAGGATATCGATCTTGCCGTCCTTCAGCTGGCCGATGGTGCGTTCGCGCTGCAGCTGCTGCATGTCGCCATTGATCGCCGCCGCAGAAAAACCGCGCGCCTGCAGTTTGCCGGCCAATTCTTCGGTGCCCAGTTTGGTGCGCGCAAAAATGATCATGCCGTCAAACGTTTCTGCCTCCAGAATCCGCGTCAGCGCATCGAGCTTGTGCATGCCGGACACCAGCCAATAGCGCTGGCGGATGTTGTCGGCGGTGCCGGTCTTGGCGGCGATCGTGACTTCGGCCGGCTGGCGCAGATAGGTTTGGGCGATGCGCTTGATGGCCGACGGCATGGTGGCCGAGAACAACGCTGTCTGGCGCGTCTCCGGGGTTTCCTGCAGAATCCGTTCGACGTCGTCGATGAAACCCATGCGCAGCATCTCGTCGGCCTCATCGAGCACCAGCGTCTTCAGCTGCGACAGATCGAGCGAGCCCTTGTCGAGGTGATCGATCACCCGGCCCGGCGTGCCGACCACCACGTGCACCCCGCGCCGCAAGGCGGACAGCTGCGGGCCGTAGCTCTGGCCGCCGTAGATCGGCAGCACATGAAAGCCGGGAATATGCGTGGCGTAGCGCTGGAATGCCTCGGCCACCTGAATCGCCAGTTCGCGCGTCGGCGCCAGTACCAGCGCCTGCGGCGCGGTCTGCTTGAGGTCGATGCGGGACAGGATCGGCAGCGCGAACGCGGCCGTCTTGCCGGTGCCGGTCTGGGCCTGGCCCAGCACGTCGCGGTGCTCCAGCAAGATCGGGATGGTGGCTGCCTGGATCGGCGACGGCGACTCGTAGCCGAGTTCCTGCAGCACGCGCAACAGCGCTTCGCTCAGGTGCAGATCGGAAAATAGGGAAATCGGTGTTTCGGGCATGGCGATACTCACAAGTTCGCTCGAATCGCACTATGCGAAAGAACGTGGGACGCAGTTTACTCCGTTGCGGCGCAACCTTCGGCACCTTCGCATCGATGCGCTGCGCCACCCGGCACGAACGATTCCGCAACTCAAGGATAATTCCGGGATATATGGCACAAATTGCAAATATACCCATGCATTCAATGCCATATAAAAAATACACTTTGCAGTATATTTTTACCGCCATGCCCCTGCTGGAATCGATGGCGCGCTCCAAACCCGGCGATCAGCAAAATATCAAGGCCATCATTGCGGCATCGTCAGCAACCATGACGAGCAAAGTTACAGACCAGAAAAGAAAAATGCCATGCAGGCGAACAAGTAGACATTTAAGCATGTGTGACAGGCGCTGAATGCATGCCCCTTCGCTGGCAGTGCGCGATGCGGCCACGCTTGCGCCGCCAATATCCGTACAAATAAAAAAAGACAGGCGAACCTGTCTTTTTTACCAACTGAACTAATTACTTAGGCGCGGCTTCTTTAGCATCGGCCTTGACTTTAGCGTCCGACGCTGCAGCCTTCGCTTTAACTGCCGTGCGATGCGCCTTCGCTTTGGTTTTCTTGGCGCCGACCTTAGCGTCCGTTACTTTTGCATCGGCCTTTGCATCAGTTTTCGCTTCCTTGGCATCGGCTTTAACGACAGCTTTCGTTTCTTTCACTTCGGTCTTGGCTGCTTTGACGGCCGGTGTAGCCGGCGCGGCCGGGGCTGCGGCTTGCGCAAAAACGGAAGTAGCGAACAGGCCGGCGATCAGAGCAGCAAGTAATTTATTCATTTGTATTCCTTTACGTTGTCTTAATTAACTCAGGCAATTCCTGAGGGCTTGAGCCAAAAACGACTGACGTAAGAGCTGCGTTGACGGCCATTACAACCGCTTACAATTCGATGATGCGCAAACAGCGACGGCTCCTGACGAGTGCGTCCTGCCGGGCGCTTCAAATGAAAAAAGGAAGCTATCAAGCTTCCTTTCATAAA
>NZ_AVCC01000060.1 GCF_000622895.1 Herminiimonas sp. CN
CAAACTATACCGCAGTGCAGCACATACTAATAATTTATTATTTAAATATGAGTTATTCAAAAAATATATATTTGAATTCAACTCAGTAATCCGAAAAATGCTGGGTGCGGCGCTGCCTGTTGCTACTGATGAACTTCTGGCCCGTTTACCGAAATTTCGTTGACCCAGCCTCATGCCGTCAAACGGTGCAAATTTTTGAAGGTCGGCAACCGCCCCATTGCCGACGGTCGCTCTCGATCAAAACAGGCGCATAACGAACGCGAGCGAGTTTGTCCGTTCAAGACTGCATGATCCGTGCGGTACCAGAGACGCGGATCGAGCTGCCCGTCGATGACGAGAATTCGGCTCGCAGGCGAGAACGCATGCCCATGTCTTCGCCCTGGATTATGTTGATAACGCCACCGTGGGGCCACCCGATGTCACGCAGGTAACCAGCAAGAGCTGCGGTCGCAGCGCCAGTTGCCGGATCTTCGTAGACGCCGGCAGACGCGAACGGATTGCGCGTATGGAACAGCTGCGCAGTCTCGGAATACGCCAGGAGGATAGTTACCAAACCCTCTCGAATCATTAGACTGCGACCAGTATTCAAATCGTACTTCATTGAGGCAAGTGCTTCGCGGGTTTTCAGGCCCAGTAGCAGATGGTCTGCTCCGGCATGGATAAGCGCAGGTGGAATACTGGGGTCAAGGTCAGCATGCTTGTAGCCGAACAAGTCGAGGACGGAGGATACAAGTTCAGGCGGCGCCAACTTGCTGCGCGTGGGCGGAGACTGCAGCGCAGCGGAAATAATCCCGCCGTTTCGGTGGCCTTCGACCGTAATGTCGGCCGCATTGAGGGTCAATGCAAACACGCCGTCGCCATTCTCGAGGGCCAGAGCCGCTCCAAGCGCAATCGTTGCATGACCACAGAATGGCACTTCGGATTCCGGCGAAAAGTAGCGTACTCGCCAGCCATTGCCTGTCGGAGCAGCAAAAGCAGTCTCCGAAAATCCAACCTCCGCTGCGATTCGCTGCATCTCTGCGTCGTTGGGGAGTTCATCGGCAATCAAGACGCCGGCGGGATTGCCTCCGGTATCCCCATCAGTGAATGCAGCGATTCTTAGGATATCCATCTTTTTTCCTTTGAAGCGACGGGATCGGTGTTGCCCGAACCACACACACTATGAAATGGCTCGCGCAGTTATGCATGCGCAGGCCCTGTTTGCATACGGCCTAAATCCTTCAATGATCTCGCCTTTAACCGAAATATCAGATTTTTCAGGATAGATTTGCATCCAGCAGCTGTCAAGAACAGCAATTGAGACTGACAAACGTTTCCTTATGGCCGCTTCCTGTCTTTCATGTACGTTCAGAGTCCGACCGCATCTATCAGCAAGCCGTCGGTTACCTTTTTACACTTAACATCCGTGTTGCTTGCGCCCATCCGCTAACAAAACATGAATGCCAACATCGCAGCGTCACCCTCAAGCATCACAAGTAATGTCACGCCCCAGAAACGTAGATCGGTTTGCAGGATGGCGGCAAGGTGCTCAACGCCCATATTCACTCGAATGCGTGCGATGCAAGAAACGGCGGTCAAGCCGGAGCGCGTGTATTTGTAGGATCAAATCTAGCTGACCGACTGCATCTTTAGTTTCAGCGCCTCGGGCCACCAGCGGCTAAACAGGTGCACATCCATGCCATGGGGGATGTACCACTTCCGCGTGGCGCCGTCCCATTTCGCGCCCAGGCGCTTGACGCTGTCCTTCTGTGCAAACGGCACGTCAAGAAACAATATGGCTTCCGCATTCCCGTGCGCAACTGGATTGACGGTTTTACGCGCCGGCGTTGCGGGCCGGCTCAATACGGCGCGCCCAACGATGGCGGCTTGTATTGTAACGACCCGTTCCGTGCCATCAGCAAGCGTCTCCACCGCGCGCGCACCATCAGCGGTGTCGATAATTGTTATATATGGCGGGTCAAACGGAGGTGGTTCATTCATATTCATAAAATAGCAATCACCAATCACATACTTGTCTCATCAGACCGGCAATTGCCATCAGTCGGCGGTGGCCCAGAGGGTTTTCTTGATGTCTTCAATCATTGAATTTTGTGTATTGATAAGTACATTTTGGCAATAATGGTAGTCGAGACATTAAAAAACCCGCATCCTCTGGGGAGAAACGCGGGTTCTTGGATTTCTACGGACTTCTTAAAACGAATATTTGGTGGAGGCGGCGGGAATCGAACCCGCGTCCAGAAGCACTCTACAGACAGTTCTACATACTTAGTGCTGCCATTTGATTTAATCCGTACGACGCGGACGCACACGCTGCGTAAAGACGAGCCACCTATTATTTAACAACCGACCAAGTGACCCGATCTGTTGCGATTCCTTGTAAATGACTCTACTGCTGTTGCCAGCCCACCCCAAGGAAGAAGTGGTGTAGAGCTAGCCGGTATTAAGCGGCTAGTGCGTACGAGTTATCGTTTGCAGTTATATATTTTCTGGATGTATTTACGAGGTAACCAGTCCTCGGTATGCCCTGCGCTGCTTTGCAACCCCTGTCGAAACCAGGTCGCCCCCAATACAGAACTTGTATTGTAACGTAGTAGTTGGTATCTCGCCGACTGGTTTCAAGAGCGGGAGCAAAAGAAAACCGCCCGAATCCTCGACCTCGGCAACCGGCCTGCATGCCGCGCGGACATCGTCTTTCGGCCAAGTTTTACCTGAAAAAATACAGGGCAATGTACTTTTTCAACGCCATAAAAATTAAGCGATAAATACAGCATTTCTCATATACCCTTTAAAATTTCGTCAAAATCGAAGCGGTTTCGGCGCTCTGGCGATAAATATGGAGGCGCCAGGCCCGGTTGCTGGAACTTTTTCAGCGCCCGTTCGTTAAACTGTGTAATGCGCATCCTTTCCGACCTCGACGATCATCACTGCATGGCACTGGCCCAAAGCGGCGATGGCAAGGCGTTCTCGGAACTGGTTGCGCGCTATCAGGATCGCATTTATCGCTTCCTGTTGCGCCTGACCGGTGCGCCGGATGCCGCGCTGGATCTGACGCAGGACACTTTCTTGCGGGCCTATCAAAGTCTGGAGCGCTGGCGCCCCGACGCGCTGTTCAGGACCTGGCTGTTCCGGATTGCGCGCAATATCGCATTCGACCGCTTGCGGCGCGAAAAACTGGCGACCTTCGTCGAACTGGAAGAGGATTTTGCACTGCAGGAAGATCCGGCCGCCGGACCCGAGGCATTGCTGGAAACCGCGCAACGCTATCGCCTGCTGGAAGCCGCACTGGCAAAACTGCCGGCCGAGCAGCGCGCGATTTTGCTGCTGCGCGAAATCGAGGAAATGACCTACGATGAAATCGCCCTGGTTCTGGACTTGAATCTCGGCACGGTCAAATCGCGCATCGCCCGGGCGCGCACTGCGCTGCTGGCCAAAATCGAACGTTGATGGGAGGACTTGTCATGCATTGCCCGCAACACAACAAACTGTCGGCTTACCTGGACCGCGCGCTGGCGGCCCGGGAGTACGGCCAGCTCACAGCCCATCTGCAGACTTGCCCGCTGTGCCGGCATCAGCTGGAAGCGCTGGCCGCGCTGCAACGGAATCTGCGCGATCTGCCTTCGCCGGTTCTGGGGTTCGATCTGGCGGCCCGGCTGCAGGACCGCATCCGCAGCGGGGCCGTGCAGCGCCGGCCGGTGCGCTCGTTCTGGTCCGCATGGGGGCCGGCCGGTCTGGCGGCTACGGCGGCGCTGACGGGCGGCGTCTGGCTCGGCGTCCTTTTGACCGGCGGCACGGTCGCCAGCGCGCCGCCAGCCGCGCTAGTGCGGGTATTCGATCCGGTGCCGCCGGGCGGGCTCTGTGCGGCCGCCGAACTTTGTCGTCTATCGAAGGGAATCCAATGAAGCGCAGCACATGGATATGGATATTGGCAGCCTCGCTCTCACTCAACCTCGGCTTCGCGGCAACGGTCGCCTATAAACAACTGCAGCAACTGCGGTCGGCGCCGGCAGCCCCAGGCGCGCAAGGCAGACCGGCCAGCCTGCCGGATCAATTGCAATTGAGCGCCGGGCAGCGTAGCCGCTGGCAGCAGGCCGAGCACGGCTTCGTCATCGATCTGGCCGCCAACTGGCGCGATATCCGGCAGCACCGCGAAGCGCTGATCAGGCAGATTTTTTCGGCCCAGCCAGAACGCGCAAAAATCGATGCCGAACAAACCAGGATCGCGCAACTGCAAGACGCACAGCAGCGTCGCGTGATCGCGCAGTTGCTGGAAGAGCGCGACTTGCTGGACCAGCGGCAGCGCGCTGCCCTGATGGCGCTATTGCTAGCGCGTTATGCGAACGAGGCAACGGAAGAAGAATTGCTGCACCGGGACCGATAAAAATTCGATCGTTTCGGCATGCATTCGTAAAAATATGGAACATATGCATTTGCCGTTCGTTTAATCAGGCAGTCGGACGTTTTTGCTCGACACAATCTAATCCATAAGCTGATTCAACCTGATACGGAGTGCACCATGAAATCACCAAAATTTTTGCTGCTGACAATCGCCCTCGCATTGCCATTGTCCGCCCTGGCCGCCGAGAGCGCCAAGCATGAACACGACGCGGCGACGCAAGTCCAGCTTGAGCTTAATGCCGGCAAGAAATGGAGCACCGACGCCCCGCTGCGCCAGGCCATGACCCATATCCGCAAGGCCGTTGCAACGGCCTTGCCGGCAGCCCACGGCGGGAAACTGACGCCTGCGCAGTACGATGCGTTCGGCAATGAGGTCACCGCGCAGATCACCTATATTGTGGAAAACTGCAAGCTCGATCCCCAAGCGGACGCGCAACTCCACGTCGTCGTGGGCGGCATCATGAGCGGCATCGATGTGGCAAGCGGCAAGCAGCACGACCAGGAGAGGGCGCTAGGCGTGGTTGCCATTGCACAATCCCTGAATAGCTACGGCAAGTACTTCGATCACGCAAACTGGAAATCGATCAAACTGCCGCATTAATGCAGCGGCACCACATCAGAAACGGCCGGGTTCAGGTTTCGCGTTCGCGCCCGCCCAAACCCGGCGCCCGCCGCATTGTTTTCAATATACTAACTTCTGTATAAAATTCGACCGCAGTAAAAATGCGCTGAATACCCGGCATTTTTAGCATACTCCAAGAAAAATAAAATATGCGCAGACTGCATTGCAAGTCTGCGGCGGCATCCGTGCAGCGCACCGCCAGCAACAATTCAATATTTCAACTATTGTTGAACAGTCGTTGTATAATCGCCGCATGGACATAACTACTGCAACCACCGTTTTTGAATCTCTGGCTTCCGGCATCCGGCTCGATATTTATCGGCTGCTGGTGCGCATCGGCCCGGCGGGCCTGGTCGCCGGCGAGATCGCCAGTGCGCTCGATATTGCGCCGACCAACCTGTCGTTCCACCTGAAGACGCTGACGCAAGCCAATTTATTGAAAGCGGCCCAGGAAGGCCGCTTTCAGCGCTACCGCGCGAACATGGCGCTGATGCAGGACTTGATCACTTACCTGACCGAAGAATGCTGCGCCGGGCATCCGGAGTTGTGCGGCGCGGCCTGCCCTGCGCCGATTTGTACCGAATCTTCGTGACCTGAGAACGCCATTTTCTGTACAGCGACAACGCTTGACGCCGGATTCCCACTTAAACCATCCCCCCTTTATCAAGGATATTCCCATGAGCACAATTCAAATCTTCGATCCCGCTCTGTGCTGCAGCAGCGGCGTATGCGGCACTGACGTCGATCAGGCGCTGGTGCATTTTTCCGCCGGCATTGGCTGGGCGATGCAAAACGGCGCGCAGGTCGAGCGCTTCAACCTGGCGCAGCAGCCGCTGGCGTTTGCCGAAAACACCGTGGTCAAAGGCTTTCTGCAGCGCTCCGGCGCGGAAGCGCTGCCGCTGATTCTGATCGATGGCGAAATCGCCTTGGCCGGGCGTTATCCGCTGCGCGCCGAACTGGCGCGCTGGGCCGGCCTCGTGGCCCCTGAGGCCGAAGCCGAAGCGAAGCCCGCCGGCGGATGCTGCGGCGGCAGCCGGTGCTGCTGATGGCGGCGCTGCCGATGCAGTTTCTCGACAATCCGCCGCCGTTCCTGTTCTTTACCGGCAAGGGCGGCGTCGGCAAGACTTCGCTGGCATGCGCCCACGCAGTGTCCCTGGCCGACCAGGGCAAGCGCGTGCTGCTGGTGTCGACCGATCCGGCATCGAATGTCGGCCAGGTATTCGGCATCGCCATCGGCAATCGCGTCACCAAGGTGGCCGCAGTGCCGGGCTTGGCGGCGCTGGAAATCGATCCGCAGGCGGCAGCGCAACTGTACCGCGACCGGATCGTCGGCCCGGTGCGCGGCGTGCTGCCGGATGCGGTCGTCAACAGCATCGAAGAACAATTGTCCGGCGCCTGCACCACCGAGATCGCCGCCTTCGACGAATTCACCGCGCTGCTGACCGATCCGGCTCTGCTGGATGCGTATGACCACATCGTGTTCGACACTGCGCCGACCGGCCACACGATCCGCCTGCTGCAGTTGCCGGGCGCGTGGGACGATTTCCTGCAGGAGGGCAAGGGCGATGCGTCCTGCCTGGGGCCGCTGGCCGGGCTGGAAAAACAGCGCGACCGCTATCATGCGGCGGTCGAGGCGCTGGCCGATCCGGCCCGTACCCGCCTGATCCTGGTCGCCCGCGCCCAAAGTGCGACGCTGCGCGAGGCGGCGCGCACCCATGAGGAACTGGCGGCGATCGGCCTCAAGCAGCAATATCTGGTGATCAACGGCATCCTGCCCGAGCACGAAGCCGCGCATGATGCGCTGGCCGCCGCCGTATTCAAGCGCGAGCAGCAGGCGCAAGCCGAGATGCCGGCGGCCTTGCAAGCGCTGCCGACCGACCGTATGGCGCTGAAATCATTCAACCTGGTCGGGCCGGCTGCGCTGCGCCAATTGCTGCGCGCGGACGAACCGGTATCCGGCACCGAATCCACTCCAGCGCCAGCCATCGATGCGCCCGCGCTGAGTACCTTGATCGATGACATCGCGGCCAACGGCCACGGCTTGATCATGCTGATGGGCAAGGGCGGAGTCGGCAAGACCACGCTGGCGGCGGCGGTCGCGCTGGCGCTGGCTGAGCGCGGCTATCCGGTGCATCTGACCACTTCCGATCCGGCCGCGCATTTAATTGAAACCCTGGCCGAAACCCCGGACCGCACGCTGCCGCAGCTGACGGTGAGCCGCATCGATCCGCAGGCCGAAACCGCACGTTACCGCCAGCAGGTGCTCGACACCAAGGGCAAGAGCCTGGATGCGCAAGGCCGCGCACTACTGGAAGAGGACCTGCGTTCGCCCTGCACCGAGGAAATCGCGGTGTTTCAGGCGTTCTCGCGCGCGATCCGCGCAGCCGGCAAGCAGTTCGTCGTGATGGATACCGCGCCGACCGGCCACACGCTGCTGTTGCTGGACGCGACCGGCGCCTATCACCGCGAAGTAGCGCGCCAAATGACCGATCCGCATCTGCATTTCAGCACGCCGATGATGCAACTGCAGGACCCGGCACGGACCAAGGTGCTGCTGGTGACGCTGGCCGAAACCACGCCGGTGCTGGAAGCGGCCGGCCTGCAAGCCGACCTGCGCCGCGCCGGCATCGAACCGTGGGCCTGGATCGTCAACAACAGCCTGGCCGCCGCCCAGCCGCAGTCAGCCCTGCTGCGCCGGCGCGCCGCCAACGAACTGGCGCAGATCACGCTGGTGGCGGCGCAGCACGCGCAACGCTATGCAGTGGTGCCGCTGCAAACCGCGGAACCGGTCGGCGTGGCGCGCCTGCTGGCGCTGGCAGGCGCGCGGGCACCGGATCAAGCATCACCCACCATCACCAAAGGAAACCCAGCATGAGCGACAAGATTTACAACGTACTGTTCCTGTGCACCGGCAACTCGGCGCGCAGCATCATCGCCGAAGCCGTCCTGAACCGGCTTGGCGCAGGGCGCTTCCGCGCCTACAGCGCGGGCAGCCACCCGCGCGGCGCGGTGCACCCGCTGACGCTGGATTTGCTGCAAAAGAACCACTATGACGTCAGCACTCTGCGCAGCAAGAGCTGGGACGAATTTGCCGCGCCCGGCGCGCCGCAGATGGATTTCATTTTCACCGTCTGCGACCAGGCCGCCGGCGAAGTCTGCCCGATCTGGCCGGGGCAACCGGTCAGCGCGCATTGGGGCTTCGCCGATCCGTCGCATGTGGAAGGCGATGATGAAGCCAAACGCAAGGCGTTTGCCCACGCCGATATCGAAATCAGCAACCGCATCCGGCTGTTCCTGAGCCTGCCGCTCGGCACGCTGGATCGGCTGTCGCTGCAAAAGCAATTGCACGAAATGGGCCAAAGCCAATAATTTTTTACCGGAGCGCTCATGTCTGCACCATCTGAAGTCATCGCCAAACAGGCGGCCGGCGCGCCGCTAAACCTGTTCGAACGCTATCTGACGGCCTGGGTTGCGCTCTGCATCGCGGTCGGGATTGCGCTCGGCCAGGGCTGGCCGCAGCTGTTCCAGGCGATCGGGGCGATGGAAGTCGCCAAGGTCAACCTGCCGGTCGGGCTGCTGATCTGGGTGATGATCATCCCGATGCTGGTCAAGATCGACTTCGGCGCGCTGCACCAGGTCCGCCAGCACACCAGGGGCATCGCGGTCACGCTGTTCGTCAACTGGGCGGTGAAGCCGTTTTCGATGGCGCTGCTGGGCTGGCTGTTCATCCGGCTCTGGTTTGCGCGGTATCTGCCGGCCGCCCAGATCGATTCCTACATCGCCGGCCTGATCCTGCTGGCGGCCGCACCCTGCACCGCAATGGTGTTCGTCTGGAGCCGGCTGACCGGCGGCGACCCTTACTTCACGCTGTCGCAGGTGGCGCTCAACGACCTGATCATGGTGTTCGCGTTCGCGCCGCTGGTCGCGCTGCTGCTGGGCGTATCCAGCATCACGGTGCCGTGGGCCACGCTGCTGACTTCGGTAGTGCTGTATATCGTGCTGCCGGTGATCATCGCCCAGATAATCCGGCGCGCGCTGCTGGCCAGAAGCCATGCCAGGTTCGACGCGGTGCTGCACCGGATCCAGCCGTGGTCGGTTGCTGCCTTGCTGGCCACGCTGGTGCTGCTGTTCGCGTTCCAGGGCGACGCCATCCTGCGCCAGCCGCTGGTGATCGCGCTGCTGGCGGTGCCGATTCTGATCCAGGTGTTTTTCAATGCGGGGCTGGCCTACTGGCTCAACCGGAAGGTCGGCGAAAAGCATGCGGTGGCCTGCCCGTCGGCGCTGATCGGCGCTTCCAACTTCTTCGAGCTGGCAGTGGCGGCCGCGATCAGCCTGTTCGGTTTCGAGTCCGGCGCCGCGCTGGCCACCGTGGTCGGCGTGCTGATCGAAGTGCCGATGATGCTGCTGGTGGTGAAGGCGGCAAACGCAAGCAAACCCTGGTACGAAGCCGGCAATCGGGCTTAACTTGACTGCCGAATCATGGGGTATATGCAAAAACTACGGCGTTTCAGCCTAATTTAAACGCGGAATTAAAATATACATATATAAGTATATTTTCACTCTACAAAGCTGCCAGCAAACGCTGCGGCGATCCCAGAACAGGCTTGCCAATCAGGCGCCGGTTGCCGCCAGCCTGCCGCAGCCGCTGCGACGCACCGGCTGCGGCCACTGCCGGCTGCGCCGGAATTTCGCCGCCGAGATTGAATACACTGACGGCCTGCGCCAGATGGGTGGCCTGCTCCTGCAGCGCTTCGGATGCCGCCGCAGCCTCCTCCACCAGTGCGGCGTTTTGCTGCGTGACTTGATCCATTTGCGCCACCGCCTGGTTGACTTGCTCGATGCCCTGGCTTTGTTCCTGGCTGGCGCTGGTGATCTCGGACATGATGTCGGCCACTTTCTGGACGCTGGTGACGATGTCATCCATGGTGGCGCCCGCTTGTCCGACCAGCGTGCTGCCGGCATCCACCTTGCGCACCGAGTCGTCGATCAGAACCTTGATTTCCTTCGCGGCGCTGGCGCTGCGCTGCGCCAGGCTGCGCACTTCGGTCGCCACCACCGCAAAGCCGCGGCCCTGCTCGCCGGCGCGCGCCGCTTCCACCGCCGCATTCAGCGCCAGGATGTTGGTCTGGAACGCGATGCCGTCGATGACGCCGATGATGTCGGCGATCTTGCCGGACGAGACATTGATCGCGTCCATGGTGTCGACCACCTGCGCCACCACCGCCCCGCCCTTGATCGCCACCGCCGAAGCCGAAGCCACTAATTGGTTGGCCTGGCGCGCATTGCCGGCATTTTGCCGGACGGTCGAGGTCAGCTCTTCCATCGAACTGGCGGCTTCTTCCAGCGCGCCGGCCTGGGATTCGGTGCGCGCGGAGAGGTCGGCATTGCCGCCGGCGATTTCGCCGGTAGCTTGCGCGATGGCGTCGGTGCTGTGGCGCACGTTGCCGATCAGTTGATGCAAGGCGGCATTCATGTCGCGCAGCGCGGCCAGCAGCTGCCCGGTTTCATCCTTGCCGGCCACCACGATCTGCGCCGACAAATCACCGGCGGCAACGCGCTGGGCAATCCGCACTGCCGCGTGCAACGGGCGCGAGATCGAGCGGCTGATCAGCCACGCGCACGCCTGGCCGAACAGCAGCGCAACGACGGTTAGCGCCACCATCAGAATCCGGCCGTTCTGGAAATGCGCGTCGGCCTGGCTGGCCTGCGCCAGCGACAGGTTTTGCTGATGCAGCATCAGTTGCCGGGCGCTGTGCAGATAGGCATCGACCACCGGCAGGAATTTTTCCTCGATCATCTGGTCGGCCACCGCATTCCTGCCGGTTCTTTTCAGTTCCAGAATGGTGGCGCCGACAGATGCGTACTCCGTGCGTGTTTCGGCGATCCGCTGCAACAATGCCTTCCCTTCGGCGGACCTGATCAGCGGCTCCAGTTTTTTCTGGATCGCATCGATTCTGCTGCCGGCGGCTGCAATTTGTTCCTTGAAGTGCTGCTGCGATTCCGGCTCATCGGTTCTGGCCACGGCCACCGTGCGCACGCTGTTGGCGCTGATCTCGGAAAACCATTCGGCGGCCAGGCGCTCGATCGTCATGGTGCCGGATGACATTTCATGCGCCACTGCGCCGACCGCCTGCAGGCGGGCTATGCCCATGCCGGCCACTGCCAGCATTAAAATCAGTACCGCAGAAAAACCGGCTCCGAGACGGGCGCTGATACTGTAATTATTCAGATTCATGTGGGTTTTACCTTTATGCAACGCAGATTGCGGCCGCGGGTTTTTGGTTGCTATTTGACAATGTAGCGAATCAGAATGTACAGAGCGAATATGACCGCCGCATGACGCTGCAGTGAAGATGCAATGACAATGTGTTGCCGCTGCAGGCGTAAAAAAACCAGCCCCCGGCTGGTCCTTGAAGCTCGTCCCGCATGGCTGCGAATCACTCGCTGGCGCGCACCCGCAGGAAGCTGGCGAAACGCGGCAAGCCGTTCGGCGTGCGTTCGCGGTAGCGGTAGGTCACAGTACTGCCGAGCGGCGGCGGCGCGCGGCGCTGGGCGTCGCTCATGCCGGTCGCCAGCCGGAAGCGCTGGCCGTCGGCGCTTTCCACCAGCAAGGCGCCGCACATGCCCTGATACTTCCCTTGCCCGGGCAGATGGGCAACCACCGTGGCCTCGGCGTCGTGTTGCGGCTTCAGTTTCAGCAGTGCATCGGTGCGCCCGGTTTGCCACAGCGCATCGGCGCGGTGCAGCATCAGGCCCTCGCCGCCAGCCCGCACCACCTGCCGCAAGCGGGCTTGCAGCGCCTGATGATCGGCGATCTGCACTTGCGGCACCAGCTGCAGCCAGCGCAGATCGGCTTGCGCGACGCTGGCCTGCAAGGCCGCCACGCGCTGGCTGAAAGTGCCGGGCGCTTGCGGCCACTCGAATACCTGATAGCTGATCTGGCGCCACTCGGCATCGTTCGGGCTCTGGCGCCGCACCGCCGCCGACAGGAGATCGAACTTGCGCCGGCCGATCCACAACTCGCCATCCAGCGGATGGGCGGGAAAGCCGGCGACAAACCAGTCCGGCGCAGCAATAACCCTGCCGCTGCGAAAGCGCAGCGCATGGCCGTCCCACAGCGCCCGCACGCCATCGAGCTTTTCGCTCACCAGATACGCTGCCGGGTCGATTGCATCATTGAAATTCTGCGCCAGCAGCACTGCCGGCGCGGCGGCGTCAACGCGCGCTGCGTACGCCGGCAGCCCGGGCTGCAGCACGCCGCCCAGCACCAGTAGCGCCAGCAGGCGCCGCAGCGCAGGCAGCTTCATCGCCGGCCCGGCAAGCCGATGACGCGGCCGCGCTGCAAGAACATCGGGCTGGCGGCGCATGATGACTCCCTTGTGACGGTTGATCGAATGATTGTAATTTACCATGTATTTCCCGCAGGAAAAATCGATCGCATCGGAGCGATTGCGTGCGCTGGCCCGATCATGCAGAATCGGAACCTCACCTTTGCACGATTGCAAAAAGGAATCACCAATGTCGACATTACCGGGCGCCGCAACAGCAACCGTCACTGCAGAAGATCTGTGCGAGGCGGCGCAGGCGCTGATTCATTCGCGCCAGAACATTTCACCCAAGCGGCTGGCAGCGCCCGGCCCGACGCCGGAGCAGCTCGAACAATTGCTCGGTGCGGCAGCCGCAGCGCCGGATCACGGCCAGTTGCATCCGTGGCGCTTCGTCATCATCCCGGCGGACAAGCGCACGCTGCTGGCCGAAGTGTTCGCCCAAGCGTTGATCGAACGCGATCCCGCTGCCACGCCCGAACAGCTTGCCAGCGCGCGCGAAAAGGCGCACCGGGCGCCGCTGCTGATGCTGGCGGTGGCCCGGCTGGGGCCGATGGAACCGGACATCCCGGCGCTGGAACGGATGGTGTCGTTTGGCTGCGCGCTGCAAAACATGCTGCTGTCGGCACATGCGATGGGCTTCGGCTCCGGCCTCACCAGCGGGCAGGCGATGGCATCGGCACCGATGCAAAAATTATTTGCACTGAGCGCCGGCGAACACCCGGTATGCTTCATCAATATCGGCACCGTCAGCCGCCGCAAGCCGCCGCCGCCGCGACCGGGACCGTGGGAATTCACTTCGACGCTCTGAACTTTCCGCATACCAATATTGGCATATATCGGCATACTCGATGATCATCGAACAACAGAAAGAGCGACATGACACGCACCACCCACCCTGAACGACACCGTACCGAACGCATCGGCTGGCTGCGCGCCGCAGTGCTGGGGGCCAACGATGGCATCGTCTCCACCGCCAGTCTGCTGGTGGGGATTGCCGCCGCCAGTGCCGGGCGCAGCGAATTATTGCTGACCGGGGTAGCGGGACTGGTGGCAGGCGCGATGTCGATGGCGGCCGGCGAATACGTGTCGGTCAGCTCGCAGTCCGACACCGAGCAGGCCGATCTGGAGCGCGAACGGATCGAACTGGCCGAGCAACCGGAACACGAACAGCAGGAACTGACCGCCATCTACATGCAACGCGGGCTGACGCGGGCGCTGGCAATGCAGGTGGCGCGGCAACTGATGCAGCACGATGCGCTGGGCGCGCATGCGCGCGACGAACTCGGCATTTCGGAGGCCGCCAGCGCGCGACCGGTACAGGCCGCGCTGACCTCGGCCGCCACCTTCTCCGTGGGCGCCGCTTTGCCGCTACTGACGACGCTGCTGGCCCCGCTGCCGCAACTGGTGCCGCTGATCGCAGGCACCTCGCTGGCGTGCCTGGTCGGGCTGGGCGCGCTGGGCGCCCACGCCGGCGGCGCGTCAGTGCCCCAGGCTGCGCTGCGGGTGGCTTTCTGGGGCGCGCTGGCGATGGCGGCCACGGCCGGTGTCGGCAAACTGTTTGGTGCAGTGGTCTGATTGATGCAACGCAAGCAGCCTGGGCAGCACTTGCGTTAATTTCAACACAACTGAACGAGTGCTTGCTCTAACCGGGAAACTTCGCGCCATGGAATACAAGGACTATTACGCCAGCCTCGGCGTGCCGCGTACCGCCACCCAGGATGATATCAAGCATGCGTATCGCAAGCTGGCGCGCAAATACCACCCCGACGTCAGCAAGGAAGCCGATGCGGAGGCGCGCTTCAAGGAAATGGGCGAAGCGTACAAAGTGCTGAAGGACCCGGAAACCCGCGCCGCCTACGATCAGGTCGGCAACCAGTGGAAAAACGGGCAGGAGTTCCAGCCGCCGCCGAACTGGGATGCCGGCTTCGAATTCAGCGGCCGCGATGCCGGCGCCGGCGCCGATTACAGCGATTTTTTCGAGGCGCTGTTCGGCCGCCAGGCCGGGCGCGGGCATGCATCGCGGCAGAGCATGCATGCGCCGGGCCAGGATCATCACGCCAAGGTCCAGATCGACCTGGGGGACGCCTACCACGGGGCGCAGCGCAGCATCTCGCTGCGTTTGCCGGTGATGGACGCCCAGGGCCGCGTCGTCACCCAGGAACGCACGCTCGACATCACTATCCCGAAAGGAATTCGCGAGGGTCAGCATTTGCGCCTCTCCGGACAGGGCGGACCGGGGCTGGGCGGCGGCCCGGCCGGCGACCTGTACCTGGAAATCGCATTCCGGCCGCACCCGCATTACCGGGTCGATGGCCGCGATGTGTATTTCGATTTGCCGCTGGCGCCCTGGGAAGCGGCGCTCGGCGGCAGCATCACCGCACCGACCCCGGAAGGCTCGGTGCATCTGACGATTCCGCCCGGATCGAGCGCCGGACGCAAGCTGCGCCTGAAAGGCCAGGGCATTCCGGGCAGCCCGGCCGGCGACCTGTACGCAGTGCTGACGATCGCGCTGCCGCCAGCCGATAACGAGCGCGCCAAGGAAGCCTACCGTGCGATGGCGCAAGCCTTCGACTTCAATCCGCGCGCCCATCTGCATTTGTAAGGATAATTCGCCATGAGCCCAACGATTACGACCTATCTGCAGGGCCAGGTGGTCGAGGACGAAATCGAGCTGACCTTAATCGAGCTGTGCCAGGCCACCGATGCGCCGCCGGAACAGGTCACGGTCTGGGTGCTGGAAGGCGTGCTGGAGCCAAGCGGCCGGCAGCCGCAGGAGTGGCGCTTCGGCGGTGCCGCGCTGCGCCGCGCACGGCTGGCATTGCGGCTGTCCCGCGACCTCGAAATCAATCCGGCCGGCGTCGCGCTGGCGCTCGATCTGCTGGATGAAATCGCCACGCTGGAAGCCCGGCTCAAGCGCCGCAGCGCGCATTGAAACGCATTGCACTCAATCTACCAGGAGTCCGTCATGGAACAGCCGCACCATCCGCTCGAAGAACTGTTCAGGCAACTCGGCCTGCCCGCCGAAGCCGCGGCGATCGACCGCTTCATCGCCACTCATGCGCCGCTGGCGGCCGATGTCGCGCTGGCCGATGCGCCGTTCTGGACTCCGGCCCAGGCCACGTTCCTGCGCGAAGAGATTCTGGAAGATGCCGACTGGGCCGAGATCGTCGATCATCTGAATGCGGCGCTGCGCTGACATCAAGGTAACCGGGCGCGGGCGCAACATCCGACATGCGGTATTCTTCGGCTTGCAGTTGCGCCTGCCAGAAACCGGCGCCGATTGCCTGGTGCAGCCAATCTCCGTGCACGCATTTCTCCTTTCAAAATTTCAGGAACCCGATGAAACAACTGATTCTTGCCTCTTTGCTCGCCCTCTCCGCCACTGCCGTCCTGGCCCAAGTCCAGATCGGGGTCAAGGACCCCTGGGTACGCGCCACCGTGCAGCAACAGAAAACCACCGGCGCTTTCATGCAACTGAGCGCCAGGCAGGATGCCCGCCTGGTCGAAGTGCGCTCGCCGGCGGCCGCTACGGTCGAAATCCATGAAATGTCGATGGCAAACAACGTGATGAAGATGCGCTCCGTGGCCGGCCTGGACTTGCCGGCCGGCCAAACTATCGGCCTGAAACCGGGCGGCTATCACATCATGCTGATCAACCTGAAGCAGCAAATCAAGGATGGCGACCTGGTGCCGCTGACGCTGGTGGTCGAAGGCAAGGACAAGAAACGCCAAACCATCGAACTGCAAGTGCCGGCACGGCCGCTCAATAGCGCCGGCGCCATGAAGCACTAACGCATTCGCGAAGATGCGCAATGCCCGATAAGCAGCACGCCGCCCTGCAGCAGCAATTGCAGCTGATAGCTGCGCTGCAGCGGCAAGGCCTGGAGCTGATCGAAACCCACATTTCATGGATTTTGCTCGGCGGCGACAGCGCCTGGAAAATCAAGAAGGCGCTCGACCTGGGCTTTCTCGACTTCAGCACGCTGGCCAAGCGGAAGTTTTATTGCGAAGAAGAAATCCGCCTCAACCGGCGGCTGGCGCCGGAAATCTATCTGGATGCAATGCCGATCGGCGGCAGTATCGATGCGCCGCAGTTGGGACGTTTGCCGGCGCTTGAATATGCGGTCAGAATGCGCCGTTTCGATGTATCCGGCCAGCTGGACGCGCTGCTGGCAGCCGGCCGCCTGCGCGCCGAGCATATCGATCGGCTGGCCGCCCTCCTGGCGCATTTCCACGCCAGTCTGCCGGCAGCCGACC
Source organism: Herminiimonas sp. CN (assembly GCF_000622895.1). GTDB lineage: Bacteria > Pseudomonadota > Gammaproteobacteria > Burkholderiales > Burkholderiaceae_D > AVCC01. The sequence goes on from NZ_AVCC01000060.1 coordinate 16,603, forward strand.
CAGGCAGCGGGTTCGGCAGCGCCGACGCCATTCTGGCCGTCAGCCGGCAGAATTTCGAGCAACTCGATGCGCTATGCAGCAACGCCGGCGAACGCCGCGCACTGCTGCACTTGCGGCAAGCCACCGACGCCGAATTCGCCGCCTGCCGGCCGCTGTTCGAACAGCGCCGCAGCGCCGGCTTCGTGCGCGAATGCCACGGCGATCTGCATCTGGGCAATATCGTGCTGATCGACGACCGGCCGGTGCCGTTCGACTGCCTCGAATTCAATCCCGGCTTGCGCTGGATCGACGTCATCAACGAGCTCGCCTTTCCGATGATGGACTTGATCCATCGTCAGCACAGCGGGCTGGCCTTTCGCTTGCTCAACGCCTATCTGGAAATCAGCGGCGACTACGCCGGCGTGGCGCTGTTGCGCTTCTACCTGGCCGGCCGCGCCACGGTGCGCGCCAAGGTCAGCGCGATTCGGATCAAACAATGCAGCACCCAGCCCGGCCTGGCGCCGGCTGCCGCGTCAAACGCGCAAGCCGACGCACGCAGCCACCTGGATTTGGCCGGCACGCTGCTGCGCACGCGCCGCCCGGCACTGGTCATCAGCCACGGCTTGCCCGGCTCCGGCAAAAGCACGCTGGCACTCGAAATACTGGAACGCCGGCAGGCGGTCCGGCTGCGCTCCGACGTCGAGCGCAAGCGCCTGTTCGGCTTGGCTGCGCTGGATCGCAGCAGCAGCGGGCAGGACATGTACGGCGCGGCGGCAACCCGGCGCACCTACGCCCACCTGCAGCGCACCGCGCACCAACTGCTGGCAGCCGGCTGGAGCGTGATCGTCGATGCCGCTTTCCTGCGCCGGGAAGAACGGGATGTCTTCCGGCAATTGGCACAGCAAATGGCGGTGCCGTTTGCGATCGCATCGACCCGGGCCGATGCCGAAATTCTGCGCAACCGCATCCGGCAGCGCAGCGCGCTCGGCAGCGACCCGTCGGAAGCCGACATCGCGGTGCTGGAAAAACTTGCCAGCATCCAACAGCCGCTGTCGCCGGCCGAGCTGACACGCAGCGCGGTATTCGAAAGCCGGGCCGGCAGCAGCGGCTTTGCAGACTTGACCGGCAGCTGGGACCGGCTGGACCGGTTGCTGACAGCGGCTTAAGCACATGTTTTCGCCTGCAATAATACACATATAGGTATTATGAATATCCGCTCATAACATATGCTGCAACATCGGTATTTTCACCATACTCCCGGTAAAACCCTATATTTCCGCCGCCCACGCCGTCAAACTGCGCAGCGGGAGTTGTTACAAAAACCGGTCCAGCAGCTTGCGGCTGGCCTTGTCCAGCTGCTGCAGGTCGCGCACCAGGTACTGGACGCCGTGGCTGTCGGCAATGATCAGCCCGTCCGGCCCGATGCGGCGAATATCCTCTTCCCCCTTGAGCACGAAGCGGGTGTCGCCGCGGTCGGTGCAGACCTGCCAGGTGCTGGGAGTGGCGAACGCCGACACATGCCGGATCTGCAGGATCTGCGGCAAAAACTCGCGGCTGGCCAGCTCCTGCTCCAGCAGAATCCGCACCGTCTCGGGCAGATCGGATAATTGCTCGATCCAGGCCAGTTCGCGCCCGTCGCTGCTGACGACGGCAATGCCGTTATCCGGCGCGGCAATCGGAAACGCGCGCACCGGCACCACGCCGACATGACTCTGACCCTCGCCGGGCGCACTGAATACCAGTTTGCCGAAGGCGTTGCGTTCTATGGTGAAATTACTCATGCGACACTTTCGTCAAGTTCCGCGCCTTGCTCCAGCCGGTCCTGCTCGGCCTGGCGCGCCTGGGCCTGATACAGCCGGTAGTAGGCGCCCTGGCGCGCCAGCAATTCGTCGTGCTTGCCGACCTCGACGATCTGGCCGCGGTCCAACACCACCAGCCGGTCGGCCTGGCGCAGCGTCGACAGCCGGTGCGCAATCGCGATCGTGGTGCGGCCGCGCACCAGGTTGTCCAGCGCCTTTTGAATTTCGCGTTCGGTGGTGGTATCGACCGAGGACGTAGCCTCGTCCATGATCAGGATATGCGGATCGATCAGCAGCGCGCGCGCAATCGAAATCCGCTGGCGCTCGCCGCCGGACAGGGTCTGGCCGCGCTCGCCGACCATCGAATCGTAGCCGTGCGGCAGGCGCAGGATGAATTCATGCGCATTCGCGGCGCGGGCGGCGGCAATGATCTGCGCCCGGCTGGCGTCCGGCTTGCCGTAGGCAATGTTCTCGGCGATGGTGCCGAAGAATAGGAACGGTTCCTGCAGCACCAGGCCGATGTTGCTGCGGTATTCGGAAATCGGTAGCGAACGGATATCGACGCCGTCGATCAGGATCGCGCCGGCGGAAACGTCGTAAAAACGGCAGATCAGGTTGACCAACGTGCTCTTGCCGGAACCGCTGTGGCCGACCAGGCCGATCATTTCGCCCGGCTGGATGTCGAGGTCGAGGCCGCGAATCACCGCCCGGTTGCCGTAGCGAAAGCCGATATTCCTGATCTCGATGCGGCCCTCGATATGCTGCAGATGGACCGGATTGGCGGCTTCCGGCACGCTCGATACGTGGTCCAGGATGTCGAAGATGCGCTTGGCGCCGGCCGCGGCTTTCTGCGTCACCGAGACGATCCGGCTCATCGAATCGAGCCGGGTGTAGAAGCGGCTGATATAGGCCAGGAACGCAGTCAGCACGCCGACCGTGATCATGCCGTGCGATACCTGCCAGATGCCGACCGCCCACACCACCAGCAAGCCGACTTCAGTCAGGAAGCTGACCGTCGGCGAAAACAGCGACCAGATCTTGTTGACCCGGTCATTGATCAGCAGGTTGTGGTTGTTGGCTTCGCGAAAGCGCGCGGCCTCGCGTTTTTCCTGGGCAAAGGCCTTGACCACGCGGATGCCGGGAATGGTGTCGGCCAGCACATTGGTCACTTCCGACCAGATGCGATCGATTTTTTCGAAGCCGTAGCGCAATTTGTTGCGCACCACGTGGATCATCCAGGCGATGAAAGGCAGCGGCACCAGCGTCACCAGCGCCAGCCAGGGATTGATCGAGATCAAGATCACCGCCGTCATCACGATCATCAGCACATCGGTGGCGAAGTCCAGCAGGTGCAGCGACAGGAAGACGCAAATGCGGTCGGTCTCGGAACCGATGCGCGTCATCAGGTCGCCGGTGCGCTTGCCGCCAAAATATTCGAGCGACAGCCGCAGCAGGTGTTCGTAGGTGCTGGTGCGCAAGTCGGCGCCGATGCGCTCGGAGACCAGCGCCAGAATGTAAGTGCGGGCCCAGCTCAGCAGCCAGGCCAGCAAGGCCGAGCCGAACAGGCCGCCCAGATACAGCGTGACCAGACTGACATCGATCGGCGCCCCGTTCTGATACGGGATCAGCACATTGTCCATCAGCGGCATGGTCATGTACGGCGGCACCAGGGTCGCCGCGGTGGCGGCCAGCGTCAGGAAAAATCCCAGCAGCAATTGGCCGTTATAAGGCCGAGCAAAGCGCCACAGCCGGAACAGGGTCCAGCTCGACGGCGCGGCGGCGGCTTCCGGGGTGCAGACCGGGCACTCCTCCTGGCCCGGCTCCAGGATGGCGTTGCAGCTCGGGCACACGGTTTCCTCGGGCGCGATCACCGCCTGCCCGGACACCGCCGCATGGCAGTGCTGCTCGAACTGGCCCATCAGGCGCAAGGCGTCGGTATTGTGGCCCAGCGTGTAGCGCCAGCAGGCCAGCCGGGCGCCGGCATCGTGCAACTCCAGGCTGCCGACGCCGGCATGGTCGTGGTGCAGCAGAACCAGATCGGGCCGATACGGCCATTCCTGCCAACTGGCATCATTACGGGTCTTGAACAGCAGCCGGAAGTTGCTGACCACCACGATGCCCGGTACAAAATGCAGCTGCGCATCGAGATCGATCTCGCAATGCGCGAGCACGGTTTCATCTTTGCGCAGCTGGGAATGCAGGTCGTGCTGCCAGGCGGCAGGCACTTCATATTTTTTCGACAATAATATCGGCGAGGCAGTTTTCATTAAAGCGGCAGGGTAAGGCTGAATGGGCGTGCGGTGGGCGAATTTACGTATGGAAATACTCTTTTAAGCTGAATTAACGCACTATTTTGCGCCAAGTATATCCAAAGGCATTGCGGTTGTTTGCTAGTATTTCACATTCGCACGAATTTTCCCGCTGCCGAAGTAAACCAAATCGCGCCAGACGCGTTAAAGTCATTTTATTCGTATACTTTTTTTGCCTTCATCTAACCGCCTCACTATTCATATATGAA
>NZ_AVCC01000061.1 GCF_000622895.1 Herminiimonas sp. CN
TTTCGGCCACAACATTCTTCCCGGCATGTGTCTGCGTGCTGCTATGGGGAAAGAAAGACACTTTCAACAGGAAACTGCGACATAGCCTAAAAATCTGGAGTATAGCGATTTTCACTGCGAAATATAAAAATACATAATGCAGTATCTGTGCAGTGAAGCGCCGTGCAACGACAATCAAAAAAGCCCGCCGGAGCAAAGGCGGGCTTTTCCAGGTTGCAGAGTTTATGCTGACGGCGGCACGTAGCCGGCGGCGGCATCGGCGCCGTCGCCAAAGAAGTGTTTTTCCATCTGCGTGGCCAGGTATTTGCGCGCCCGCAGGTCGGCCAGGTTCAGGCGGTTTTCGTTGACCAGCATGGTCTGATGCTTGATCCAGCCGGCCCAGGCTTCCTTCGATACGCTTTCGTAAATCCGCTTGCCGAGTTCGCCCGGATACGGCGGGAAATCCAGTCCTTCTGCTTCCTTGTTGAGTTTGATGCAGTGAATCATACGTGCCATTGTGTTCTCCTTGGGGACCATCCTTCGCGGGAATGGCGGTGCTGAAAAAATGTTAATTTAAAGGTTTTTAATCAAGACCAGTGATTTGCGCTGCCAGTTATACATGTGTTGGCGATCTTTTGGCAGTGCGTCGACGCCGGCCCGGATGAAGCCGCGCTTCAGGAACCAGTGTGCGGTACGGGTGGTGAGCACGAACAGCTTGGTGAAGCCGGCCATGCGCGCGCGTTTTTCCATGTGCATGAGCAGGCGCTCGCCGTCGCCCTGGGCTTGCACCTCCGGATTGACCGTCAGGCACGCCATCTCCGCCATTTTCTCCGATTTGAACGGATACAGCGCAGCGCAGCCGAAAATCACGCCATCGTGCTCGATCACCGAGAAGTAATCGATTTCGCGCTCGATCAGTTCGCGCCCGCGCTTGACCAGAGTGCCGTCGGCTTCCAGCGGCTCGATCAGCTTCAGGATGCCGCCGACATCTTCAATCGTCGCTTCGCGCAGACTTTCCAGGTTTTCATAGCTGACCATGGTGCCCACGCCGTCATGAGTAAACAATTCCAGCAGGGTCGAGCCGTCGAGCTCGAACGGCACGATATGGACGCGCGGAACGCCGCTTCTGGATGCTTTGACGGCGTGTTTCAAGTAAAAGACGGTATCTTCCGGCAAATATCCGGCGTTGAGTACCGCGTCGGCCTGGGCTGAGGATAGTTCGCGGATTTCAGTGCCGTCAGGTTCGACCATCATCGGCGTCTCGCTGATGAAAATCAGTTTGTCGGCCCGCAGCACGGTGGCGGCGGACACCGCAACATCTTCCATGGTCAGGTTGAACGCTTCGCCCGTCGGCGAGAAACCCAGCGGCGACAGCAGCACCAGGCTGCCGGCATGCAGGATCTGGTCGATGGTTGCGTAGGCGATCTTGCGGGTTTGGCCGGTCAGTTGCAGGTCTACGCCATCGACGATGCCAAGCGGGCGGGCGGTCACGAAGTTGCCGGAAATGATGCTGATCGCCGCATGCGCCATCGGCGTATTCGGCAAGCCCTGGCTGAAGGCGGCTTCGATGTCGAGCCGCAATTCGCCGGCGGCTTCCTTCGCGCACTCCAGCGCAGCAGTGTCGGTGATCCGCACGCCGTTGTGGAAATGGCCTTCGACGCTGCGCAACGCCAGCTGTTCGGCCACCTGCGGGCGCGAGCCGTGCACGATCACGATCCTGATGCCCAGCGCATGCAGCAGCGACAAATCCTGCGCCAGCACCGGCAGCGCACCGGCCTTGACCAGTTCGCCCGGGAAGGCAACCACGAAGGTCTTGCCGCGAAACGCATGGATGTAAGGGGCGACAGAGCGCAGCCACTGGACGAATTGAAGAGAATTTTCCATCCGCGCATTATCCTGGAAACCGCGGCCGGCCGCTCACTTGCTTGCAGAAATTATGCATTTTTTGCAGAGGATAGAGCCCAGGCCGTACCGAACTTGCGCCTTATCCACCGCAGGGCAAGGCCAGGGCGACCATATGTGTGCGTTGCCCATGCGAGGAAGTACGCCTGCCCGATTCGGCTACAATGCCCGGCTGCAGGATGCACATCCTCACACAACCAGAGAGAACGCCGCGCACCATGTCAGTTCAGGAGCTTTATCAAAAGAAACGGGGTACCGCAGAAGATGCGATCAACCAGGTCAAAAACGGCGACTGCATCATAGTCCCGACCGGGGTCGGCGAGCCGCCGACGTTGCTGACGATGCTGTCGGCGCAGCGGCGCCGCTTCCATGATGTCAAGGTGGCGCAGATTCTGGCAGTGCGCAAATACGATTACATCGACCCGGAAACGGTCGATCATGTGCGCCATGTCGCGTTTTTCTTCGGCGGCGCCTCGCGCGCCGGCGGCCAGGAAGGCTGGATCGACTTCATTCCCAGCTATTTTTCAGAGATGCCGAGCATGATCGAACGCGGCCAGATTGCGGCTGACGTCGTGTTCTCGATGGCCTCGCCGATGGACCAGCACGGCTATTTTTCGCTCAGCCTGGGTGCCGACTACACGATGGCGGCGGTGGCCCGTGCGCGCGCAGTGGTGCTCGAAGTGAATCCGAACGTGCCATTCGCCTACGGCAATTGCCATGTGCATATTTCGCAAGTGACGGCGCTAATCGAGAGCAGCGAGCCGGTGCTGGAAGTAGGTTTGCCGAAAATCGGCCCGGTGCAGGAGGCGATCGGCAAGTATGTGGCCGACCTGATCGAGGACGGTTCGACGCTGCAGATCGGTTATGGCGGCATCCCGGATGCGGTGGTGATGCAGCTTACCAGCAAGCACGACCTCGGCATCCACACCGAGATGATCGGCGACGGCATCCTGACGCTGGTTGAAAGCGGCGTCGTTACCAACCGCAAAAAAACGTACTTGCGGGGGAAAATGATCGCCACCTTTGCGCTCGGCTCGAAAAAGCTGTACCAGTTCATGAATCGCAACCCGGCGCTCGAAATCCATCCGGTCGACTTCACCAATGATCCCTACCTGGCCGCGAAAAATGACAAGCTGGTGGCGATCAATGCCACGCTGCAGGTTGACCTGCTGGGGCAATGCGGGTCCGAGAGCCTCGGCCCGCTGCCGTATTCCGGCAGCGGCGGCCAGGTCGATTTCGTGCGCGCCGCCAACCGCTCGCGCGGCGGTAAGGCGTTCATCGTACTGCCATCGACCGCCAGGGACGACAGCATTACGCGCGTCGTGCCGATGCTTACGCCGGGTACCCATGTGACCACCGGCAAGAACGACATCAATTATGTCGTCACCGAATTCGGCGTCGCACAGTTGCGCGGCAAGACGGCGAAACAGCGTGCCCAGGAAATGATCGCGATTGCACATCCGGATTTCCGCGCAGAACTGACTGCAGCGGCCAGGCAGATGCATCTTTTGTAACCGATATTGCGCTTGATGCGCGATCGGCAGCCATCGCGCATATTTTAATTTTTATCGGGTATATTTTGCCTGCGCAATAAACATATGCGGCAAATGCCATAAAAATGGCAATACTCCATGTTTTTTTGAATGCAGCACCGGTTGGCGGCGCTTCATGTTTTTGCAGACAAGGCATAATCTCAGCGACGCAGCCCTGCAAGCACGACGGATTACGCCGAAGCGCTGCAAATCCGGCAAACACCTCACTTATCGTTTTCAGTACCCATGTCCAACCCACGTCGCCAGCAGGCATCGCCTGCGCAGACACCATTTCGCAATCTGCTGCCGCCGATCGTTTTTCCGGAAGAGTTGCCGGTGTCCGGCAAGCGCGCCGCTATCGCCGCTGCCATATTGGCGCATCAGGTCGTCATCGTCTGCGGCGAAACCGGCTCCGGCAAGACCACGCAGCTGCCGAAAATCTGCCTGGAACTGGGGCGCGGCCAGCTTGGGCTGATCGGTCACACCCAGCCGCGCCGCATCGCCGCGTCCTCCACCGCCAAGCGCATCGCGCAGGAGATCGGCTCGCCGCTGGGTGAGCATGTCGGCTACAAGGTGCGTTTTTCCGATACGTTGACTAAGGGCGCGTCGGTCAAGCTGATGACCGACGGCATCCTGCTGGCCGAGACCCAGACCGATCCGCTGCTGCGCCAGTACGACACCATCATCATCGACGAAGCGCACGAACGCAGTCTGAACATCGATTTCCTGCTCGGCTACCTGAAGCAGTTGCTGCCGCGGCGGCCGGATCTGAAACTGATCATCACCTCCGCCACCATCGATGCCGACCGTTTCGCGCGCCATTTCGGCAGCGAGGCGAAACCGGCGCCGGTGATCGAAGTCTCGGGCCGGCTGTATCCGGTCGAGCTGCGTTACCGCCCGGTGCAGGCCGACGGCAAGGACAAGGAGCGCGACCTGATGACGGCGATCACCGATGCGGTCGATGAGCTGTGCCGCATCGGCTCCGGCGACGTGCTGGTGTTTTTGCCGGGCGAACGCGAGATCCGCGACACCGCCGAAGCGCTGCGCAAGCATCATCCGGCGCATGTCGAGATATTGCCGCTGTTCGCCCGCCTGTCGGCGCAGGAGCAGGAACGGGTTTTCAAGACCTCGAGCGCGCGCCGCATCGTGCTGGCCACCAACGTGGCCGAAACCTCGCTGACCGTGCCCGGCATCCGCTACGTGGTGGATGCCGGCCTGGCGCGAGTGAAACGCTACAGCTATCGCAACAAGGTCGAGCAGCTGCAGATCGAGCCGATTGCGCAATCGGCCGCCAACCAGCGCGCCGGGCGTTGCGGCCGGGTCGCCGCCGGCGTCTGCGTGCGGCTGTATGACGAGCAGGACTATGCGCTGCGGCCGAAGTTCACCGAGCCTGAAATCCTGCGCTCGTCGCTGGCGGCGGTCATCCTGCGCATGAAGTCCTTGCACCTGGCCGATGTCGAAACCTTTCCGTTCATCGAGCCGCCGCCGGGGCGGGCGATTGCCGACGGCTACCAGTTGCTGCAGGAACTGGGTGCGGTAGGCGACACACAGGCGGATGCCAATGCGTTGACGCCGCTCGGCCACAAGCTGGCCAAGCTGCCGCTCGATCCGCGCGTCGGGCGCATGATCCTGGCCGCGCTGGATAACGTCTGCCTGACCGAAATGCTGATCATCGCGTCGGCGCTGTCGGTGCAGGACCCGCGCGACCGGCCGCTGGAGGCGCAGGCGGCCGCCGACGCCGCCCACAAGAAATTCGCCGACGAGAAATCGGAGTTCCAGAGCTACCTGAAAATCTGGAAATGGTTCGAAGAAGCGATCGAGCACAAGAAGACCAACCGCCAGCTGCAGGACAACTGCCGCGCCAATTTCCTGTCGCAGCTGCGCCTGCGCGAATGGCGCGACGTCCACTCGCAGTTGCTGACCATCGTGCGCGAGCAGGGCTGGCGCCTGAATGAAGCGCCGGCCACCTACGAGAACCTGCACAGCGCGCTGCTGACCGGCTTGTTGGGCAACATCGGCTTCAAGGCCGAGGACGAGCCGCATTTTCTCGGCGCGCGCGGCATCAAGTTCCATATCTGGCCCGGTTCCAGCCTGGTCAAGAAGCCGGGGCGCTGGGTGATGGCGGCCGAACTGGTCGACACCACGCGCCTGTATGCGCGCTGCATCGCGCAGATCCAGCCGGAATGGCTGGAGCGCGTCGGCGGCCATTTGCTGAAGAAATCCTGGGGCGAGCCGCGCTGGGAAAAGCGCAGCGCGCAGGTCGCGGCCTCCGAGCGCGCGACCCTGTACGGGCTGGTGGTGTACAGCCAGCGCAGCATCAACTATGCGCTGATCAATCCGAAAGAGGCGCGCGAAATCTTCATCCGCGATGCGCTGGTCGGCGGCGAATTCGACACCCGCGCACCGTTTTTCGCCTTCAACCACAAGCTGGTGCGCGAAATCGAAAACCTGGAGCACAAGTCGCGCCGGGTCGACGTGCTGGTCGATGAGGCGCTGATCGCCGCCTTCTACGACCAGATCCTGCCGGCCGACGTCTGCAACGGCATCAGCTTCGAAAAATGGCACAAGGACGCCACCGCCCAGAATCCGAAGCTGCTGTACCTGAACAAGGACGACCTGATGCGGCACGAGGCGGCCGGCGTCACCACCGACCTGTTCCCGAAGAAGATGACGGTGGCCGGCGCCGACATGCTGCTGACCTATCACTTCGAGCCCGGCAGCCCGCGCGACGGCGTCACCCTGGCGGTGCCTCTGTATGCGCTGAACCAGCTCAGCGCCGATCGCTGCGACTGGCTGGTGCCCGGCATGCTGAAGGAAAAAGTCCATCTGCTGCTGAAATCCCTGCCGCAGAAGCTGCGCCGTCACTGCGTGCCGCTGCCAGGCTATGCGGCCGGTTTTTGCGAGCGGGCCGAGTTCGGCAAGGGCAATCTGATCGATGCGCTGATCGCCGACATCCGCGAGCAGGTCGGGCTGGTGCCTTTGAGCACCGATTTCAAGCAGGAAACCCTGCCGACCCACCACACCATGAACATCAAGGTGATTGACGAGCACGGCCGCCAACTCGACATGGGCCGCAACCTGGCTGCGCTGCGGGCCGAATTCGGCGGCCAGGCCCGCGAGAGCTTCCAGAAGCTGGCGGTGCAGGCGGTGGCGGCGTCCGGCGACAGCACGCCCGGTGCAACGCCGGCGCGACGCGACGGCATAGGCAGCAAGCCGGCGCCATCGAAGCCGGCCGCCGGAACAAGCGCCGGCACGCAGCAGCAGGAAAACCTGACCGGCTGGACCTTCGGCGCGCTGCCGGAACTGCTGGAAGTGCAGCAGGGCAAGCAAACCCTGATCGGTTTTCCGGCGCTGGTCGACCAGAAGACCCATTGCACGCTGGAAGTGTTCGACGATCCGGCGGTGGCCGCGCGCACCCACCGCATCGGTCTGCGCCGGCTGTTTGCTCTGCAGTTGAAGGAGCAGGTCAAGTATCTGGAAAAGAATATTCCCGGCATGCAGCAGATGGGCATGCAGTTCATGGCGCTCGGTTCGCAGGAAGAGTTGCGCGACCAGATCATCCAGACCGCGCTCGACATCGCCTGTCTGCAGGAGCCGCTGCCGGCCAGCGCGGCCGAGTTCGAGCAGCGCCGCGACGCCGGCAAGACCCGCCTGGGCTTGCTGGCCAACGAAATCGCGCGCCTGGTGGGGCAGATTCTGGCTGAATTCCACGGCCTGCCGAAGAAGCTGCAAGGCATCAAGGCCCACGCGGCGGCCGCAGCCGACATCCAGGCGCAGTTACAGAACCTGATCGGCAAGCGCTTCCTGGCCGACACCGCGTATGCGCAACTGGCGCATTTCCCGCGTTACCTGAAGGCCATCAATGTGCGGCTCGACAAGCTGCGCGCCGATCCGGCCCGCGACGCCAAGCTGATGGCGGAGTGGAATGCAGTGGCTGCGCCCTGGCAGCGCGCGCTGAAAGAGCGGCGCGATGATCCGAAAATGACCGAATTCCGCTGGCTGCTGGAGGAGTTGCGGGTTTCGCTGTATGCGCAGGAGCTGCGCACGCCGATGCCGGTGTCGGCCAAGCGGCTGCAGAAGGTATGGGAGGCGATGCAGCGTTGAATGGCGTGCTGCGGGCGTGCTGCGCGGCCCGCAAGCCGATAAAACTAATTCGGCGATTGCCAGTCTAATTTTTCTGCCTGAAAAGAGACGCAAATGGCGCGGCGACGCATGTTGCCGCTGACGCAAACCATCGACTGGGATGCCGGACATGCAGCATCAAATGCCACAGGATCATGACGAAATCGCCTCTTTCATCACCGAGGAGACGCATCGGCTTGCCACGATATCGATGAATGATTATGGTTTCCAGCTGTCGGCCCGGATGGCGTTAAGCTATCTGGAGCGGGCCACCCGTGTGCTCGAATCGAAACGCTCGCGCAATCAGGAAATAATCAATGCACTAGGCGCGCTGAAGGCTGCGGCAGCAGCGATCGCCCGCGAATACGCGCAGCTGGAAAAATTCTGCACCGATTGCGAACGATTCAGTCATCAGGAAACGAAAAATGTGATCGAGTGGATTTCGAAGTGGGTGGTGCGCGCCATATCCAGGGAATATATGGGAACGGCCAGTTATCACCTTGCGCATAAAATTCGTACTTTCCATTCGATGCTGTGTTCGGTTCTGATCGAGGGATAAGGGCGTGGCCGGAAAAGGACGCGCCGACGCTTGAGCCCGCAGCTGTCCCCTTGTAGCCCAATCTCCAGCCGTGCCCCGGAGCCGATTTCATGTCTGATCTGCAGAAAGCTGGCAGATCAGGCGCTTTTGCGGTCATCTGGCTATCCAAATCGGGGTTTCATCGTTATATTGTCGTCAGGCACAGCGCTTGAAGCACGTTTCGTATTTGCCGGATAACCACGTATCGAATTCCCTGTGTATTGCGATAAAGCCTCATGGCCCGATATCCATGGGATTTTATTGCTTTAATGATAATAATATTTTCGTTTTTATGCAAAATAGCAAAACCAAGAAGCCGATTGAAATCAAGATATCCACCGTGGTTGCGGTCTCAGTCATTCTGCACATTGCAGAACTGCCGGTGCTGGCGGCGGCGCTGGATGAGATGACCGGCGGTGCGCCGGATTTTTTCGACGATGAAATTGCCGTGATCGATGTCGGCGCACTCGATCCGGCCGCTGCGGCACTGGACTGGGCAGCTCTGACCGACTTGCTGAAATCGCATCACCTGAATCCGATGGCGGTGCGCAATGCCCCGGCCGAATTGCACAGCGACATCAAGGCGCATGGCATGAGCATCGATGCGGTGACCACGCCGCGCGCCGGGGCCGTGGCAAGCGCGCCAGCTATCGAAATGATGGCAGAACCAGCAAAGCCGGAAGCGCCGGTCGCGCCGACAGCGGCAATGGCAGCCATGATCGTCGATACGCCGGTGCGCGCCGGCCAGCGCATTTATGCGCGCGGCGCCGATCTGATCATTACCGCAGTAGTCAACAACGGCGCCGAAGTGATTGCAGACGGCAGCATCCATATCTATGCGCCGTTGCGCGGTCGCGCGCTGGCCGGCGCCAGCGGCAATCCCGATGCCAGGATTTTTGCCATGGTGATGGAGCCCGAACTGGTGTCGATTGCCGGCATCTACCGTACTTTTGAAAACGGTTTCCCCCAAGACTTGGGGCAGCACCCCGCGCAAGTGCGACTGGTCGGCGACAAAATCGAGATCGTTGCGCTCAATCCGGCGTCGCGTTCCTGACCCGTATTCCAAATTTCGTATTTTGAAGGAGTCTTTTTGTGGCAAAAATCATTGTTGTGACCTCCGGCAAGGGCGGTGTCGGCAAGACCACCTCCAGCGCCAGTTTTTCTTCCGGCCTTGCAATGCGCGGTCACAAGACCGCAGTATTGGATTTCGATGTCGGCCTGCGCAACCTCGACCTGATCATGGGCTGCGAGCGGCGCGTGGTGTACGACCTGATCAATGTCATCAACCAGGAGGCGACGCTGAACCAGGCGCTGATCAAGGACAAGCATTGCGACAACCTGTTCATCCTGCCGGCCTCGCAGACGCGCGACAAGGATGCGCTGTCGGAAGAGGGTGTCGAGCGGGTGCTGCAGGATCTGGCAAAAATGGATTTCGATTACATCATCTGCGATTCGCCGGCCGGCATCGAGCACGGCGCGCTGATGGCGCTGACCTTTGCCGATGAAGCCATCGTGGTCACCAATCCCGAAGTGTCGTCGGTGCGGGATTCGGACCGGATTCTGGGCATCATTCAGGCCAAATCGCGCCGCGCGCTGGATGGCGGCGAGCCGGTCAAGGAACATCTGCTGATCACCCGCTACTCGCCCAAGCGGGTCGAGGCCGGCGAAATGCTGTCTTACGGCGATGTACAGGAAATCCTGCGCATTCCGCTGGTGGGCATCATTCCGGAGTCGGAATCGGTGCTGCATGCATCGAACCAGGGCAATCCGGCGATCCACCTGAAGGGCAGCGACGTGGCCGACGCCTACGAAGACCTGGTATCGCGCTTTCTGGGCGAGGAAGTGCCGCTGCGCTTCACCACCTACGAAAAGCCGGGGATATTCAAACGCATCTTTGGAGGCAAGTGACATGGCGCTGCTCTCATTTTTGTTCAAGGAGAAACCGAAAAGCGCGTCTGCCGCCAAGGAACGGCTGCAGATCATCATCGCCCGCGAACGCAGCGGCCGCGACGGCTACGATTTCCTGCCGGCGCTGCACAAAGAGCTGATCGAGGTTATCTCCAAATACACCAGAGTCAATGCGGAGGACATCCAGATTTCACTCGACCGCCAGGGCGACATGGAAGTGCTGGATGTGAATGTTGTGCTGCCGGATGCGCAAATGAGCCGGTAATTTGCAGCATTGCCGCAGCAGCAGCCCGGCGAAGGCCGAAAAAGCATATGTTTTACTGAAAATGCCTGGCAACGCCGCTTCACGCATCGGACGTGAAGCGGCGTTGTTTTTTGCGCCAGCAATGATTTAATTTATACTGTGCGTTGTATTTTTACATGACGCAGTAAAGGTATGCGAAAACAATAGTAAAAATCAATATACCCATTGTTTTTATTGACGCTTGGCAGCCTCGATGCGAGGTTATTGCGGCAGGCTCTGGTTTCTCAGTGCTAACTTTCGCGCCAGTTCCGCGTTGTCCAGAATCTGCCTGATCTGACTCTCCATGCGAACCACGTGGGAGCCGCTCCAATAGACTTGCCCGCATTTTCCGCACTCCCAAAAGCGCTCATGGCGCTGTCGAATGCGTAGCGGCACCCGATGCGCCACGGTCTTTTTATCCACCTCGCGAATCAGGGTATTGCAGTTCAGGCAGCGGCAAAATGGCCGCATCGCGCCCAGCAGGTCGAAACGCGCCAGCACTTCGTCCCTCTGCGCGCTGCCTGTAACTGCATGCAGATAGCAGCCGCGCACAATCGCCTTATGCATCAGAAGGTCGCGGTCGCGGGTCAGCACGATGCGTTCTTCGTCTGCTGCGATGCGGGCAACTTCCGCATCGCTGTAACTGTTGCGGTACAAAACGTCGAAGCCCAGCATCCGCAAATGCTTCGCGAGCCAGCCCAAATGGGCATCGGCGATGAATTTCTCGCCACGGAAAGGCCGCAGCGGCAAGTGCGTGAGTGCGCTGATGTCGAGTGAGGAAAAGTGCGGATAAACGCTGATCCGTTCGCCTTCCTGCAATTGGTGAGAAAAACCGACCGATTCCCCATTAATCAGAATCAGGTCGATTTCCGTATGCGGCACGCCGAACGCTTCCACCATGTTCTTTACCGTTGCACCCTTCGGGCATGCGCGGCGGCACCATTGCTGACGGCAAGGCTGCTTCAGAAACGCATTGAGTTCTGCGTAAAAACGAAACTGGGCGGTCGCCATGATCTTGCTTTCCGCTGGATATTTCCGTCCAGCATGCCGCGCACTTCGGCCATGCTTATTTGCGCCGGTACAGGCCGATCAGTTCGGTTTGTGCGATGACGTGCCCCCGCATTGCGCTTTCCAGTGCGCGCTTGGTCGGCTTGCCGCTCCCGGGCAGAATGGTATCCAGCGCGTACAGCTTGTGAAAGTAGCGATGGCTGCCGATTGGCGGGCAGGGACCGCCGTAGCCGCTGCGCTGCCAGTCGTTCAAGCCTTCGCGCGCTCCTGCCGGCAATGCGTGCGGCGCCACTCCTTGCGCCAGGCCGGATGCGTTCGGCGGAATGTTATACAGAACCCAGTGCACCCAGGTTCTCTGCGGCGCGGCCGGATCGGGCGCATCGGGATCGTCGACGATCAGGGCCAGACTTTTCGTGCCGGGCGGCAGGCCCGACCACGACAGCGGCGGCGAAACGTCGCTGCCGTCGCAGGTATGGATCACCGGAATATCGCCGCCGGCGCTGAAGGCCGGTGAAGTCAAGGTCAGTCCCATCGCATTTTGATCCTTTGCCGGAGCCATTCCCGTGATCAGCAGCAGCGCTGCCAGCAGGATGGAGCGCACACGCTGCATATCTCCCCCAATCAGAGGCAGTCACGATGATTGTCGCCCACAAGGGTTGGATTTCCTTGAGGAGCATCAAATTTTCTGTTGTAACCCGGCCCAGGAAGAAATCCGTGATGCAGATGGAAGCCAAACGCGTGCTAACAACCGGGAGTCTGCGATGAAGACGTTATCAGGAACTTGCTGCGCGATTGCTGCCATGTTCGTTTGCCGCAGCGGCCCGGGAGTCGGGCACCTTACGCACGTTGCATGTTCAAGGGTTCCGACTCCCGGTCGAAAACCTGAACCTTGTTTTTGCCGGCCCGTTTGGCTTCATACATGGCGCAATCGGCCTGCGACATCAGTTGTGCAGCTGAAATGCTGGCGCCTTCATGCGGCGCAATGCCGATCGAGACGCCGAGCGTAAATGTTTTGCCGTCGATCTCAAACGGTGCACCGATCGCCGCCAGCAATTGCTGCGCGACGCTAACCGCCACGCTACGGACATCGTGGAGATCGGTCAGCAGGACGACAAACTCGTCGCCGCCAAAACGCGCCACGGTATCGGTGCCGCGCCGCCCGTCCAGCAAGCGCGCGGCGACCTGGCGCAGGACGGCGTCGCCGGCCTTGTGCCCGAACTGATCGTTGACCGGCTTGAAATTATCGAGATCGCAAAACAGCAGGGCGAAATGCGAACCGTCGCGTTCGGCACGCGCCAGCGCCTGGTGCAGGCGATCGTCCAGCATGGCGCGGTTGCATAAGCCGGTGAGCGGGTCATGATGCGCCATGAAGTCCAGCCGCGCCTCGCTGGCCTTGAGTGCGGTTTCCTTTTCGTGCAGCCGCGCTATCAGGGAATTAAAGCCGCGCACCAGGTCGCCGACCTCGTCGCGGCACTTGACCGGCAGCGGCACCAGTGGGCGACTGCCATCGGCCATCTCGCGCATCGAGCGTGCCGCCGCCGTCAACGGGCGTAATATGTGCGGCAACAGCAGCAGCAATACCGCAATCATTACGGCCAGACTCGCCAGGGTGCCATTCAGGATAAGACCGCGCATCGCTGCAATCGGACGGAATATCTCCGCAGTAGGCGTGCGCGCGACGACAAACCAGCCGGTGCTGGGCACCGTCACCATGGCCGACAATTCCTCGACGCCTTTGGGAGTGCGTGTGATGCCGGTGCCGCGAAAGCCGGCCATGGCCCGATCGTGCAGCAGATTCAGGCCGGGGGCCGGGGTCGGCCTGAATATCATGGCCGGGTCGCTGGCACCGACGAACAGTTTGTCGGCCGGTGAAATCAGAAGGAAGCCGCCGCCGGCGCCGAGCCGGGTCGTTTGCAATCGATCGAGAAAGCCGGGCGCATCCAGTGCGACTACTCCCACTACTACAGCCACCACCTCTCTGGCGGCATTGCGTACCGGCGCCGCCATGATCAGGATCGGCGCGCCGTTGGCGCGGCCGCGCTGCGGCCTGCTCATTACCGGCGCATCGGCCCGCAGTGCGGCCTGGAACCAGTCGGAATCTGTATAGGTCAGTTTGTTGCGCCCGGCCACCACCGGATATTGCACCAGCGGGTGGCTGCCGTCCGGTCGCAGCACCAGCAGGCCGCTGTTAAACAAGGGATTCACGCGCTGCCGTTCGGCAACCCAAAGCGCCAGTTTCTCGGGCTGCGACAGCAGCGCCGGCGGCAGCGCTGCTGCCAGTTCGCCGATCAGCGCCCGGCGCACTTGGATGCTGTGATCGATGTCGCGCGCAACATAAGTTGCAATCGACAATTGCTGCGCCGCCACCAAGTCATGCAAGAGCCCTTGCGCAAACGGCAGCGCAACCAGCAGGCGCAACAAGACGCCGCCCACGATCAGCAATACGCCGAGTGCGATCAGACGGAACTTCATGCTGTGAAAAATTGACATGAAACAATGATACCGAAAATCAGCCCGCAGCATCGGTCAATTCCGTTTGATTGCACAATTACATGGGGTATGCATAAAAATAACGCTATTTCATGCATGTTTTTATTGCGGGTATGAAAAATACAGGGTTTGGTAATGATGAATGCGTGACGGTGCGCTCTATGGCGCTTGCTTGCGTTTGCGGCTGGTGCACTGGGCATTTTGCGCCAGCCGCCGTACTTCACCGCATTTCGAAGGCTTCTTGATGAAACCGCAGCCGGCTTCGGAAGGTGCGTTGCAAACCTTCCTTGATGCTATCTGCCAGCCCCTGCGGGCCGCAGAACCAGACTTCGGCACGTTTTGCGCCGGCATGCAACGCGTGGAGTTTTTCGGAGGTCAGCAGTTGCCCCTGCCGGGCGTCATGTACATGCAGGCGGATGCCGGGCAGGGCGGCGCAGAGCGCTTCCAGTTTCGGGATCATGCTGTCGCTGGCGCGGTCGCGCGTGCAGTAGTGCAGGTCGGCCGCCGGCGCTGCGTCCGACTGGTCTTGCAGCGATTCCAGCCAGGCCAGGAAGGGCGTGATGCCGATGCCGCCGGCGATCCATATCTGCTGTGCCTGCGGGTTGCGGCGCGCCAGGTCGAACCGTCCGTACGGCCCTTCGACACTGACTGCCTGGCCGGGTTGCAGCCGCTGCGCCAGGCCACGGGTATAGTCGCCCAGGCCCTTGATCTGGAGCGTGATGTTGCGGTCGCCGCGGTCGGCGCTGGCAATCGTGAACGGATGCGCGCCTTCGCTGCGGTTAAAGGTGACGAAGGCGAACTGGCCGGGGCGATGCCCCTTCCAGCCGGGGGCGAGGCGGCATTGGACTGCGGTGATGTCGGTGAAACTATTGCAGACCGAGACTACGGTTCCGCTTACCTGCCGGCGCTGGCCGATGCGTCCGGTCAGCGACAGTGCGCTGGAAATCGCGCCGGCCGTGAGTAATAGCGCCAGCAGCAGGCCGACCGGCTGCAGCCAGTAGCCGGGCGGCGCCAGCACGGCGGCGTGAAAGGCCAGCGTCAGGTAGATGGCTGGCATGATCCGGTGCAGAGTGCGCCAGATTTGATACGGGAAGCGTTTCCACAGCGTCAGCACCAGCATCGCCAGCGCCGCGTAGATCGCCCATTCGCCCATGTCCTTGCCGAAATGGCGCAGCGCATCGAACCAGGCGCTGTAATGTTCCTTCGGCAAGCGGCCGGCGCGGCCGATGGTGGCCTTGAGCACATCGTCCGACATTTCGAGCAGCCAGTGGGCCGCGGCAAAGCCGATGGCGAGAATGCCAGACCATTTGTGCAGCCGGTAGACGCGGTCCATGCCGCCCAGCGGTCGCTCCAGCCAGGCCGGCCGCGTGGCCAGCAGCATCGATAGCGACATCAGTGCAATCGAATATAGTCCGGTCAGGTACAAGCCTTGCTGGCGCATGGTCCAGAGCACGGAGCTGCCGGAAGGGCCGGGGCCGTACAGCAGGTCCCAGCCCCAGCCGAGGGTGACGATGGCCAGCAGGCCGGCAAGAATGGTTTTCATGAGTTTTGAGCCTGAGCAAGTGGAGAATCGGTTCGCGCTGCGAACCCGGAGCCGTCGTTGCGCTGATCGTGGCTGCATTCTGCGCAACGATGCCTGAACCTGCTCTGAAGCGCTCGTTCATGCTGGGTTCAGGATTGTCCTAAGTGTCGCAGGTCGTTATCATCGATGGATCTCAGATGTCTTTACAGGATTCACCATGCTCCGCTTCGCCGCCAATCTTTCCATGATGTACACCGAACATGCGTTCGTCGATCGCTTTGCGGCGGCGGCGCGGGACGGCTTCAAGGCGGTGGAATTCCTGTTTCCGTACGAATATCCGGCCGAAACCCTGCGCCAGTTGCTGGCCGATAACGGTCTGGAGCAAGCGTTGTTCAACGCGCCGCCCGGCGACTGGGCCGGCGGCGAGCGCGGCCTGGCGTCGCTGCCGGGGCGCGAAGAGGACTTCAAGCGTTCGATTGACATTGCGCTCGACACTGCGCGGCTGCTGGGGAATAAGAAATTGCACGTGATGGCCGGCCTGATTCGGCCAGAGCAGGATCGTGCCCGCCACCGTGCGGTGTATCTGGAAAATCTGGCGTATGCGGCACGCTTGGCGGCGGCGCACGGCGTGACCGTGACGATCGAGCCGATCAATACGCGCGATATGCCGGGTTTTTTCCTGAACCGGCAGGATGAGGCGCAGGCGATTTGCGCCGAGGTGGCGGCCGACAACCTGCAGGTGCAGTTCGACCTGTACCACTGCCAGATCACGGAAGGCGATTTGGCAGTCAAGCTGCAGCGCGACATGGCCCGCCAGCCGGGCGGCGCTGGCGGCATCGGCCATCTCCAGATCGCCGGCGTGCCCGAGCGGCACGAGCCGGATGTGGGCGAGATCAATTACCCGTATTTGTTCGCGCTGATCGACAGTCTCGGCTATTCCGGCTGGATCGGCTGCGAATACCGGCCGCGCGCGGGCACCTCGGCCGGGTTGGCCTGGCTGCAGCCGTGGCTTTGAAGTTTGATTTTGTCGTCTGCCGCTATGCAAGACGCACGACGTACTCGACATGCGCTCGAATATTGAGGTGCAGAAGCTGAAGGATACGACAGGATACGACTGCAATCGATGCCGGAATCTCGCGGGAGTAAATCTCGCGAGACTGCATTATCTATTATATGAATATCTAGTATTTTAATAATAAATTAGTGATATATGCTGCGATGCGGTATAGTGTTTCTGTCTCCTCCAACTCCGTAAAAAGATTGGATTTAGCCCGCGCCGCAAGGTCTGCGGGCTTTTTTTTATTTATCCAGCATGAGCGCAGCGGGCGGCTGCAAATCTGGCAGGAGTAGAAAGCAACATGCTGGCCTGACGCATCGGAAGCAGATAACCCCGTCTCCTATTGGATTGGTTTGCGTTCTTATCTGCTTTCGGCATATCCTTTATTTGTCGTTGCAGGTCGAAGCAGGTGAAGCGCGCTCTACATTGCGTCGCTGGCCAGTTCGCTTCGGATGTCCGAGACGTCCGCGACAGGTAATCAGTCGTGGATGTCCGACCTCAGACCCGAAGTGTGTCGTCGTTAAAATTGAAAGTTCGCTAATCGATATGGATTTTGCACTTACACTCAAGAAAACCTTGACGCTGCTTGCCTTGGTGGATCCGCTATTGGCCGTACCCTTATTCATTTCTGCCACCACCAATCTGGATTTGGCGGGTAAGAAAAAATTCAGCGGCCATCTGGGGTTGACCGTCGGCTTCGCGCTTCTTGTCGGCGGCTTGTTCGGGCTGCACTTTCTTTCCTTAATGGGGGTATCTCTGGCGGCCATGCAGGTGGGCGGCGGCGCCATTGTTTTTGTCGTCGCCTTGGCAATGGTAATTGCCAAGGAAGAATCAATCAAATATACCCCTGCGGAGTCCGCCAAGGCTGCTGCCAGCCCTTCGATCGTTCCTCTTGCGATTCCATTGCTTGCCGGTCCTGCAGCGCTTTCTTATGTGATGGCGACATCGAAAATTAACCACATGGGCGATCTTTTGCACATCATTGCGCCGCCGGTATTGGTCGGTACCGCTACCTGGCTCTGCTTTCGTTTGGCCAGCCGTGGTGGCGATTGGCTGTCGGAGACAACACTCAGCGTGATTGAACGCTTGTCTGGATTCCTGTTGGCGGCAATTGCCGTTGAAATGATGGCAGCTGGAATTAAAGCATTATTTTTGGGCTCTGCGGGGAACTGAAATTGGTGGTGCAGCTCGTTGTTGAGTCGAAAAACCGCATTCATATCGAAATGCGGTTTTTTTGCATACTTAGCATGCTTAAAAACCAGTAGCCTGTGCTTTGACTTGAGGCGGGACAGGCAGAGTGTTGTCTTATTCGGATTTGTTGAGCAAATTAAAATGCTCCACTACCGGCGGCGATGCGAAATAGGGGCCAACAATGCTGCGCCACTCTTGAAATGCATTTGATTCACGGAAATCCACCGTATGATTTTCCAAAGTGTCCCAGAAAATCATCAGTACATAGCGTTCCGGAGATTCGATTCCTCTGTTTATTTTATATCCGTTAAAGCCTTTTGCTTTTGAAATCACCTGGTCGATACCGCGTTGAATTGCTGTATCGAAATCGGTTTGTTTGCCTGGTTGTATGCGGATATCAGCCAGTTCGAGAATCATGTTTTGTCCATTTCATATGGTGGGGGAGTTACTGCATAGCGCAACACGCTTTTGCAGCGCAGTCGTCGGGGGCGGATAGCTGCTATGATAAAGCCAAATCAAATATGTTGGAATTATGGATAAAACGAGTATAATTCCGCCTTCGATGTTTGGCCCTAGGCTGTCAGTTTCGGCTGATGCCAAGATAAAAATATTGTAATTGGATTTTCAATTGCTGTTACAATTCAGCGCGGTCCGGTATGACGGCGATAATTGAAAGTGAATGGCGGGGTAGCAAAGAGGTTATGCAGCGGCCTGCAAAGCCGTTTAGACCGGTTCGATTCCGGTCCCCGCCTCCAGAATCAAAAAGAGAGAGCGCCGAAGGCGCTTTTTTTCTAAGCAAGTTGTTTATAGCGGTTGCATGCCCGGGTGGTGAAACTGGTAGACACATCGGACTTAAAATCCGCCGCTTACCTGAAAAGGGGCGTGCCGGTTCGATTCCGGCTCCGGGCACCAAATTCGCTTCAGTCGTTCCAACTTGTAGGGCGTCAGTGGCTTTCGTTGTGCTTCATTTAACGACTAGCTGCGTCTTTAGTTTTTTGTTTTGAAAAAATGCCTGATTCATCTTCCAGTCTCTGCTGAACGCAGGGCATCTCTCGAGCGCACTCGTTGCAGGTTCATCGCATATCGTGGCAGTAGCTCAGTTGGATAGAGCAACGGCCTTCTAAGCCGTAGGTCGTGGGTTCGATTCCCTCCTGCCACACCAAAAAATAAAATCAAATTGTTACAAGATTGTGTCTGCAGCGATTTTTATTTCAGGCTTGCATTCTTGTGTCATGTGGCGGCTATGTAGGATTTTCCGCAGCGTGTAGGCTTTCCATCGGCACACATAAAAAAACCCGCGAACCTTGCGGCTGCGGGCTAAATCCAACATTTAGCAGGAGTTGGATAAGGGACATAGCCACTCTATCCATGCCACGCCCCGACTACCCTGTTTTTTACATCTACTTGCAAGTTGTACATTTTGCACACACTGGACGAAAAATCCTGGTGGGTGATACCGCATTTCCAGTGTTGGTCGGTGTTGACATCCCGAATTTTCTGGAGTGCCGGGTTAATCGCGTACCCGTTGGCATACATTGATTGAATAAACAGTCGGGGCGTGCGCTGCCCATCGCTTTGCCGTGCCGCCGTGAAGTGCCCTGATCGATCATGCTTCTTGGGACGAATGGTTTGGACATCAAGGAGCGCATACAAACCGCACATATCGTAGACGGATAGCCGCTAATCTGGGTTGGCAGCGTCATGGTTTCAACCATGCGAAGTCTGCTTTGATCGCTGTACAATGGATGCCGCAGTACATTGTTGATCTGTTGTGGTTAGTTCGGACCTTGTCGATTGGCGCTATCTTTCTATTATTCTTGCTTATTCCCGAGAACATGGCGCCCACTAAATATGTGCCGGCTAGTGCCACCAAGGATCGCCTGTTTTTGGAAATCACGCGAACTCATACCAACGTTGCATGGGCAAAGTTGAAAACACCGTGTAGACCGAGCGTGAGTCCGTGGCAGGCTTCGTCAAATTCATGGGGCAATAATTCAAGAGCCAGTTGCTGGCGGGGATCGATTTGTTTATTGTCAACAATATTGAGAATTCTGTTCAAGGTTATGCGCTAACTAATTAATTTTCTTGCAGATTTTATCGATTTTGCTAAACTGAAACAATATATAAAAATTGCACCAAATAGGGAGGTTTGTGATGCCTAAATCTGCATTAGCTTTGCTTTTTTCAATGGTGTTCGCTGTGTTTTCTGCACCCGCAGCACTGGCTAAAGAAGTTTTAGCAGATGCGGCGCAGCCCAAGAAGGCCAGCGCCCATAAATCGGTTGGGGCCAAAGCCAAAATCGTCGCCAGCCATGGCGGGCGGAAAAGAGTCATTGCCGACCATAAAAGAAAAAACACAAATGGCGCCGCAATTCACAAGCGTAAAACTGCACATAAGCGTGCATTGGCAGCGCCGGTTGCGGAGGTGATACCGGCCAAGCCGACGTTTGGCGACATGGCTGGATTGAACCACACGCATGACCCGCTTGATCTCAAGTCGAATGTTGCATTTGTCATGGATCAGGCAACTTCCGAGGTTCTGTTCGACAAAAATTCGCGGGTGGCATTACCGATGGCATCCATTACAAAATTGATGACGGCGCTGGTAGTGCTTGATTCCCAGCAAGATATGAACGAGATACTGGAAGTGACGAGTCAGGATGTCGATTATGAAAGGAATAGCGGCTCCCGTCTGAGGGTGGGGGCTCAGTTGTCGCGTACCGATATGCTCCATATTGCGCTGATGAGTTCGGAAAATCGGGCTGCTTCGGCGCTGGGGCGCAGCTATCCGGGCGGCTTGTCGAATTTTGTCAAACGCATGAACGAAAAAGCGCGGATGATTGGCATGACCGATACCGTGTATGTCGATTCAACCGGGCTGTCGAGCCGGAACGTGGCCAGCGCGCGTGACTTGGCCAAACTGGTGAGCGCTGCCTACAACTATCCGATCGTGCGCCAATATTCGACCGACACCCGTTACATAGTGGAACCGGGCGGGCGTGCGCTGCAATATTCGACCTCCAATGGATTGGTCAAGAATCCGGAGTGGGACATCGGTTTGCAAAAGACAGGTTACATCTCTGAAGCCGGCCGATGCCTGGTGATGCAGGCTAAGATCGAGGGGCGTCCGGTGGTGATGGTTTTTCTCGACTCCAAAGGCAAGCAATCGCGTCTGGGGGATGCCGGGCGTGTTCGCAAGTGGCTGCAGACGTCGCCGTCAACCTTGTCGGGAACGCATGTGGTTGCCAAGCAGAGTTGATCGCTTGTTCATATGGCAAAAAAAACGACGA
>NZ_AVCC01000062.1 GCF_000622895.1 Herminiimonas sp. CN
TTGGATCAAATTTCACTCATCTTCGCACCTGCCGAGTCTATCGCGTTCTGGATATTTTGAAGCAGCGCTGAACAAGCAATAACGGCTCGTCCACTTCCTGCTTCTGAAGGAGAAGGGGTTGAATTATTGCGAAAAATCTATATACGGGCAAAAAAATAACGATTTTCTAGCGAATATGGGGGCTGAGGCTGGAAAAAATTAAGGCTTCCTATAGGATTAACTGTACGCAAAGGTCAAACTGCTAATCCAGGGTGGCGTGAACGGAACTGGCAGGTGCCAAACAGCGCAACGACGGAGGTTATATGTCAGCGTTAATAGAGCCAAGTGCGACAGCTTCTAAAAATGATTCCGAATTGGTTGTTATTGAAATCAAGGAGGGTGATTGGCACGCTTATCAGCAGCACATCACAAGACTTCCGTCTGACAAAGATATAGCCGATTATTTTGGAAGTGTTATCAAATACGAGCGAATGTGCGCTTTGGCTTATCTTGGCAAGCGTGCGCAGCATTATGGTGGTGTTTGCAGCAATACACATCCCCGTGTTCTAACCGCGCAATTCATTGCTGAACTAGCGGAACGCAACAAGACACAGCGTTACGCTCGCTACCCGTGGCTAGAGAAATTACTCAATCTGCTTGTTGAGATTGAGCGCATCCAAGATGAAATTTCGAATGAGGCGAGTAATATCATTTCTTTAGTACCTCTTGCTAAATAATCCAAATTGCTGTTCGTAGTTGCCTTGCATCATGCTATTTTCTGTCGCATTGTCTAGGGCGTGTTGACATTTATTTCAACCAAAGTGCCGAAGCCGCGAGCGCTACGAATAAAGCAAAGCGCGAAGCGCGTTTGTCGTAACGCGTAGCGATGCGCCTAAATTGCTTGATATGAGCAAAGAATCGTTCCACTAAATTACGGTTTCGGTACTGATGTTGGTCGAATTCTCTTTGTTCCTTCCAGTTTGTTTTTGGCGGAATAACCGCCTTGGCATTTTTACCGGCAATACAGTCAAGCAGCGCATTCGTGTCATAAGCTTTATCAGCCAATACCGCCTGCGGCTCAATCTCTTTCAATAAAGTTTCTGCTTGGGTTGAATCATGCACTTGCCCACCGGTCAGCACAAACCGCGCTAACTGCCCTAGTCCTTCAACGCAGGCATGGATTTTAGTGCCGAACCCACCGCGAGAACGG
Source organism: Herminiimonas sp. CN (assembly GCF_000622895.1). Classification (GTDB taxonomy): domain Bacteria; phylum Pseudomonadota; class Gammaproteobacteria; order Burkholderiales; family Burkholderiaceae_D; genus AVCC01. The sequence continues at coordinate 1,190 of NZ_AVCC01000062.1, forward strand.
CCAAGCGCTTGCTCACCTTTTTTTGCAGCACCTGCAGCATGCTGATGCGCACGGATGACGGTGCTATCTATAGAGACTCTCAACATCAGCATCCTCACGCAACACAGCAAAAATGGCTTGCCACACATCTTTGTTCGACCACCGTGCAAATCGCACATAGATGCTGTTCCAATTCCCAAATTCGCTTGGTAAGTCGCGCCACGGACTCCCCGTGCAGGCTATCCACAATACGGCATCAATAAAGAACCGATTATCGATGCCGCTACGCCCTCTATCGCCCGCTTTGCCACGCACTAACGGCGCTAGTCGTTCCCATTGATCGTCTCGTAACATCAGTCGAAACATGCATGCATTCTTTAAAATCCAGAATGTAAACACAATTTGGAAAAAGTTAACAGCGTTTTATATGTCAACACGCCCTAATGCGGCGGACCCTTCCCGCTTTTTTACTGCGTTATTGTATTGTCGGGCTTCCTCGGTGGGCATCGGTGATCATTGATGCGCGAAATCCGGCATGAATACTACTTTTTGTCCGGTGCCGCGAGAGCGGACCAGTGTTTTATCCGTCGCATTACTCGCCGCTGTTTCAGCGGCACAGGCATGGACCCGCATCATGGTACTGTCAATGCAGGCATTCAGACATTTTTGGATCAGCCGCTTGCGCCAGCAGAACCTGAATCCACTTAGCCAATCAGCTTTGGTCGCATTGGTTGATTTTGATTTTCGAAGAATTTTCAACGTCGCCGACTTTAACGATGGAGTCTGAGTTTCATCTCATCAGCTTCAATGGGTGGTTGTTGGATGCAGTTGCTTTGTATGTGAAGAAAGGGCTGGCAAAATAAATAATTACTCTGCTATAATTACGTTTTTAGGCGCGTAGCTCAGCTGGTTAGAGCACTACCTTGACATGGTAGGGGTCGTTGGTTCGAGTCCAATCGTGCCTACCAACGAATAATTGGTATCGTTCTGCGGAAATGGGATTTTTTTACTGGATTGCAAGTGGCTGAAAATTCTTGTAAGTGGTAAGCTAAGTTTTCATCTGTGAGAATTGAAAAGCGCGGCTAGCCCGCGCTTTTTTGCGCCTATATTTCTTTGTTTGATAATTTGGCAATCTAGCGTTGGCATCATTTTCTTGCTGACTTGGAGAATAAAATGATTTCAATCCGACTTCCCGATGGTTCTCAGCGCCAATTTGATGCGCCGGTAACGGTCGCTCAGGTCGCCTCAAGTATCGGTCCTGGACTCGCAAAGTCTGCATTGGCTGGCAAGATCGATGGGCGTCTTGTGGATACCTCGCATCTGATTGCGAGTGATGTCGATTTGGCTATTATTACCGACAAGGATGTGGATGCACTTGACGTTATCCGTCATTCGACAGCCCATTTACTGGCATATGCAGTCAAGGAGTTATTTCCGGATGCGCAGGTGACTATCGGTCCGGTAATTGAGAATGGGTTTTTCTATGATTTCTCCTATAAGCGTCCGTTTACTCCCGATGATTTAGCGGCAATTGAAAAGAAAATGGTCGAATTGGCCAAAAGGGATGAGCCGGTTACGCGCAAGGTTTTGCCCCGTGATGAGGCTGTTGCTTACTTTAAGTCGGTAGGCGAATCATACAAGGCTGAAATTATCGAATCAATTCCGCAAGATCAGGATGTGTCGTTGTATACGGAGGGGGGATTTACCGATTTATGTCGTGGTCCGCATGTGCCGACTACCGGCAAACTGAAGGTTTTTAAGTTGATGAAACTTGCCGGCGCGTACTGGCGCGGGGATTCCAAGAACGAGATGCTGCAACGTATCTACGGGACTGCATGGGTTAAGAAAGAAGAGCAGGATGCCTACTTGCGCATGCTTGACGAGGCTGAAAAGCGCGACCATCGTAAATTGGGGCGTGCACTGGACTTGTTTCATTTTCAGGATGAGGCGCCAGGGCTGATCTTTTGGCATCCGAAAGGTTGGACTGTGTGGCAGCAGGTTGAGCAGTATATGCGCAAGGTGTATCAGGATAATGGTTATCAGGAGGTCAAGGCGCCGCAAATCCTCGACCGCAGTTTGTGGGAAAAATCCGGTCACTGGGAGAACTATAAAGAGAATATGTTCACCACTGAGTCGGAAAATCGCTCGTACGCGTTAAAGCCCATGAATTGCCCTGGCCATGTGCAGATATTTCGGTCGGACTTGCGTTCGTATCGTGATTTGCCTTTGCGTTATGGCGAATTTGGCCAATGTCATCGTAATGAGCCATCTGGCTCATTACACGGCATGATGCGCGTGCGCGGCTTCACGCAGGATGATGGTCATATTTTTTGTACGGAAGACCAAATATTGAATGAGTGCGTTGCTTATACCGCTCTCTTGCAAAAGGTATATGCCGATTTTGGATTTAAAGAAATAATTTATAAAGTTGCGACAAGACCTGAAAAGCGTGTCGGGGCTGATGAATTGTGGGATAAGGCTGAAAATGCATTGATTGAGTCTCTCACCCGTTCTGGATGTCAGTACGAAATATCGCCAGGAGAAGGTGCTTTTTACGGTCCAAAAATTGAATACACATTGAAGGATGCCATTGGTCGGGCCTGGCAATGTGGAACAATGCAAGTTGATTTTTCCATGCCTGTACGCCTGGGGGCTGAATATGTGGCGGAGGATAATGCCCGCAGAATACCTGTGATGTTGCATCGGGCTATCCTGGGCTCTCTGGAACGATTCATAGGGATGTTAATAGAAAACCATGCGGGCGCCTTGCCATTATGGTTGGCGCCAGAGCAGGTGATTGTGCTTAATATCTCTGATGCGCAAGCCGAATATGCGCAAACCGTTGTGCAAGGGCTGAAAAAACAAGGATTTAGGGTTCGCGCTGATTTGCGCAATGAGAAGATTACCTATAAAATACGCGAGCATTCTGTTCAGAAGGTGCCATACATCGTTGTTGTGGGTGATAAAGAACGTGATGGCAATATGGTGGCTGTACGTGCGCGTGGCAATATTGACCAAGGTGTAATGTCAATGCATGAGTTGGTAAATCGGTTGAATGATGCAATCGATTCCAAATCTTGAGTTATTGCCTTCAGCGTAGCTGAAAAGCTGAATTATTTGATATTTAAAGGAAACTGCAATAGCTACTGATAAGTCGCATCGCATTAATGGCGAGATTACCGCACCTGAAGTGCGTTTGAGTGGTGTCGAGAACGAGCCCGTTGGGATTGTTACTTTGGCCGAAGCCTTTCGTATGGCTGAAGAGGCAAATGTGGATTTGGTGGAGATTGCGCCGACTGCTCAGCCTCCTGTATGCCGCCTGATGGACTATGGTAAGTTCAAATATCAGGAGCAAAAAAAAGCTCACGAAGCAAAGCTGAAGCAAAAAGTTATCCTGATAAAAGAGGTGAAGTTTCGACCGGGCACGGATGATGGCGACTACAACATCAAGCTGAGAAATCTTGTCAAATTTCTTGATGACGGCGATAAGACAAAAATTACTTTGCGTTTTCGTGGTCGTGAAATGGCGCATCAAGACATCGGTTTTCGTATGTTGGAGCGATTAAAGGCTGACTTGGAGCCATACGGTCAGGTTGAGCAGTTTCCTAAAATGGAAGGGCGCCAGATGATTATGGTGCTGGCGCCAAAGAAGAAAAAATAATTTTCTTTCGAGTGCTGTAAGTGCTTGAAATGATGGCTGTGAATTCCGGTTTGCAGCAAAACAAGTGAGAGCAGGCATCCAAGCGTAACGAAATAGTTGCCACCTGCAATCATGTTAAAAATGGAGCTGTCCAAGAGACAGATGTAGCTATGCCTAAAATGAAAACGAAGAGTGCCGCGAAAAAGCGCTTTCGTGTGCGTCCAGGTGGAACGGTTAAATGCGGTCATGCATTCAAGCGTCATATCCTGAACCAAAAAAACGAACTAAAAACAAACGTCAATTGCGCGGAATTATGGGAGTCCATGATGATAATCTGGTATCCGTAATGCGCATGATGCCGAACGCTTAACCTCACACTCAATTTAAGGAGCTACTATGCCCAGAGTAAAACGTGGGGTCACAGCACGGGCCCGTCATAAGAAAGTCCTCGATCAAGCCAAGGGCTATCGTGGTCGCCGTAGTAAAGTTTATCGTGTTGCCAAGCAAGCCGTCATGCGTGCTGGTCAATATGCGTATCGTGATCGTCGCAACAAGAAACGTGTTTTCCGTGCTTTGTGGATTGCACGTATCAATGCCGCTTCTCGTGAGCATGGCGTAACCTACAGCGTATTCATGAACGGTCTGAAGAAGGCATCGATTGAATTGGATCGCAAGGTGCTGGCTGATATGGCTGTAATGGACAAGGCTGCGTTTGCTGCTATCGTCAATCAAGTGAAAGCCAATCTCGCCGCATAATGCAGTGAGGTGCAGATGTCACTTGAGAGTGACGCTGCAATAATTAGCGGGGCAGAGGTAAGTTACCTGTGCCCCGTTTCATTTTCGGCTTCTTTTTTTGGAGCGGGAAAACCGCATGAATTCCCTAGAACAACTGGTAGACCAGGCACAAGCAGATTTTTCTAATGCGGCAGATGCTGCAGCATTGGAAAACGCCAAAGCAAAATATCTCGGTAAAACGGGGCAAATTACCGAGCTGATGAAGGGCTTGGGCAAACTTGCTCCAGATGAGCGTAAGGCACAAGGCGCTGTCATTAATGCTGCCAAAACACAAATTGAAAAAGAGTTGAATGCGCGGCGCGATGCACTTGCAGAGGCGCAGATGCAGGAGCGCTTGAATGCCGAAGCCATCGATGTGTCTATGCCGGGCCGTGGGCGTGGAATGGGCGGAATCCATCCTGTTATGCGTTCCTGGGAGCGTGTTGAGCAAATTTTTCGCTCGATTGGTTTTGACGTCGCCGATGGACCGGAAATAGAGACGGACTGGACCAATTTCACGGCACTGAACAGCCCTGAAAATCATCCGGCGCGCTCAATGCAGGATACATTTTATATCGAGGGCAATGATACAGACGGCAAGCCGTTGCTGCTGCGCACGCATACGAGTCCAATGCAAGTGCGTTATGCGCGCATGCACAAGCCGCCGATCAAGGTCATTGCACCCGGCCGCACTTATCGGGTTGATAGCGATGCGACGCATTCGCCGATGTTCCATCAGGTTGAGGGGTTATGGATTGCTGAAGATATTAGTTTTGCTGACCTGAAAGGCGTATATCTGAATTTCGTCAAGGCATTCTTTGAAACCGACGATTTGCAGGTGCGTTTTCGGCCGTCGTATTTTCCATTTACCGAGCCTTCAGCCGAAATCGATATTGCCTTCGGTAGCGGTCCACTGAAAGGGCGCTGGCTAGAAGTTTCAGGCTCAGGTCAAGTGCATCCGACGGTAGTGCGCAACATGGGACTTGATTCTGAGAAATTCATTGGTTTTGCGTTTGGTTCTGGCCTGGAACGGTTAACCATGTTGCGTTACGGCATAAACGATTTGCGCCTGTTTTACGAAGGCGACTTACGTTTTCTCAAACAATTTAACTAAATACACCGGACGATTCCAGTTCCAATTTCGCTATGGAATAGTCCTTGTATCGTACATTTTTACGGTCGAACTATGCAATTCTCCGAAAGCTGGCTCCGCACGATGGTAAATCCGAAGATGACTTCGGATGAATTGGCGCATTTACTCACGATGTCCGGTTTGGAAGTGGAAGAGGTTGAAGCTGTCGCCCCTCCCTTCTCGCATGTGGTTGTCGGGGAAGTCCTTGAAGTTGTCAAGCATCCGAATGCGGATCGCCTCAATGTATGCAAGGTGGATGTGGGCGGCGGAACAATTTTGAACATAGTGTGTGGCGCGCCGAATGTTCGTTCCGGCATGAAGGTGCCTTGCGCAATGGCGGGCGCCATGTTGCCTCCTGACGAGAATGGCAAGCCGTTCGAGATTAAAGTCGGCCAACTGCGCGGAGTCGAATCCCAAGGGATGCTGTGTTCAGCGCGCGAATTGAAACTTTCCGATGACCAGAGCGGGTTACTCGAATTGCCGCAAACTGCCACGGTGGGACAAGATTTCCGCGGATATTATGATCTTGATGATCTTAAGTTTACTATTAAGCTCACACCGAACAAAGCTGACTGCCTGTCTGTGTTGGGCGTGGCTCGTGAAGTTTCTGCGTTAACAGGTACTGCGCTTAGTATGCCGGTTATCGACCCAGTCGCGGTAACCATGCAGGATACATTGTCTGTGACAGTATCTGCGCCGGATCTGTGCGGCAGGTTTACTGGCCGCATCATTCGCGGCTTGAATGCCCGGGCGCAGACACCGGACTGGATGAAGCAGCGCTTGGAGCGTAGCGGTCAACGGCCAATTTCAGCGCTGGTCGATATTTCAAATTACGTGATGCTTGAACTTGGGCGCCCTACCCATGTATTCGATCTTGACAAGATTCACGGCGGTTTGCATGTGCGCTGGGGGCGCCAAGGCGAATCGCTGAAACTCCTTAACGGCAATACGGTTGCCATCGATGAGTGGGTGGGCGTGATTGCCGATGATGCGGAAATCGAATCGCTGGCAGGCATCATGGGGGGAGATTCCACAGCCGTTTCTCTGGACACCCGAGATATCTATCTGGAAGCAGCATTTTGGTGGCCGCAGGCGATACAGGGGAGGGCGCGTCGCTATAACTTTTCAACGGATGCCGCACACCGTTTCGAGCGCGGTGTTGATTTCGCAACTACAGTCGAGCACATCGAACGTATTACGGCCCTAATCGTCGAGATATGCGGAGACAAAGATCAAACGGCAGTCGGTCCGATTGATGATCATGTTGTTAATCTGCCATTGCGTCAACCGGTGCGGTTGCGCGCAACTCGTGCAGCGAAGATCATCGGCATTGCGATTTCAGATGATCAGATTGCAGATATCTTCACGCGACTGAAACTTGCATTTACGCGTGAATCCTCTGTTGATGGCACGGTTTTCATCGTGACGCCGCCATCCTATCGTTTCGATATTGAAATCGAGGAGGATCTGATTGAGGAAATCGTGCGCGTGTACGGGTTCGAAAATATCCCCGCCCTGCCCCCGGTTGCACCAAATTTGATGTTGATTGCACCGGAGGATACAAGGTCGTTATTTACCATACGCAGGCAATTGGCCGATCTGGATTATCAGGAAGTCGTCAATTTCAGTTTTGTTGAGGAAGGCTGGGAGCGCGATTTTTCGGATAACTCAGCACCGATCCGACTGCAGAATCCGATTGCAAGCCAGTTGAGTGTAATGCGCTCGTCGCTCATTCCCAGTTTGATTGCAAACGTGCGGTATAACCTGAATCGTAAAATGGATCGGGTGCGCGTATTTGAGATCAGCGCAGTATTTTTACGTAATTCGGCAGTGCAAGATGGCGGCTTGAGCGTGGCCGGTTATGAACAGCCAAAACGGGTAACCGCCCTGGCTTATGGCCCGGTAGTTGATGAACAATGGGGCCAGTCATCGCGCAATGTGGATTATTTTGATCTCAAGTCGGATCTGGAATCTTTGCTGGCACCGCTGGTCGTGCGTTTTGTCAAGGGGGAACATCCGGCGTTGCATCCTGGACGTTGCGCGCGCATTGAACTCGACGGCAAGGTTGTCGGTCATCTGGGTGAATTGCATCCGCGCTGGCAGCAAAAATATGAATTGCCGTTAGCCCCGGTCGTTTTTGAACTCGATGCCGATGTTTTACAGTTGCGAAAATTGCCTATATATTCTGAAATCTCCAAGTTTCCTGCGGTCACAAGGGATTTGGCGCTGGTGGTAAAGAATAGCGTTGCGGTACAGGATATTCTGGACGTATTCTATGCGAAAAGAGCTGCAGACGGGAACTGCAAGATTGCACAAGCCATTGTTTTATTTGATGAATATCGTGGCAAGGGATTGGCGAGCGACGAGAAAAGCCTTGCCTTCCGGTTTACCTTGCAAGATACTCAATCGACCCTGCAGGATGATCGTATTGATGCAGCAATGACGACTTTTGTGGCAGCGGCTAAAGAGAAACATGATGCAAAATTGCGCGCGTAATGTCAGGTGAGAAGAACTGAAATGAATGACGTGAATCCTGCCGAACTTGAGTCCGTTCTGGATGCCGATCTTAATCGGGCAATGCGTGAAGCAAGAGCGCGCTCCCAGGCCGAGAAGAGTTTGCCAACGCTGACCAAGGCAGAACTGGCAGAGCTTCTCTTTGAGCAGGTCGGTCTGAACAAGCGCGAAGCAAAGGACATGGTAGAGACTTTTTTTGATGAAATACGTAATGCCCTTGAGCGCGGCGAATCTGTCAAACTGTCGGGATTCGGCAATTTTCAGCTCAGAGACAAGCCGCAAAGGCCAGGGCGCAACCCGAAGACAGGTGAAGAAATTCCGATTACCGCGCGGCGCGTCGTGACTTTCCATGCAAGCCAAAAACTCAAGGGCATGGTGGATGATGTCAACGCCAAGCCTTCCTCTCGCGTCGCCTGAGATCACTCATGAATGATCGAATCAATAAGCAGGAGCAGATCGTTTTGCCTCCGATTCCGGCAAAACGCTATTTCACTATCGGTGAAGTTGGTGAGTTGTGCGGCGTCAAGCCGCATGTTTTGCGGTATTGGGAGCAGGAATTTACCCAGCTAAAGCCAGTCAAGCGCCGCGGCAACCGACGCTATTATCAGCACCATGAAGTATTGCTGATCCGACGTATCCGCGAATTATTGTACGAGCAGGGATTTACCATCAATGGTGCTCGCAACAAGCTCGGCGGCCGTGAAATAGGCGTTGATAATGCAGCAAACCCGGAGAGTGCCGAAACTGACTCGAACCTGATGACTGATCAGAAATTGATCAGCGTCCGCACGGAATTGAAGGAAATACTGCTTCTTCTGCAGGGCTAAGCGCCGGCACCTTGCAAGGTTTCAGTTTTCATTGAGTATATTTATTTTCGCAATGAATATATGCGGTAAATTGCATAAAATTTCTTATACTCCCTGTTTTATTGGTAATTCAGTGTCGGCCCCGATGCGTATCTTTCTTGGGCGATACGCAGCATCAGTGCAGAACTCAAGTCCTTGCCGGTGCGCTCTTGCGTTACCGGACCCGCGGTCCGGGCAGGAGTCCGGTGCCGGCGGTGCAGTTTCTCTGGCATTAGATATAAACAATGTCATCCGCTTTACGCCTTTGAGGCCATCAACATGTCTACCACCACTACCGAAACCCTAAGCACTGAAGCCATTGACGCTGCAGCACCCGTAATCCGCGCAGTGTCTGCCGGGCAGATTGCCCGTGAAGTGATGCGTCGCCGCACCTTCGGCATCATTTCGCATCCGGATGCCGGCAAAACCACGCTAACTGAGAAATTGCTACTGTTTTCCGGTGCAATTCAACTTGCCGGCACGGTCAAAGCCAGAAAAAGCGGCCGCCATGCGACTTCGGACTGGATGGAAATTGAAAAACAGCGTGGCATATCGGTTGCCAGTTCGGTGATGCAGTTCGAGTATCGCGACCATGTCGTCAACCTGCTGGATACCCCTGGTCACCAGGATTTTTCCGAGGATACATATCGTGTGCTGACGGCGGTCGATTCGGCCTTGATGGCCATTGATGCCGCCAAGGGGGTCGAAGCGCAGACCATCAAGCTGCTCAACGTTTGCCGGATGCGCAATACGCCGATCCTGACTTTCATGAACAAGATGGACCGCGAGACCCGGGATCCGCTGGAACTGCTCGATGAAGTTGAATCGGTGCTGAACATCCAGTGCGCGCCAATCACCTGGCCGATCGGCATGGGCAAGACTTTTCGCGGCGTGTATCACTTGATCCATGATGAGATCAAGCTGTTTGCCGCCGGTTCGGAGCGAGCCGATCAAGAGTTTGAAATCATCAAGGGCATAGATAATCCGCGTCTGGCGGAAATGTTCCCGCTGGAGATCGAGCAACTCAAGATGGAAGTTGAACTGGTCCATGGAGCTTCCCATCCGTTCGATCTGGACGCGTATCTGGCGGGTACGCAAACACCGGTATTTTTCGGTTCCGCCATCAATAATTTCGGTGTGCGTGAAATTCTCGATGCGCTGCTGGATTGGGCGCCGGCACCGCTGGCCAGAGACGCCAGCGTACGTTCGGTGGCGCCGACCGAAGTCCCGTTTTCCGGCTTTGTCTTCAAGATCCAGGCCAATATGGATCCGGCGCACCGGGATCGGATTGCCTTTTTGCGCGTGTGTTCCGGTCGCTTCGAGCGCGGCATGAAGATCAAGCATTTACGCCTCAATCGCGAGATTCGGGTCTCGAATGTGGTCACGTTCATGGCTTCCAGCCGGGAGCAGGTGGAAGAGGCGTACGCTGGCGATATCATTGGTTTGCCGAATCATGGCAACATGCAGATCGGCGATAGTTTTTCCGAAGGCGAATTGCTGCAGTTCACCGGGATCCCGTATTTTGCGCCGGATTTTTTCCGTAGCGTACGGATATTGAACCCGCTCAAGATCAAGCAGTTGCATAAAGGATTGCAGCAACTGGGCGAGGAGGGCGCGGTCCAGGTCTTCAAGCCGGCCCACGGCGGCGACCTGGTCCTGGGCGCAGTCGGCGTGCTGCAGTTCGAAGTGGTTGCCAGCCGCCTGAAAAATGAATATGGGGTCGATGCGGTGTTCGAGGGCACCAGCATCAGCAGCGCGCGCTGGGTGACTGGAGACAAGCGCATGCTGGCGGATTTCGAGAAATCATCTGCCGGGCATAATCTTGCTCATGATGCCGGTGGGAATCTGGCTTATCTGGCTTCATCCGGCATCAATCTCAAGCTGACCCAAGAACGCTGGCCGCAATTGACTTTCCATGCGACCCGGGAGCATGCGGTAAAACTGGCTTGATAACGGAATCTAATATTCTTAATAGGAATATCTGACATCATAAATAATGAGAGGACGCATATGCTGCACTGCGATATCATGAATTTGTCTCCTCCAACTCCTTAAAAAGATTGGATTTAGCCCGCGCCGAAAGGTCCGCGGGCTTTTTTTTAGGGATTCCTGTTGCGCATGCATTGCGCGCTGCTGCGCGGAGTGTCTGGTGGTAAATTGTTACTGTTTGTTTCACTCCTTACCCATTGGGCATGACTCCCTTTGCTGATTCGATGTTTAATATGGCAGTGACAGCATTCCACCTACAGGAGAAATCATGAAAACAAACTATGCGGTAGCAGCGTCTTTCATCATGGCAACAGTAATCTTGAGCGGCTGCGCCAGCCCTTATAATCCGATGCCGGTTTCACAGTCCTATCCTGCGAACCCGCAATACTCGCAGCCTTACCCTGCCGGCTCGCAATCCTCGCCGTCTCAATATGCCGATTACGGCGTCATTGATTCAATTCAAATGGTGCAAGAGAATGCCGGCAATGGCGTCGGTGCCGGTGCTGTAGTCGGCGGTGTGGTGGGTGGTCTGCTCGGCAACCAGGTTGGCGGCGGCACCGGCAGAGCGGCCGCAACCATAGCCGGCGTGGTGGGTGGCGCGATGGCGGGAAACCAGATCGAGCAAAACAACCGAGTCCAGACGCGTGACGTGTACCAGATCAGGGTGCGGCTGAATAACGGCGGCTACCAGACCATAATCCAGGATAGCATTAACGATTTGCGTATCGGCAATCGCGTTCGCATTGAAGGCAACCGCGTCTACCGTTACTGAGATCGCTCGCTGCTTGAGAGCTGGATTGACGTTGCGCCGATCACTACATCGAGCGCAGACCGATATTCGGGCAACTGCTGACGGTTGTGCAGAAGATATGCGTAATCTCAATGCTGGCTTAAATAGCAATGTTAGTGTTACCACATGTTGCATATTTGCATGGGGAATGTATGTTTGAAATGCGACGGAGTGTCGGGGATTTGGTCTGCGATCATCAGGCTCCTACGCCCGAGCCGGTCGAGGAGCCGGGCTTGCCGGAGCGGCTTCCGGAACCACTGGATGATGAACCGCCGGTGCCGGATCATAATCCCAGTAACTCCTAGAAAATTGCACGTACAGCCGGCGTTGCCGGGTCGCCTTTGGTCCGGGCCGCCCGGCTCTGAGGGAGGGAACATGGCTCTGATTGATTACACAAAAGGCAATGCCAAGGCGGAAGTTGACGTGATAAAGCTGGAGCATGATCGATTCCAGGGTACGGTGTTGCTCAAGAGCCAGACCAAAACCGGACATGCCGAAGTCCGGCATAATGTTGAAACCGTTTCCAGCTCTGCGGCGGAAGCGCTGGATGAGGCCAAGGCCCTGGCGCATCGCTTGCTCGCAGCAATCTCCATATAAAAAACGATTCCATCCGGCCTGATCTGTTCTTGTGCCTGGGTCGGCTACAATGCGCGATTCCAATTCTTTTGATCGTTCCCATGACAGAATCCGTTCGCCTGGCTAAACGCGTTGCCGATCTTGTCCCGTGTTCGCGCAGCGAAGCCGAGCAATATATCGAGGGCGGCTGGATTCTGGTGGACGGGCAGGTGACTGAAGAACCCGGCTTCAGGGTGTTGCCGCAACAGCTGGTCGAGCGCATACCGCACGCTACTTTGGCTCCCGCACTGCCGGTCACCATCCTGTTGCACAAGCCGGCCGGAATGGCAATCCAGATTGAGACGCAGCAGGCGCCGGCCGGCATTGCTGCTGATAATCGCATCCCTGATGATCGTTCCGGCATCCGCTTCCTGAAGAGGCATCTGATTGATTTAAGCATGACGAGCGTCCTGGATGCGTCAGCCAGCGGTTTGCTGGTATTCACCCAAGACTGGCGGATCAAGCGCAAATTGATCGATGATGCAGCCGGAATCGAGCAGGAATTCATAGTCGAGGTCAGCGGCCAATTGGCGCCGGATGGCTTGGCCCTGCTCAATCACGGCCTATATTTCAACGGCCGGCCGCTGGCGCCGATCAAGGTTAGCTGGCAAAGCGAAACCCGTTTGCGTTTCGCCGGTAAAGGCGTGCAAAACGGTCAGATCGCCCACATGTGCAAGGCAGCCGGTCTGACCGTGAAAACGATGCGGCGCATCCGTATCGGACGCGTGCCGCTGGCCGGCCTGCCGGTGGGGCAGTGGCGCTATCTGCTCGGATATGAACGGTTCTAGCGAATAGCGTTGATACGTTATAGCAGTTTGGTGCACAAGCGGAAATCGGGATCTTCCGCAAAAGGTTTAACCGTGAAGCCGAGGCTGTGCATCAGTTTTAGCATCACCGTATTTTTGCTCAGTACCAGCCCCTCGATTTGTGACAGCCCTTTATTGCGGGCGAAATCCATGATCGACAACATCATGCGCGATCCCAGCCCCTGACCGCCGAATGCGTCGGCAATCGCCAGTGAAAATTCGCAGCTGTGCAGATCCGGATTGGTGACATAGCGTGAAACGCCGATCATCTGCTCGGTTTCCCTGATGCTGCCATCCGGGTCGGAGGTGCGTACCCGATGTACCGCTATCAGCGCCATTTCGCGGTCGTAATCGATCAGGGTGAAGCGCGCCAGCATTTTTGATGGCAATTCGCGCATCGAGGAAATGAATCGCATGTAACGGCTGTTGGGTGATAATTCGCGCACGAAATTCTGGATCATCTCGGCATCATCGGGGCGGATCGGGCGCACGGTATAGTGGTCACCGTTGCGCATCGGCCACTCCTGTTCAAAATCGGACGGGTAAGGCAGAATCGCCAGGTGACCATATTTGTGCGTTCTGGGCAGCTCCTGATCGATGACGATACGGGCATCCACTACCAGCGCGCCGGCGGCATCGACAATTACCGGATTGATGTCCATTTCGCGCAATTGCGGCAATGCGCAGACCATCTCCGAGACCCGGAGCAATATTTGCTCCAGCGATTCCCGGTCGGCCGGCGGCAGGCCGCGCCAGGCGCCCAGGGTTTCGGCAGAGCGCACCCGGTCGATCAGGTGCTGGGCTAAAAACTGGTTCAGCGGCGGCAGTTCCACCGCGCGGTCGGCAATCAGTTCGATCATGGTGCCGCCGGCGCCAAACGAGATCACCGGGCCGAACGGCACGTCGGTGGTTACGCCGATATACAGTTCGCGCCCCTCCGGTTTGCCCGACATGTTCTGGATCGTCACGCCGTTGATGCAGGCATCCGGGCGCAAGCGGCCGACGGTGGTCATCATGTCCTGCCAGATGTCGCGTACCGATGCTGCATTCGATACGTTCAGCGCTACCCCGCGCACGTCGGATTTGTGTGAAATGTCGGGCGAATCGATTTTTAGTGCGACCGGATAGCCCAGTTGGTTGGCGATCAGGATTGCTTCCGTCGCCGAGCGGGCCAGAATGGTCTTGGTCAGCGGAATATGGAAGGCTGCCAGCAATGCCTTCGATTCCATTTCAGTGAGTACCTTGCGGCGCTCGGCCAGCACGCTTTCGATCAGGATGCGGGCGCCTTCGACATCGGGTTGCGCCAGATGCGTCAGCGGCGGCGGCGTTTGCAGCAGCAATTGCTGGTTGCGGTAGAACGCGGCGATGTTGCTGAAAGCATCGACTGCCGCTTCCGGGGTGCGGAAGGTCGGGATGCTGGCGGCGCTCAGGATGCCGCGCGCTTCGACCACCTGCGCATCGCCCATCCAGCAGGTAATTAGCGGCTTGCTGATGCTTGGTTGCAATTCAGCCAGGGTTTGCGCGATGGCATTCACATCGAGTTCCGGCTTCGGCGACAGGATCACCAGGATGCCGTCGATGGTCTCATCGGCCGCGCAGGTATTGAGTGCAGCCCGATAGTGGCTGGCATCGGCTTCTTCCGACAGGTCGATCAAGCCCTGTAGCGTGGCCAGCGCCGGTAGTTGCGATTGCAGTGCGTCGGCGGCATCGGGGGCGAGTGTGCCCAGCGTCAGGCCCAGATCACTGGCCCAGTCGGCTGCCAGCACGCCGGGGCCTCCGCCATTGGTGATGACGGCCAGGCGCCGGCCGACCGGCTTGTAGCGCGAGGCCAGACATTTTGCAGCGGAAAATAATTGGGCAAAGGTGCGTACCCGGACCGCGCCGGCGCGTCGCAAGGCCGCATCAAACACTTCGTCGCTGCCGACAATGGCGCCGGAATGGGTCAGCGCGGCGCGGGAACCGGCCGGCTGGCGGCCCGACTTCATCACGATCACCGGTTTGGCGGTGGCAGCAGCGCGCAGCGCGCTCATGAAGCGTCGCGCATCGCGGATGCCTTCCATGTATACCAGGATGCTCAGGGTTTCGCGGTCGGTTGCCAGGTAATCGAGCACCTCGGCCAGATCGACCGCAGTGTTGGCGCCGAGCGACACCACGGAGGCGAAACCGACGCTGTTCTTTTCGGCCCAGTCCAGCATCGATGCGGTCAGTGCGCCCGATTGCGATACCAGCGATAGCGAGCCGGGCTTGGCCATTGCACCCAGCACGCTGGCATTGATGCCGGCCTTGGGGCGCTGGAAGCCCAGGCAGTTCGGCCCCAGCAAGTGGATGCCGTGCAGGCGTGCAATCGCATGCAGTTCGGCCGCTTGCATCGCATTAACTCCGCTGGAGACGATCAGCGCGGCCTTGCACTGGATTCGTCCGGCCACTTCCAGCGCCGCCGTCAATTGGGTGCCGGGCAGCGCGATGATCGCCAGATCGACCCGTGACTGCGCCAGATCGGCCAGCGAACCGCGCATGTTGATGTCGAGAAAACGCACCGGTCCAGCATAACCGCCATCTGTCAATTGCCGTACCAGCAGCCTGGCATGTGCGGTCTGCGCGTTGGACGCTTCGGCAGTTTCCGGATCGCCGGCGAATATTACTATCGATTGGGGTGAAAACAGCGGTGTCAGATGGTGCATGTCCATGCGGCTTCCATTCAGTAGAGAAAATCAGAAAAATCAATCGGCTCCGATCAGCACCCGGACGTGGGCGGCGACGCTGCGCGCCAGCGGCGACAGCACATAGCCGCCTTCCAGGCAGGACACGATGCGACCTTGGGCGTGGCGTTTGGCAATGTCGACCAGTTGCTGCGTGACCCAGGCGTAATCGGCTTCCACCAGGCCGAGGTTGCCCATATCGTCTTCGCGGTGGCCGTCGAATCCGGCCGAGATGAAGATCATCTGCGGCCGGAATGCCTCGAGCGCCGGAATCCAGTGGTTTTCGACCGTGGAGCGAAAGGCTTCGCCGCCGGAGCGCGGCGGCAAGCCGACGTTGAGCATGTTCGGCCCGCGCGGCGTCGCGCCTGAAAACGGGTAGAGGCCCGTTTCGAAAATCGAACACATCAGTACGCGCTGGTCGTCATGCAGGATGTCTTCGCTGCCGTTGCCGTGGTGGACGTCGAAATCCACCAGCGCCACCCGCTGCAAACCATGCACGTTGAGCGCGTGACGGATGCCGACCGCCACATTGTTGAAGAAGCAGAAGCCGCCGGCCGCAGCGCGCTCCGCATGGTGCCCGGGCGGACGCACGTTGCAAAAAGCCACCGGCGCTGCGCCGCTGACGACCAGATCGGTCGCCAACACCGCTGCGCCGGCTGCGCGCAATGCTGCCTGATAGGTGTACGGATTCATGCGCGTATCGGGATCGACCTGGTAAAAACCGCTGTCCGGCACGTGCGCCGCCAGTTCGTGGATATACAGGGTTGAATGAGCCTGGGCCAATTGCTGTTCGGTCGCCAGTGGCGCGTCATACGGCATCATGTAGTCGAGCAAGCCCTTGATCAGCAAATGGTCGCTGATTGCGCCGATGCGCTCGGGGCACTCGGGATTTTGATCGCCCATGTCATGCTTGATGCAATCCGGATGAGAAATGTAAGCAGGCAGCAAATGTGTCTCCTGTTGAGTGGCATGAATATTGTTATCTTTTTATTGTAGGGATTGAATCTGACTCGAGGCTTAATATGGCGCAAGTCGCCGACTACCGTCCGGTGACGCCGTGCTGCGTAAAAGGGCGCCGGCATCCGGCAGTTTTCTGAGTTGAAAAATACTGCTGTATGTATTTTTAATGACGCAATGAATTCATGTGAATATATCAATTTTCGTATCATACCCCCTGTTAATATGATTGCTCTGGCGTGAGCTGCCGAAGCGGCTACACTATCGCATTGTTCGGCAGCCAACCCGGTTACGGGCGCGCGATAATCCACCCCTGCACACTCCTGATTAGAAAACAGCATGACTACCGCCTCCTCAATCGATCTTGAAAACATTAACGTGGCCTCCTTTGACGCCATGCCTTCGCCGGAAGAATTGCACGCGCGGCTGCCGCTGACCGACACGGCCGCCGCCAGCGTCATGCGCGGGCGGGAAGCGCTGCGCAATATTCTGGACCGCCGCGACCCGCGCCTGTTCGTGGTGGTCGGCCCCTGCTCGATTCACGATCCGGTGGCCGGGCTGGACTACGCGCGCCGCCTGAAAGCCTTGCAGGACGAGGTGGCCGACACGCTGCTGCTGGTGATGCGCGTGTACTTCGAGAAGCCGCGCACCACCACCGGCTGGAAGGGCTATATCAACGACCCCGACATGGACGATTCGTTCCGGGTCGATCAGGGCATGGAAAAGGCGCGCCAGTTCCTGCTCGACGTGTGCGAACTCGGCCTGCCGACCGGCACCGAAGCGCTGGACCCGATTTCACCGCAATACCTGGGCGACCTGATCGCCTGGACCGCGATCGGCGCGCGCACCACCGAATCGCAAACCCATCGTGAAATGTCATCCGGCCTGTCGACACCGGTTGGCTTCAAGAACGGCACCGACGGCGATATCAGTATCGCGATCAATGCGATTTTATCGGCCTCGCGTCCGCATTCCTTTCTTGGCATGAATAGCCAAGGGCGTACCTCCATCGTGCGCACGCGCGGCAATCGCTACGGCCATGTGGTGCTGCGCGGCGGCGATGGCCGTCCGAACTACGATACCGTATCGGTGGCGATGGCCGAGCAGGCGCTCGCCAAGGCCGGCTTGCCGGCCAATATCGTGGTCGATTGCTCGCATGCGAACAGCTACAAGAAACCGGCGCTGCAACCGCTGGTGATGACTGACGTCATGAACCAGGTGCACAACGGTAGCAAGTCGCTGGTCGGCGTAATGATCGAATCGAATCTGGTGGCCGGCAACCAGCCGATTCCGGATGACTTGTCGCAACTGGTTTACGGCTGTTCGGTGACCGACGCCTGCGTTGATTGGGAAACCACCGAAAAGATGATTCGTGACGCCGCGGCATTGCTGCGCCAGCGCGCATGATCATCCAGAGGGGAGCTAAACTTCTGTTTTAACGAAGTTATGATCAAGTTATATTCAGTTTTTTGGATGTATTAAACCCACTATAATTGCGCCCTGTATGCGGCTTTGATAACACCCGGTGCCGCCGTTGGGCGTGCCGGACACAACTTTAGGAGTTCTTCTGATGAAAAAAATCTTGCTAGCCATTGTCATGGTGGCCAGTACCCTGACGCTGGCAGTCCCGCAGGCCGAAGCACGCCGCATGGGCGGCGGCAGCAGTTCATTCGGCAAACAGTCGAGCAACGTCACGCGCAAGGCGCCGGTGCAACAAAGCCAGGCCACCAACACCGCCAAGCCAGCGGCCGCTCCCGGCGCTGCCGCTCCTGCAGTCAAGCCGGCCAGCCCGTGGAAGGGCATTCTGGGCGGCGCCTTGCTGGGACTCGGCTTGGGCGCGTTGCTGTCGCACTTCGGCATGGGCGGCGCATTGGCAAGCATGATCAGCACCATGCTGATGGTGGCGCTGTTTGCGATGGCGGCGATGTTCATTTACCGCCTGTGGATGCGCAACAAGAGTGGCACTGGCAATGCAGGCTCGCAGCCCGCGTTCGCCGGCGCCTACCATGCCGGTAACAGCACGCCTGACATCGGCTCGCGTATCAACCCGGCGCAAGCACAGTCTGCTGCACTGCAATCGGCGCCGTTCGCCTCGGGTTCCTCTACTGCCGCGGCCGATGCAGCGACCTGGAGCATTCCGTCCGACTTCGACGTGCCGGGTTTCCTGCGCCACACCAAAACCTACTTCATCCGCCTGCAAGCGGCCTGGGATCGCGCCGACACCAACGACATCCGCGAATTCACCACGCCGGAAATGTTCGGCGAACTGAAGCTGCAATTGCAGGAACGCGGCGCAACGCCGAATGTCACCGACGTCGTTACGCTGGATGCGGAATTGCTGGGAATCGAAACCACCGGTAACGAATATCTGGCCAGCGTCAAGTTCAGCGGCATGATCAAGGAATCCGAGCATGCTCCGGCGGAACCCTTTAATGAAGTCTGGAATTTGTCGAAACCTTTGTCCGGCCAAAGCGGCTGGGTACTGGCAGGGATTCAGCAACTGTCCTGACCCGGTGCGCGGCAGTCGCCGCGCATGCTTGCATAAAAAAAA
>NZ_AVCC01000063.1 GCF_000622895.1 Herminiimonas sp. CN
TTTTTTTGTGCTGCGTTAAAAAATACCCGCTATAGGCAATCGATGCTGCCACGATCCGCCGGCGGCCTTGCGCAGCATCCGCGAAACGGGAACGTTTCCGCCAAACCGATATCTAATAGTTATCTATTTTCTGTTGATGGAGGGTATTGTGGACGCAACAACTAAACGCTGGCAAGACGGCGGCAATCTGGTGCTCGGAGTCTGGATGTTCTTTTCTCCGTGGATGCTTGCCTATGCAGCCGGGATGCCTCTGGCAGCCTGGAATGCCGTTATCCTGGGCGCTGCAATCGTGGTATTTGCGGCAGTCGCCATGTACATGCCGAGGGTGTGGGAAGAAGGCCTCAACATGGCGCTCGGCGTGTGGCTGATCGTCTCGCCCTGGGCCCTGCGCTTCACCGCCGAGCGCAGCGCGATGATGAACGCGGTCGTGGTCGGCATCCTGGTGGCGGCGCTGGCAGCCTGGGCCATGCTGCGCGACAAGGAGTTCGAAAAATGGTGGCAAGACCATCATCATGCGGCGTGATGGTGAAGAAAACCCCGGCTGCAACTGCGATGCCGTTCACTTGCAAAAGTGAGCGGCATTTTTAATTCTGCTACGGGGGTATGGCTGAAAACAATGTATTCTAAGCATGTATTCATTGCGGCACTTATAAATACAGAATCCAGTATATTTTCATGCCGGAAGCGGCTTCTGCCTAATTGGTACGCTGCATGCCGATGGGGATCAGCGCTTGTCGAACGCCACTTTGCCGACTTCGGCAGCGAATCGCTGGTGCGCGGCGAGGTCCGCCGGACGGTACTTGACGGTCGTGCCGGTCGGATAGGCTATTCGTCTAGCCCGCGCTGCTTTTCGCCGAAAATTTTGGAACCGGTGGAAACTGTGTAACTGTACGGCTGAAACGTTGCTCCAACAGATAGAGTTTTATCCGCCGTGCGGCGCGGCCGTACAGAAAGGAGAGCGCGATGAAAAACGAACAGAAGGCGCCTGAGACAAAAGGCGTTATGGTAGAGCAACTTGCAGTGATTGACCTGGGCCCTGAAATCGAGGGCATGGCAGGGCGCCAGCTTCGAATGCGTAAGGTGACCATCGAACCTGGAGGCGTTTTCGGCCCGATGCACAACCATAAAGACAGGCCAGGCACGGTCTACATACTGCAAGGAACGATCACTGACCATCGAAATGGAGTGGCTACCGAGTATGGGCCGGGAGTGGGCTGGCCTGAGGATAAGAACACCACGCACTGGCTTGAGAATAGAGGAACGATCCCGGCGGTGGAGATTTCAGTCGATATAGTAAGGCAACAGTAAACCGAGACCCGACATTTACCGATCGCCGCCGCGCAATGCGCTGCAGCGGGCTCGTCGTCAGTTGCTGCGCTTGATATCGCTCACGGGCTGCATGGAATATGCTGGAGTATCAGCGAAAGCAGTGCATTTCACGCTTATATCCATTCGGCATTTAAAAATGCCTATGCCAGTATATAAACAATCACCGGCCGGCGCGACGCCCGGCGCTGCGGCGCTTGCGGCCTTTGAATCTACTTGGCGGAGCTGACCAGTTTTGCGCCCAGAAACATCATCGCGCTGCCTGCGGCACGATCGATCCACGGCTTGTAGCGCAGATATGCGGCGCGCGGCGCGGCCGACGACAGCGCCAGCGCGACGATTGCGTACCATCCTGCTTCGATTGCAAAAACGATGCAGGGCAGCGCAATCATCAGCGATACAGGCACATCGGGCGGCAGCAATGCGGCAAAGATGCTTGCATAGAACAGCGCGGTCTTCGGATTGCTCATCTGGGTGCCCAGTCCCGTCAGGAAAAACCGCGATGCTGTCCCTGCAGGCGCGGCGTCGCCGCCCGCCATATCGGCCAGCGGCTGTTTTGCGCCACGGAATATCTTCCAGCCCAAATAAGCCAAATAAGTGCCGCCGATCACTTTGATCGTCAGATATAACCATGGGACAGCGGCCAGCAGCGCTTGCAGTCCGCACAGCGCGGCGATGGCGAACAGCATGCCGCCGATACCCATTCCCAAGGCGGCGCAAAGGCCATTCTTCCGGGTCGAAGCCACTGCAGTGCGCGCAACCATGACGAAGCTCGGCCCGGGACTCATGGCGCCGATTGCCACCGCACTGCCAATGCTGATCAGGATAAATGCGTTGTTCATATTGTCCTTTGATTAAATTTTGCGGTATCAGTCGATGGATGATGCGCTGCCGAGCAGTGCGCTTGTGTATCGGGACCGATTTTCGATGGCAAAGGCGCGGCCCTGCGTACAGCAGGGGGGCTGGTTTATTGACGCCTTGCCTTGACTTACCTTGCTTATGATTGGAACGGCTTTTGCAAAAAAATCGCATTGCCGGTCTCCGCGCTGAGCGCGTAGCCGGAAAAGCGAAGGACTTGTACGCTGCGCGGGCTGCAGCGTTGCCTTCCAGGACTTCCAGGGTCAGCTTGCAGCAACCGAGGCTTTGGGCGACTTGTTCCACTTTCGACAGCAGTTTTTGGGATATTCCGCGTCCTCTATATCCGGGCAAAACGACGACGTCGTGAATGTTCAGCAAGGGCTTGCACGAGAACGTCGAAAAACCTTCAAAGCAGATCACGAGGCCGATCGGTTTGCCCTCGGAAAAGGCCAGAACCACATGCGCGCCGGGCCTTTTGCGGAGTTCGATTACAAGGTTGTCTGTCACGAATTTCGACAGCGCATGTTTCCCGCCCATTTCATCCTGGGCGTATTCGTTCAATAAGAATACGACGGCTTCCGCATGGGAGGGCAACGACAAGTCCGCGATCGTGATTTCTTCCATGAATCTCTTCCAATTAACGTGAATGAATAGGTATAAGCTGCGCAGCTTTATCCTGACACCAGCCCGGCCATCGCCTTCCCATCGTCGCTTGCACGCAGGCCGGCGGCGATCGTCGCCCGGTCCTCGGTTGAGCGGTTCTGGCTGGCCTTCCAGCTGCCGGTCACGCGGCGCAGCGGGATCTCGATGCCGATGACGGCGCCCAGCATTTTTTCGATATAGTCCGGCGGCGCATCGCCGATCTGCCACGGCCGGGCGCGGCTTGTCTCGTGCCGGTTGGTCAGGCGCTCCAGCAGCGCCTGCAGCCAGGCGGCGTCGTCGATGATGCGCAGCGGGCCGTATGCATGGACGGTTGCGTAATTGTAGGTCGGCACCACCTTGCCGCTGGCCTGTTTCTCCGCATACCAGGATGGCGTGATGTAGGCCTGCGGCCCCTGGAAGATAACCAGCGCGTCCACCCCTGACGTTGCGTTGCGCCACAACGGGTTGTTGCGGGCGATGTGCGCGCGCAAGGTGCCGTGCGGCGCTGCGGCGCTGGCCGGCGCGATTTCGAACGGGATGTGGCAGGCGTCGAGGCCGTCCGGCTGCAGCGTCACCAGCGCGCCCAGCGGATGCTCGTGCATCAGCCGGTGCAGCACGTCGAGCCGCTGTTCGGCAAAGTGTGCGGGTACGTACATGGTGTTCCTTTCAGGATTGAAATCAGCGCAGTGCAGTCACAGTAGTTCAAGCACCACTTCGGCCCGCAGCGAATTAGCGATGGTGCACGATTCGTGCGCCTGATGATGCAGCGCAGCGAGCTGCTCCGGCGTCGGTTGCTGCGCGCCGGAAAATACGACCTGCGGTCGCAGCGTGATGCGCGTCAGCGCAATTTTGTTGTCGCTGTTTTGGCCCAGCACGCCGAATGCGCGGTCGATGTACTGATCGACCGTGTAGCCGGCCTTGGCCGCAAGCAACAGAAACCACAGCATGTGGCAGCTCGACGTCGCGGCCACCAGCGCTTCTTCCGGATCGACGCCGGCGGGGTCCGACAGCGGCACCGGCACCGACAGCGGCGACGATGAAGCGGGCACCCGCGCGCCGCCGTCGAATACCCATTCGTGCGCGCGGCGGTAGCGGTTGTCGGTGAATTGTTGTGCGCCGCGTTGCCAGGCGACGGTGGCGTCAAATTGGGACATGAGGGTTCCTGTCGATAGGTGAGTTTACAGCTTAGACCGCCGACGGCCGCTTGATGATCCAGCCGTTGGCGACCGCTTCGAATCCGACTTTCGGGTAATACGCCATCGCGTCCGGCGCGGCCAGCAGCAACAGCATCGAGTCGCGGCCGATCGCACTGCGCACCTGCTCAATCAGCGCCTGGCCGATGCCTCGGTGTTGATATTTGCGATCGACCGCCAGATCGGACAGGTAGCAGCAGAACGCGAAGTCGGTCAGCGCGCGCGCGACGCCGACCAGGCTGGCGCCATCCCAGGCGGTGACCAGCAGATTGCCATGCTGCAGCATCTTTGCGAGACGCGCCAGATCATCGACCGGTCGGCTGATGCCGGAACGGGTAAACACAGCGGCCAGCTGCTCTGGCGTGATAAGGCGGTCTTGTGCATACGTAATGGTTTGCATGATATTCCCGGGCGTTGAGAAGGAGATGGCAACCATGCTACCGTCTAATTTGGCTTTTCAAAAGGTCCAATAATGTCTATTTTTAAAATACCAATTCGCGGGAAATATCCATGCATCTGACCCAATTGCTGACGGCGCTGCCGCTGGACCGCGCCGGTCCGGCGCCGCTGTTTCGCCAATTGTATGCGGCGATCAAGCACGCGATCCTGAGCGGCGCGGCCAGGCCAAGGCGGTGATCGACCGCCACACCGCGATCGTGCCGCAGATGGTGCTGGCCGACTTCATCGCCGAGGGCCATTTCAACCGCCATATCCGGCGCACCCGGGACGCGTATGCGCAGCGGTGCGGATTTTTTGCCCTTCCGGCACACTCAGGCTGCCGCTGCCGCTACAATGCGCGGCATGGATATTTCGCTTTCTGAATCACGCATTGCCGCATTGCGGCGCGCCGGTGCGCAGCAGGTTGCCATCGAGGCGGTGGCCGAGACCGGTTCGACCAACGCCGATTTGTTGGCGCGCATCGATGGCCTGGCCGCGCCGACCTTGCTGGTGGCCGAGCGCCAGACCGCCGGCCGCGGGCGTGCCGGGCGCAGCTGGCTTTCGGCGCCGGGCGGCGCGTTGACGTTTTCGCTGGCGTGGCGCTTCGCGCAGCCGATTCAGGCGCTGCTGGGTTTGCCGCTGGCGGTCGGGGTGGCGCTGGCCGAGGCGCTGGCGCTGTTCGATATCCGGGTCGGCTTGAAGTGGCCGAATGATGTGCTGAAAGACGGCAAGAAGCTGGCCGGCATCCTGGTCGAGACTGCGGCTCTGCCCGCGTCAAGACAGGACGGGCAGGGCGGCGTCTGGGCGGTGATCGGGATCGGCCTGAACCTGAACGTGCCGGACCAGCTTGAGGCGCAGATCGGGCATGCGGTGGCCGACGCGCCGTGGCTGGCGCGGCTGGACCGCAACTTGTTGCTGGCGGAGCTGCTCAATGCGCTGGCCGATGCTTTGGTGGAATTCGAGTCGCGCGGTTTTGCCGCTTTCGTGGCGCGCTGGAATGGCCTGCACGCATTCGCCGGCCAGACGGTGCTGGTGCTGGATCGCGGTCAGGTGCTGCAGCAGGGCGTGGCGGTCGGGGTCGATGCGGTCGGCCGCCTGCTGCTGGACACCGCAGCCGGCCGCGTTGCCGTCGTCGCCGGCGATGTGTCGCTGCGGATCAAGGAAGGATGAGCATGCTGTTACTGGTCGATGCCGGTAATACCCGGATCAAGTGGGCGCTGGTCGATGCGGCGGGGCGGGATGGCCTGGGATGCTGGCGCACTTTCGGCTCCATCAGCCATGCCGAAACCGGCACGCTGGCGCAGGCTTGGCGGGGCATGGAGATTGCGCGTGCGCTGCTGTCGAACGTGGCCGGCGCTGCGCTGCGCGGGAGCCTGGAGGCGGCTTTGGCGGCTGCCGGATTGCAGCCGACGCAGATCGGATGGTTCGCGTCGGTGCCGCAACTGGGCGGGGTGCGCAACGGCTACCGCAACCCGGCCCAGCTCGGCTGCGACCGTTTCGCGTCGGTGATCGGCGCGCACGCGCTGTTTCCCCGGCAAGCGCTGATCGTCGCCACCTGCGGCACCGCCACCACGGTCGATGCGCTTAGTCCAGACGGAGTTTTTCTGGGCGGGATGATCCTGCCGGGCTTGGGTCTGATGGCCGGCGCGTTGGCGAAAAATACCGCGCAATTGCCGCAAGTGGCTGAAACTGCAGCCGTGGCGCAAGCGTTTGCCGACAATACCGACGACGCGATCGTGGCCGGCTGCATCGCCGCCCAGGCCGGCGCCATCGAGCGCGCGGTGGCTGCCCATGCGCTGCAGCATCCGGCAGTGCAGTGCGTGCTGGCCGGCGGCGCCGCCGCGTATATCGCGCCGCAACTGCATGTGGCGCACAAAACCGTCGATAATCTGGTGCTTATCGGTTTACAAGTCGCGGCGCTGGGCGCTGCGGATACATCATGTTGAAATTCATTTTCTGGCTATTGTTGCTGACCAACGGTGCGCTATTGGCGTTGAATCTGGGCGCGCTGGATGCGGTGGTGCCAAACGGCCGCGAGCCGCAGCGCCTCAAGGGTCAAATCCATCCGGAGCAGCTGATTTTGCTCTCCGCCGGGGAAAAAGCCGTTGCGCCTGTCGCGGCGGCGCCGGTTCCGGCACCGCCGGCCTTGATCGCCTGCACTGAAATCGGCAATTTTCCGCTGGCGGAAGCCGGGCGTTTCGAGACGCAGCTCGCGGCGCTGGCGCTGGGCGAGCGGCAGTCGCGCCGCAATGTCGATGCCATCGCCAGCTACATCGTGTACATCCCGTCGCAGGGCGATCAGGCCGGCGCGCAGAAGAAAGTGGCCGAATTGCGCGGACGCGGCATAAGCAACTTCTTCATCATGCAAGACAACGCCAATCCCGATCTGCGCTGGGGCATTTCGCTGGGCGTGTTCAGGACCGAGGCGGCGGCCAGAAGACAGCTGGCAGCTCTGAAGCAGCAGGGCGTGCAGTCGGCCCGGATCGGCAGCCGCAGCGCGGCCACCAGCAATGTGGCATTTCAGGTGCGCGATCTGGACCCGGCCGGCCTGGCGGCGCTGGAGCGGATTGCCGCCGATTTCCCGCAGCAGCAACTGCGCCGCTGCGAGTAAGAGAGCGGCTGTAGAGCTATCGCTGCTTCAGGCCGCGCCCAGATACGCCTTGCGTACTGCGTCGTTGCTCAGCAGGTTGGCGCCGGTATCGGCCAGCACCACCCGGCCGTTTTCCAGCACGTAGCCGCGGTCGGCCACATGCAGCGCCTTGTTGGCGTTCTGCTCGACCAGGAATACCGTCACGCCCTGTTCGCGGATGGTGCGGATGATCTCGAAAATCTGCGCGATGATCAAAGGCGCCAGCCCCAGCGTCGGCTCGTCCAGCAACAGTAGGCGCGGCTTGCCCATCAGCGCGCGGCCGATCGACAGCATTTGCTGCTCGCCGCCGGACATGGTGCCGGCGCGCTGGTTGCTGCGCTCCTGCAGGCGCGGAAACAGCGTGAAAACGTGTTCGATGCCGGCTTCGATCTCATCCTTGCTGGCGAAGAACGCGCCCATCTTCAGGTTTTCCAGCACCGTCAGGCTGGGGAATGCGCGCCGGCCTTCCGGCGAGATGCCGATCCCCATGCGCATGATTTCATGCGTGGCGCACTGGGTGATGTCGTGCCCCTCGAATACGATGGTGCCGCTTGATGCGCGCGGCTTGCCGCACAGCGTCATCAGCAGCGTGGTTTTGCCGGCGCCGTTGGCGCCGATCAGGGTCACGATTTCGCCCTGCCTGACTTCGAGCGAAACCCCGTGCAAGGCTTCGATGGCGCCGTAGTGGGTATGCACCTGCTCAAACTGCAACATCATTCTTCTCCCAGGTAAGCCTTGATCACGCGCGCATCGTGGCGCACCTCGGACGGCGTTCCGGTGACGATCGGCTTGCCGTGCTCCATCACCAGGATGCGGTCGGAAATGCCCATGATCAGGCTCATGTCGTGCTCGATCAGCAGCACCGCCACATTGTGTTCGCGCCGCAGGCGGTCGATCAATTGCTGCAATTCCTGCTTTTCGTGCGGATTCAGGCCGGCCGCCGGCTCGTCCAGCAGCAGCAGGCGCGGCTTGGTGATCATGCAGCGCGCGATTTCGACCCGGCGCTGATAGCCGTACGACAGCGTGCCGGCTTCGCGGTTGGCCAGCTCGCGCAAGCCCAGCTGGTCGAGCCAGTAGGCGGCGCGCTCCAGCGCCGCGCGTTCGGAGCGGCGGTAGCCGGGCAGCTTCAGCAGGCCCGGCAGCAGCCCGGTGCTGAGCTGGGTATGCTGCGCCACCAGCAGGTTTTCCAGCACCGTCAGAGTCTTGAACAGGCGGATGTTCTGGAACGTGCGCACCAGTCCGTGGCGCGCCACCTGATGGCTCGGCATGCCCGCGATGGCGGTGTCTTCGACCGCAATCGAGCCGCTGGTGGGCTGGTAAAATCCGCTGATGCAATTGAAGACGGTGGTCTTGCCGGCGCCGTTGGGGCCGATGATCGCGAAAATTTCCTTTTGCATGACCGAGAAGGCCACGTCGTCGACTGCCAGCAAGCCGCCGAAACGCATCGACAGCCCTGTAACTTTCAGTAGTGCGGCGCTCATTGCGGCAACTCCACGTGCGGGCGGGTCGCGGGCAGCAAGCCCTGCGGCCGCCACATCATCATCAACACCATCACCAGGCCGAAAAACAGCATCCGGTATTCGGCAAAGCCGCGCGCCAGTTCCGGCAGCACGGTCAGCAGGATCGCCGCCATGATCACGCCCAGTTGCGAGCCCATGCCGCCCAGCACCACGATGGCCAGGATCAGCGCCGATTCGATGAAGGTATACGATTCCGGCGTGACCAGGCCCTGGCGCGCGGCGAAGAAGCTGCCGGCCAGGCCAGCAAAGGAGGCGCCCAGCGTAAATGCCGACAGCTTGACCCGGGTCGGATTGATGCCGAGCGAGCGGCAGGCGATTTCATCGTCGCGCAAGGCTTCCCAGGCGCGTCCCATCGGCATGCGGATCAGGCGGCTGGTGACGAAGTAGGTAAACAGCACCAGCAGCAGCGCCATGAAATACAGGAAGATCACCATGTGCCCGCCCTGATAGGTCAGGCCGAGCAGTTCGTGAAAGGTGGTGCCGCCTGCGACGCTGGGGCTGCGCGCCATTTCGATCCCGAATACCGTCGGTTTCGGGATGCCGGAGATGCCGTCCGGGCCGCCGGTCAGGCTGGTCAGGTTGTTGAGCAGCAGGCGGATGATTTCGCCGAAGCCGAGTGTGACGATCGCCAGATAGTCGCCGCGCAGGCGCAGCACCGGAAAGCCCAGCAGAAAGCCGAACAGCGCCGACATCCCGGCCGCCAGCGGCAGGCATTCCCAGAACGTCAGGCCGAAATACTGGTTCAGCAGCGCATAGGTATAGCCCCCTATTGCATAGAACGCCACATAGCCCAGATCGAGCAGACCGGCAAAACCGACCACGATATTCAGGCCCAGCCCGAGCACGATGTAGATCAGGGCCAGCGTGGCCACGTCGACCGCGCCGCGCGAGCCGAAGAAAGGCCAGGTGACGCCGATTGCCAGCAGCAACAGCACAAACGCGCGCTGCTGCGCCGGCTGGATGCGCGGCAGCGCCGGCAGGCGTATGCCGCTGCGCACGCTGGCGGTGGAGCGGGCCAGCCACGGCTTGGCGAGCTGGAATAAAAATACCGATGCCACCGCGATCAGCACCGGCGTCCAGTGCGCATGCAGCACGATCTTGAATCCTTCGAACTGCAATTGCAGCCCGAGGATCGGAATGGTCAGAATGGCGGTAAGTATTGCCGCCGCCGCGGCATTCTTGAATGTATGTGCCATCAGGCGTCCGTTTTCATATCTCGTTTATGCCAGCCCGCGCGCATGCGCGCGGTTACCTCAGACTTTTTCCACATCCGGCTTGCCCAGGAGGCCGGTCGGGCGGAACAGCAGGATCAGCACCAGCAGGCTGAACGACACCACGTCCTTGTACTCGGACGGCAGGTAGCCGGCGGCGAAGGTTTCGGCCAGGCCCAGCAGCACGCCGCCCAGCATCGCGCCGGGAATGCTGCCGATGCCGCCCAGCACTGCCGCGGTGAAGGCCTTGATGCCGACGATGAAGCCGATGTAGGGATTCAGCTTGCCGATCGTCAGCGCGATCAGCACCCCGCCCACCGCCGCCAGCATCGCGCCCAGCACGAAGGTGAAGGAGATCACGCGGTTGGTGTCGATGCCCAGCAGGTTGGCCATGCCCATATCCTCGGCGCAGGCGCGGCAGGCGCGGCCCATGCGCGAGCGGGCGATGAACAGCGTCAGGGCCACCATCAGCAGCAGCGTGACGCCGACGATCAGCAGGCGCGCATACGGGATGGTGACGGTGAAGTCGCTGCCCATCTGGAACTCCAGCGCGCCCGAGATCAGGATCGGCACCGACATGTCGCGCGAACCCTGGCCCAGCTGCACGTAGTTTTGCAGGAAGATCGACATCCCGATGGCCGAGATCAGCGGCACCAGGCGCGGCCCGCCGCGCAGCGGCCGGTAGGCGACCCGCTCGACCGTCCAGCCGTACAGCCCGGTGACCAGGATCGATACCAGCAGCGCCGCGCTCAGTACCAGCGGCAGCGGATAGCCGGCCTGCACGCCGATCGCGGTCAGCGCCACCAGGCCGACATAGGCGCCGATCATGTAAATCTCGCCGTGGGCGAAATTGATCATGCCGATGATGCCGTAGACCATGGTGTAGCCGATCGCGATCAATGCATAGATCGCACCCAGGCTAAGACCGTTGACGAGTTGCTGGGTAAGTTGTGGAAGCAGCTCATTCATTTATGTATGCATGGGAAAAGTAAATGATAAATGCCCCATGCGCATTGCGATGGGGCATCGGCACGGATGCAGTCAAATTAGCCCAGATATCCTGAGCAGGCACTGATTACTTGGCTTCGCTCTTGGTGGCGTCCTTGTGCCATGTATACACAACAAACTTGAACGATTTCAGGTCGCCCTTGGCGTCATATTCCACGTTGCCGATCGGGGTCTTGAAAGGATGGCTGTGGATGTAGGCAGCTACCTTGGTCGGGTCGGTGCTCTTGGCGCCGGTCATGGCGTCGGCAATGATCTTCACCGCCGAATAGGACGACAGCTGGAACGGCCCGTTGGCGTCGCGCTTCTTGTCGCTGAAGGCTTTCACCAGCGCGGCGTTGGCAGGGTCGGCCGCGAAGTCGGCCGGCAGCGTCACCAGCATGCCTTCGGAGGCCGGACCGGCAATCGCGGTGATGTCCTTGTTGCCGACACCTTCAGGGCCCATGAATACTGCCTTGATGCCTTGCTCGCGCGCCTGGCGCATCAGCAAGCCCATTTCCGGGTGATAACCGCCGAAGTAGACGAAGTCCACGCCCTGCGATTTCAGCTTGGTGATGACGGCCGAGTAATCGCTGTCGCCGGCGTTGATGCCTTCAAACAGCACGACCGGGATCTTCGCCGCTTCCAGGCTTTTCTTGACCGAGGAGGCAACGCCCTGGCCGTACGATTGCTTGTCGTGCAGCACCGCCGCTTTTTTCGGCTTGAGCTTTTCGATCACGTACTTGGCGGCGGCCGGGCCTTGCTGGTCGTCGCGGCCGATGGTGCGGAAAATGTATTTGTGTGGCTTGGTTTCGGTCAGTTGCGGGGCGGTGGCCGAAGGGGTGATCATGACCACGCCTTCGTTCTCGTAAATGTCGGAAGCCGGGATGGTCGAGCCCGAGCAGACGTGGCCGATCACGTACTTGATGTTCTGGCTGACGATTTTGTTGGCTACCGCTACCGCCTGCTTCGGCTCGCAGGCGTCGTCCATGATCACCGCTTCGAACTTATTGCTGCCGCCGGCGGCGTTGATCTGCTCGATGGCAGTCAGCGCGCCGGCTTTGACCATGTCGCCATATTGCGTCACGGCGCCGGTCATCGGGCCGGCGATGGCGATTTTTACGGTTTCCGCCTGGGCGATGCTGGCAAAGGAAACGGTGGCGCTGACAGCCAGGGCAATTTTTGTAAGGCGATGCAGTGATGTCATGAAGATTCTCCAATTAACTTGTGATTATTATGGATCGTGGCTCTGCTGCGTAGCCACGACTGTGCTCCACTTATATTATGGTTGCAGGGCATTATAGGACAGAAGGACGCCGGTTTCAGCCACTGTAGTGCAACTTTTCCGTTTCATGAAATATTTCGTCAATATTGCTGAAATATATCAACGGCCTTGAACTGCCGCCAATCGCTGCAGTGCCATCGCGGATATCGCCATTGTTTCCGAGTGGAAACTTGCCCGAAATCTTGCCGCTGAAGGATTCCCGCTGATTTCAGGAAAAATCAGGGGTTCTTGCGTGGAAAAACAGCGCAAGCGATGCTTTTTCAGTCTGCAACATGCGCTAGATTTCATGATTGCATATGGAGTATGGCAATAAATCCAGTGATTTATGCTTATTTTATATGCGGAAACGAAAAATACACCTATGTGTATTTATGGTAAAGATGCTGGCGCCGGCGGCAGTGCTGCAACCGCCGCGTGCAGGCAGGCCGGGCAGAGGCAGCGCGCGTCCGCACCGGCTGCGGCATCGATTGCAGCGGCCGGCAGGGCCGGCAATTGGCTGCACCAGCACGGCGCGCTGTCGTGCCGGTCCAGCATGCCGCACGCGAATGGCGCACCGCAACGCGTGCAGAGACTCATGCTCCTGATCCTGATGCAAGTGTCCGGCGCGGGATGTTCATCGATATGCGATTGAAGTAATTGGATTTTCCGGTGTTTTTGCGCGGTTGGCGCTTGCCGTGGCGGCGCAGTACGGGCACCTGCGCCATCGCCACGATGCTACACGCTTCTGCGCCCTGGCGACAGGCTGCCGATATTTCGGTATGCGAAACGCAAGGCAGGTCTGCGGGGAAAAGCGATTTTCCCTGTAAAATCGCGGAAAACTTTTCAGGATCTGCCATGACCGCACTCACCCAGATTGACCCGCATCCCCGGGGCGATTTAACTTCCGTCGCGCCGGAAATTCAGGCCGAAATCCTCGCCGAAGCCCTGCCTTACATCCGCAAATTCCACGGCAAGACGATCGTCATCAAATACGGCGGCAATGCGATGACCGACGAGCACCTGAAGCACGGCTTTGCGCGCGACGTGATTTTGCTCAAGCTGGTCGGCATGAACCCGGTGGTGGTGCACGGCGGCGGCCCGCAAATCGACAGCGCACTGAAGAAAATCGGCAAGCAGGGCACTTTCGTGCAAGGCATGCGCATCACCGACGAGGAAACCATGGAAGTGGTGGAATGGGTGCTGGGCGGCGAGGTGCAGCAGGACATCGTGATGCTGATCAACCATTACGGCGGCCAGGCGGTCGGCCTGACCGGCAAGGACGGCGGCCTGATCCGCGCCCGCAAGATGCAGATGCCGGACAAGGAGCGTCCGGGCGAATTCCTCGATATCGGCTTCGTCGGCGAAATCGATGCAATCAACCCGGCGGTGGTCAAAGCGCTGCAGGACGACGCCTTCATCCCGATCATTTCACCGATCGGCTTCGGCGACGACGGCCAAGCCTACAATATCAACGCCGACGTGGTGGCCGGCAAGATCGCCGAAATCCTGAAGGCCGAAAAGCTGATCATGATGACCAATATCGCCGGCGTGCAGGACAAGGCCGGCAACCTGGTGACCGATCTGTCTGCGCGCGAAATCGATGAAATGTTTGCCGACGGCACCATTTCCGGCGGCATGCTGCCGAAGATTTCCTCGGCGCTGGACGCCGCCAAGTCGGGCGTGAACACCGTGCATATCGTCGATGGCCGGATCCCGCACTCGCTGTTGCTGGAAGTGCTGACCGAGCAGGCGTTCGGCACCATGATCCGCAGCCACTGATTTCGGGCACTGATTTGCGCGCCGGACCCGGGCCGCTGTGGCTGTTCGACCTCGACAACACGCTGCATGACGCGTCGCACGCGATCTTTCCGGCCATTAACGCCAACATGAACGCATTCATCGCGCAGGCGCTGGGCGATGCGGGCGGGCCGGCCGACCCCGAGCGCGTGAATGCGGTCCGGATCGATTACTGGCAGCGTTACGGCGCGACCCTGCTCGGCATGGTCAAGCATCACGCGGTGCGGCAGGCGGAATTTCTGGACGCCGCCCATCGCTTCGACGATGTCAGGACCATGATCCGCGCCGAGCGCGGCCTGGCGCAACTGCTCAGGCGCCTGCCCGGGCGCAAGATCCTGCTGACCAACGCGCCGTACCGGTATTCGCGCACGGTGCTGCGCCATCTCGGCTTGCACCGGCATTTTGCCGCGCACGTCCCGATCGAGTCGATGCGGGTGCATGGCAAGCTGCGGCCCAAGCCGTCCGGCCTGATGCTGCGCCAGCTGATGGCCCGGCAGCGCGTGGTTGCCAGCCGCTGCATCCTGGTGGAGGATACCGCCGCAACGCTGAAAGTCGCCCGCACGCTGGGCATGCGCACCGCCTGGGTGACCCAATACCTGGGCGCGCCAGGCGTCTCCAGGCGCGCACGCCCCGCGTATATCGACGTCAAGGTGAGGTCGGTGCGGCAATTGCCGGGCCAGTTGCATCGCTTGCGCTGATTTTGGTGCACAATGGCAATTGTGTTGAATCCACGATGCTTATGGAGTATTTTTAAAAACCGCATGAATTTAAGCGGAAAGTGGCTATTTATTAGACATACTCCAGTTATACGGTAGTTTCAGCAGATATTGCGTAAAGCGCGCAGGCGCAATTTGACCTGGCAACAGGGCATTCCTTTTTTCCGAGAATATGGCAACAGTTAAATCCGGTGAGCGCAAGCTCCAAATCCTACAGGCGCTGGCGGTCATGCTGGAGCAGCCGAAAAGCGAAAAAATCACCACCGCCGCGCTGGCCGGCCGGCTGGCTGTTTCGGAGGCGGCGCTGTACCGGCATTTTGCCAGCAAGGCGCAGATGTTCGAGGGCCTGATCGAGTTCATCGAATCCTCGGTTTTCGGCCTGATCAACCAGATCGCCGAGCAGCAGGATGACGGCTTGTCGCAGGCGCAGGCGATCGCCGTGATGCTGCTGAACTTCGCCGAACGCAATCCGGGCATGACGCGGGTAATGATCGGCGATGCGCTGGTCAATGAAGACGCGCGCCTGCAGGCGCGCATGAACCAGTTCGTCGAGCGCATCGAGCTGGCCCTCAAGCAGTCGTTGCGGATCGCCGTCACCCAGGGCCATGCGAAGGAAGCCGAAGTATCGGCGCGGGCCGGTTTGATCGTCAATTTGGTCATCGGCGGCTGGCATCGCTTTGCCAAGACCGGCTTCAGGCAACTGCCGTCGGGCAGCCTGCAGGGACAAATCGCCCTGTTGTTAACCTGATCGCACAGCCCCGGCGGCATCGATCGGCAGGCTTTTGTCCTGCCGCAGGATCCGTTCAAACGCGTCGGCCGGCACCGGCCGGCTGAAGTAATAACCTTGCATCTCGTCGCAATGGTTGCGCTGCAGGTAGGCCAGCTGGGCGGCGGTTTCGACCCCTTCGGCGATCACATTGATGCGCAGGCTGTGCGCCAGCGAAATGATCGTCGCCACGATCGCGGCATCGTCGGGATCGACGGTGATGTCGCGCACGAAGGATTGATCGATCTTCAGCACGTCGATCGGGAACCGCTTCAGGTAGGACAGGCTGGAGTAGCCGGTGCCGAAATCGTCGATCGAGAGTTGCAGGCCCAGCGCCTTGAGGTCGCGCAGAATCCCGATCGCATGTTCGACGTCGGTCATGATCAGGCTTTCGGTCAGTTCGATCTCCAGGTATTGCGCGGCCAGCCCGGTCTGCTGCAGTACCGCGGCGATCGACTTGACCATGTCCTGCTGGGCGAACTGGATTGCGGACAGGTTTACCGCAACCCGCAAATAGCCCAGTCCGGCCAGTTGCCAGGCCCGGTTCTGCGCGCACGCGGTGCGAATCACCCAGGCGCCGATCGGCACGATCAGGCCGGTTTCCTCGGCCAGCTTGATGAAGCGGTCGGGCGCAATCATGCCCAGGGTCGGATGCTGCCAGCGGATCAGTGCTTCCATGCCGACGATGCGGCCGCTGCGCAAATCCACCTGCGGTTGGTAGTGCAGCAGGAATTCGTCGCGCTCCAGCGCATTGCGCAAATCGCCTTCCAGCCGCAGCCGTTCCAGCGCCCGCGCATTCATGCTCTCCGCATAGAACTGGATATTGTTGCGGCCGCTTTCCTTGGCGCGGTACATGGCGATATCGGCATGCTTCATCAGCATTTCCGGATCGTCGCCGTCGGCCGGGTAGATGGCGACGCCTATGCTGCATTTCTGCTGAAAATGATAGCCATGAATCGACAGCGGCTGCGCCACCGCTTCCATGATCTGCTCGATGGTTGCCAGCGTCAGGGGCGCGTCGCCGCGCTCCTGCAGCACCAGCACGAACTGGTCGGCGCTCAGGCGCGCCACGGTATCGAATTCCCGCACCGCCTGTTGCAAGCGGTTGCCTACCACCTGCAGCAGCATGTCGCCGGCCTTGTGGCCGAGCGTGTCGTTGACGAACTTGAAGCGATCGAGGTCGGCCGAGATTATCCAGACCGGATGGCCGTGGCAGGCCGCCTCGGTAATCGCCTGGTTCAGGCGGTCGCCCAGCAAATTGCGGTTGGCCAGCCCGGTCAGGACATCGTGACCGGCCTGAAATTCGAGTTCAGCCTGATAGCGCTTGTTGGCGGTGATGTCATGGCTGGAAACCACGAAATGGTGCACCTGGCCGGCCTCGTCCCGGACCGGCGCGAAATAGATTTCGGCCCAGAACAGCGTGCCATCCTTGCGGTAATTGCGCACCACCGCATGGCCTTCGCGCCGGTTGCGCACCGCTTCCTGGATATTTTTGAGGCCGTCCTGCTGCTGGTCATCCCGAAACAGGAAGCGCACATTGCACCCGATCGCTTCGTGCGCGGCGTAGCCAGTCATGCGTTCAAACGCCGGGTTCACGTATTCGATCCCGTAATCAGGCGCGCTGGCGCTGGTGATGAAGATGGTGTTGGCGCTCGATTGCACCGCGCTTTCCAGTATTTGCAAGCGGTGCTCGGTTTTTTTGCGGGCCGCGATATCGTCGTTGAGCCGCTGGTTCGAGAGCCGCAATTCTGCGGTGCGCAACTGTACCAGCGACTGGATGCGACGGGAGCGCGATGACAGCGTGTATACATAGGCCGCTGCCAGCAGGCTTAGCAGCGCGCTGGCAATCAGCGCATACAGCGCATTATTGTTGGCCTTGTAAAACGGCTCGGGAGCGGCCGAGACAGTCATATGCCAGGGAGTGCCGGCAACCTGGAGCGGCATCGAGGCCGTGCCCGGCTGGTTGTAAAAAAGCCAGCGCGGCAAGATGCCGTCGTGCATTGCCGGCATTGCCTTGCTGCCCTTGCGAAAAGCCAGATATTGATCGTCGGATGCGGCATTGGCATAGACGCTGATGCTGATGTCGGTCGGATTCGCCAGTCTTGTTTTGGCGAGAATCTGCCCGATCAGATCGCCGGCGCGAAAAGCCGCCGAGGTGTCCCCAAGCAACGCTTGCCGGCGCGACGCCGCATCGTGCAGGCTGGCGTTGTGCCGGTATACCGGCATCAATACCAGGAATCCGCGCTGCCGGCCTTTTTCCTGCGCCAACCGGAACAGGCCGCTGGCTGCCGCTTGTCCGCTGTCGGCGGCGCGCTGCATCGCTGCCGCCTGTTCGCTCTGAAAGCCGGCATCGAGCCCGAATGCCGCTTCATTGCCTTGCATCGGCTCAATGTAATCCACCACCCGATAATGTTGCCTGGAGCGTGCAGTCACGCGCTGCTGGCCATCCACTTCCGTTATCGCGAAATCCGGATAGCGTTTCCGTTGTTCGGCTTCGAACGCCGGACGCTCCGCTTGGGAAACCATGCGATGAAAGTTAAAATTCAGAACGTGCGGATAGCGGTCCAGCAAGGGGCGGGTGAAAATGCGGAACTGTTCCCGGCTTACGGTTTGGTTCGTCACGAAGAGCTGATTGATCGCCCCCAGCGCCATGACCGCTTCATCCAACTCATGCTGGACGGTTTGCAGGCAAATTTCGGCATTTTTCCGGAAACTCGCTTCTATCTTGTCGTGCTCCAGACGCCGGCTACTGACGAACAGCACCGATGTTACAATCAGCCCGGCCAGCAGGGTCAGCAGTGCAGGCGTCAATGCCGAAGAATGCATGCGTTCAGGCAAGTTGCGAACTTCATTTGTCACGGTATACATCCTGGGCATCGATGACTGTAGAGTAATCCATTTGCAGAAAAAAGGTGCATTCAAGCATGCACTGTTGTAATAAGGCGATACGGCATTATCGGGCTATTGACCGTACTCATGATCGCTGGCCATGCGCGCATTCCATGCTGTGAAAGAGGCGGCAAGATGTTGCGGAAAGGCCCTGCAATACCTGCTGCAGCCGGACTGGTAGCAATTGGCATCCATTCCCGATGCCATGCAGGGTTTTAATCGTTTGTTTATTTGAGAGTCCGTTTTCTTGTGCCGCATCTTCTTGATACAACTTCCGGTAATGGCCCCGGCAGCGCCAGTGCCGTCTTTGCCTTGCTGGATGATTGTGATGCCAGCGCCGTTGAACCGCGCTCCCGTCTTTACACGGGGTATGTCGATACGCTGAGTTGCGGCGATAGTCGCGTGCTTCCCTCGGTGCTGGCCCGACTGGAGCAGGCGCTGCAATGCGGCCTGCACGCAGTGGGCCTGTTTTCCTACGAGCTTGGTGCGGAATTGATGGCAACGGCGCAGCACCCGGTGGATCAGCCCTTGGTGCAAATCCTGCTGTTCACAAGTTGCCAACAACTTTCTGCTGAGCAAGTGCAGACATGGCTGGCAGAGCAAGGCGACAGCCAGTCGGATAGCACGCATGACCATGCGTGCAATGCCGGTATTGCAAATATTCAGGCCAATATCAGTGAAAGTCAGTTTGCGCAAGCCATCACCCGGATTCGCGCGTATATCGCGGCGGGCGACATCTATCAGGCCAACTACACCTACCGCTTGCACTTTGATGCTTTCGGCAGCTTGCATGCGCTGTATTTGCGTTTGCGCCGGCGTCAGCCGGTGCCGTATGGCGCATTGATAGGATTGCCGGACGGGCGTGCGGTCTTGTCGTTTTCCCCCGAGTTATTTGTGCGGCACGAAAATGGCCGGCTGACAGCATGTCCGATGAAGGGGACTGCGCCGGCAAGCGATGATGTCCGGCAGGATGCCGCCAACGCGCAGACGCTGGCCAGCGACCCCAAGAACCGGGCAGAAAATCTGATGATTGTTGATTTGCTGCGCAATGATCTGGGGCGTGTCGCAGCGCTGGGTTCGGTGGCGGTGCCGGCATTGTTTGAGGTCAAGCGTTACAGCAGCGTGCTGCAGATGACCTCAACCATCCGTGCGCAATTGCGCCAGGATGTCACGCTGGAACAACTATTCACAGCGCTGTATCCTTGCGGCTCCATTACCGGCGCACCCAAGCGGCGTGCAATGCAGGTTATTCGCGAACTGGAGCCGGATCCGCGCGGAATATACACCGGCAGCATCGGCTGGTTTGATCCGATTCCGCATAATTCGACACAAAAAATCGGGGACTTCTGTCTGTCCGTTCCGATCCGCACCCTGGCCTTGCAAGCGCCGCTTCCCGGCGGCATTCGCAAAGGCGAGATGGGTGTAGGCGCAGGCATCGTGCACGATAGCAAGATTGCAGAAGAGTACGCCGAGTGCCAGTTGAAAGCACGGTTCCTTACCGGCTTGCAGCATGCATTTACCTTGTTCGAGACTCTGCATGCAACACGTTCGGATGGCTATCGCCACCTTGCGCTGCATTTGCAGCGCCTGCGTGCTTCCGCTGATTATTTCGGCTTTACCTATCAAGACGAGAGAGTGCGCCGTAGCCTGGAAGATGCGCTTGGCAAGTTGCCGCTCGACGGGGCATATCGGGCTCGATTGTCATTGGAGCAATCCGGCCAGTGCGCGGTGCAGACCGCACCCCTGACGCCGCTGCCGGCGCAAGTCAAGGTTCTGATAGGCCGGCACCGGATCGATCCGGCAGATTTGTTTTTGCGTCACAAGACGACAGTCAGGGAGCGCTATGATGCCGCCTGGCGTGACGCCGAGGCAAAAGGGGCATTCGATACATTATTTACCAATATCGATGGCGAATTGACCGAGGGTGGACGCAGCAATGTTT
The DNA here is from genome assembly GCF_000622895.1 of Herminiimonas sp. CN. Classification (GTDB taxonomy): domain Bacteria; phylum Pseudomonadota; class Gammaproteobacteria; order Burkholderiales; family Burkholderiaceae_D; genus AVCC01. The sequence continues at coordinate 20,176 of NZ_AVCC01000063.1, forward strand.
TCCTGAAAATGCAAGGTTGCTGGCACACCCCGCCGCTGCAATCCGGCGTTCTGCCCGGCGTCATGCGCAGAGTGTTGCTGGCCGATCCGCAATGGGCTGCCAGCGAACGCCGTCTGACATTGGCGGACTTGCGTGCCGCCGAGTGCGTCGTGGTCTGCAATGCGTTGCGTGGAGCGGTGGCAGCGGCGGTGGAGTGGCGAGACTAGGCTTTTAATAGCGTATTCCATGAAACTTCTTGCCAAGGTTC
>NZ_AVCC01000064.1 GCF_000622895.1 Herminiimonas sp. CN
ATTGAATGTATTTTTTGATGTAATGATGCTCTGAAAACGACCTTTCTTATTTCTGGCACCTCGTTCAAAATCAGCTTGCATTGAATAATCAAAATCAGTAGTGTCCCAGCGTTTTCACGTCAGGAGTTCGTAAGTTAATGATTCGCTTGTATAAATTGATGTTTTGGTTTGGTCTCGATTTGAACGTCGAGGCGCAAAATTGGCGCTTTTTGCGGATTTCCGCCGAAGGCTCCTATGCATCAAGGCAAGCTCGTTTTCTCGCAGCTGATGACCTATCTGCCGTTGACCACCTTTCGGCGCTGCGTGGCAGCCCATCGGGGCGAGTACAAGGTCAAGAATTTTTCCTGTCTGGATCAATTCTTCGCCATGGCGTTTGCGCAGTTGACCTATCGAGAATCGTTGCGCGATATCGAAGTCAATTTGCGCGCACAAGCGCATCGGCTGTACCACATGGGATTTCGATGTTCGACGATTTCTCGCAATACGCTGGCCAACGCGAACGCTACGCGACCCTGGCAAATCTATGCCGATCTTGCTCAGCATCTGATTGCGATGGCCCGCCCACTGTATGCCAGCGAACCGTTTGGTGTGGACCTCGACGCGACGGTTTATGCGTTCGACGCCACGACGATCGATCTGTGTTTGTCGGTGTATCCGTGGGCACCGTTCCGATCTGCCAAGACAGCAATCAAATTGCACACGCTGCTCGATCTGCGCGGCTCTATCCCCAGCTTCATTCACATCACCGACGGCAAGACCCACGAGGTCAATATTCTCGACGACCTGGCGATCGAGCCCGGCGCGTATTACCTGATGGATCGCGGCTATCTGGATTTCGCCAGACTGTACAAGTTGCATATGATGAACGCCTTCTTTGTCACGCGAGCCAAAAGCAACACCAAGTTCAAACGGCGATATTCGCATCCGGTCGATCGAACCACGACCAACGTCATGTGCGATCAAACGGGCGTACTGACGGTTTTCTATTCGAGCAAGGACTATCCGGCAACGCTGCGGCGCGTCGTGGTCAAGGACGAGGCCGGAAAGCGCATCATTTTCTTGACCAACAATTTCGCTCTCAAGCCAGAAATGATCGCGGCACTTTACAAGCAACGCTGGCAGGTCGAATTGTTCTTCAAATGGATCAAGCAACATTTGCGTATCAAAGCCTTTTTGGGGACCAGCGAGAATGCCGTCAAGACGCAAATATGGATCGCGGTCGCTACTTACATCCTCATCGCTATCGTCAAGAAACGTCTGCATTTGCCTCACAGCCTTTACGAAATTCTACAAATCCTGAGCCTGACCATGTTTGAAACAACGCCAATAAATCAACTACTTGCACCGCCCACTGAAAATTCTGATGCGGGAAATGAGCAATTTCAGCTCTCTCTCCTATGACGAACGTTGGGACACTACTGAATCAAAATCATAAATTGAAATGTTCCGATTTTTCCAATCGTTCCTGAGTAAGATGAAACACAACTTCCAGAGGATAGCGAAAGCCGCCCATTACGAAGTAACTGCCGAAGACGTACAGCAAGACGCATGGCTCGTTGCCCACGAAATCGGGAACAGGCGCGGGCGTGAAATCGACTTTTCTGATCCGGTAGATCAAGTACTGGTCATTAAAGCGGTCAACTTGGCAAATGTACGGCGCGGCGACTGGCATATGCGGAAATCTGTTCGCATTGACCAAGAGAGGGAGGGCGATGACGGGGCAATCAAATGGTCTGAGCGCCTACCGGCGCAGGCTTCCTCAGACCCATTAGTGTCATTACTGCTACGGGAATCGGCATTCAATGCTGATGCCATGCTGGCTTCTAGTTATTCGCAAGCGGCGGCCTATGTCATGGTGTTCGTCCACTTCAAAAACAACCGGAAGGACGTCTGCGCCTATCTAGTGATATCTGACGGAACACTTGCAAAACGCGTTGCATCAGCCGTGAATACTGTGAAAGTTCAGCCTTCGCTATTTGACGGCATCAAGAAAATCGAGAATACATTTATGCCACTGCCTGGCCGGCAATACTCTGTGAGAGCTGAGCGGCATCATGCGGATACCCAATGGGGCTGGGAGTTTTAAAGATGCCGTTTTGCAATAGTTGTCAGACGCCCGATCTATACGTCCCTGTCTTGGAAAAAACTCGATTCTAGCGATTTATCTGCCTTGTCTTGCATCAAGACGAACCTTGTGAAGAATCAAACAGGGCACTGGTTTATCAATCTGTTAGCGGTGTATAAACTATATAGTCGCCTTAGGGAGGAAGCCATGCAGTTCGAAACCAGAATGAAGCGCACTCTCTGGTCGGCATCTGCTCTTGGAGCAATCCCAGACATTATCATCGCCATAATTGTGGCCTTGGTGTTTGGCGGCGGATATATAGGTTTTTTCGCAACATTAATTGGGCTGCAAGTTCTCTATCTGGGGATTTGGACGAAAAATTCCGTATGGTCTTGGATAGTCTTCTCGTATGGCGGCGGCCGCAAGAGACTTGCCTTGCTGTTATCTGATTATCTTCGTGAAAACGGATACCCTGAGCCAAATATCTACGAAAAATCCGCAGATGGGTACTTCGAGTCAGTGGTCGATAACGAACGATTACCCATAATCGTCCGGCTTAAGGCTGCAAGTGAAATCGGCGCGATGAAGTTTCTTGATGCTTCTTGCGCGGTACAGAAGTCCATGCAGATATCTATGGCTTACGAGGATGCATTGGAAGAGTTCAAGCGGTCATTCCCGCAAACTGAAATTAATCCGCCACTGCAGCCGGCTTCTGCAAGCGAGTATAGCTAAATGAACACAACAACCTTTTGGGTAATGGTTTTCAGGCCGCTCATGGTAATGGCTGTTATTTTCATTGCAGCAGTGGTCGTCTACCTTTTCAAGCGATGGATGCCGGATGGCCGCATAAAATACTATTTCCTCGTTACAGTGCCTGAAGCAAAAAAACGCCGTAGGATGCAAGCTGAAGCATGCAAGCGCGAGCGCCAACTTGCATCCTATGATCGCGGCGCCTTTCTAGGAAAACGACTAAGGCGGTTCCTTTCCACTCGTTGATTGAGCTAATTGGCGCACCATCCCAAGATTAAGCTCGATTTGCTTTGATTCGAAATAGTCGCCATGCGCTTGAAGCATATCGCGATGGCTCTTACTAAAGATGAACCTGCTAGCAACTACGATGTCACAAGCCCTATAAGCCGTCTTAACTCCTCCATGACGGCCACACGCTCCCGTCTTTGAACCAAATGTTCCGCCGTGTATCGGCCATGCTTAAACGCATTCTGGTTGCCCTTGGGAGCGCCAGGGCTATTCCCGCCATGCATCCTGCATCGACATTTCCCCTTAATGGCCGGCGCCTTACACGGCGTGCCGGATCTCGTCTTGGCGCCGCAACGGAGCGCCTCGAATAGTTGCATGGGCTCGTTCCCACATTTCATTTTTTACCCCCGGTCAACGTGGACTGCCCCCCAGCCTGCATATTGCCGGTCACCAGCGTCTGGCCGCCATTGACGGTAACGTGCTGCACAGTGACGGTTTGATTGCCGCCATTCTTGATGCGATTCAGCGTCAGCATCCCTTGCTGAAATACGGTCATCATCCTGGCACTGGCATTCAGCAATCGTGCCATTTCCACACTATCGCGCTGCCGCATGGCTTGATCAAGAACTTTAAAAGAAGTCTGGTGCGTCAAAGCCAACTGATGTGCGAGCATTTTTTCCAGGCTGTTATCGCAGTTGGCTGACTGAGCCGCATCAATGCCCAGCGCCAGCACATCGATATTGCCTTGAGTCAGTAAATCCGTGCGTTCGATGCTGGCCTGAATCGCCGCGACATTCGGGCAGGCTAGCGTATCGCGTATCGCCCAGCCGCCCTTCTCATCCGCTCGCTCTGATTCGTTCGGGACCACTTCGCCGGCCATGATGCTGGGTAGAAAATCAATTTCAAACGCTTGTTGTGCAGCGGCATCGCTGAATGTAGCCGCGATATGAAAATCGACTGCACAATTGGTATCGCCCGTAGCGCCCAATGTAGCGGCGATCTTCATATCTCGAAGTGCTTCTTGTTTTAGTTTGGTGGCCTGTTTCAGTTTCGCGCTCATCTTGCACCTTTCCGTGCGGCCTTGGCTTTCTGCATCTTTGTTAGCCCTGGCTTGGCGGATGTATTGGCGCCCAGAGCGCCGATTAAGCCGCCATCGGCAAAACTGGGCTTGTTGTTCGACGGATCGGGCTTTCCTTGTTGACTTCCTTTCACTGCTCCAGCTGCTTGCAATGCGATTCTGCCGGGTTGACTTGATAACGTGTTGAGTATTGTGCTACCAGCATAGCCCTGCGTACCGAGACCAGCCTGATACGGTTTCGAAAGGATTGCTGCGCGGGCGAGCGGGCGAGCGCCCAGCGTCAGCAACGAAGCTACCCCACCAATCCCGTGCATAAGCCCAGCCCCTAAATAATCGAGCGGGCTCACGCCTGGTATCGAACTGGTGACGTTCTGTAGCGCTTTCGGAAAAGCCCCGCCAACCTGGGCAATCGTTTTCAAATCCCCCGACAGCGGCTTACCCTTGGTCAGTTGCTGCGCAAGTTGTCCGGCGTTGACATTGCCAGTCGCGTCATTCAGTGCCTTCTCTACGCTGTACGTTTTTGCAATTTTCTGTCGTGCATTTTGGAAATTGGAAAGCAAGTCAGTCTGGCCGGTATTGCTCAAATGCCGATCCATCAAGTCTTCAATCGCCGATGCCGCTTTGGTTTGAACTGCCCCCAAAGCCTTGTTTGCCGGATCAAGTGATATCTTGTTCGCGTTCCCACTAAAACGCAGATGCTTCAGCGCTTCCACGGCTGCAGCCGAGTCGAATGACGATTGATTGAGCGACTGAGTAAGCTTATCGATTCCGATATTTTCCATGCCCGGGAAACTCTTGGCTAACAGCTGGTTTGACTTGCCCAGATCGGCTATTTTTGACAGGAATGTGCTGTCGGTCGGAATGGCACCGATATTGCCTAAGTTGTCATAGGCCTGTCCCGCAGTCGTCCTCAATTGCGTTAGCGCATCTTTCGTGATCGGCTGTGCTGGATTAAGGCCCAGCTCTTGCGCGGCCAGCCGGTTCGTGACTGCCTGGTTCTTGACAGAGGCTTTCTGCGCGGTGGACAGTTTCCCGGCAAATCCTTCCAGCGCACCATTGATAAAGCCCGGATTGGTCTGCGAGGGCGGAATCACGTAACCAGCATCTTTTGCCACGCCTGCGATGGTATCCCGGGCAGCGTTGGTTGTTGCTGCTGTCGTCGCCTTGTTGGTTACTGCACCAGCCAGAGCGCCAATCCCTTTCCCAATTCCGAACCCTGCAGCTCCGCCTGCCACGCCGGCAATCGTGTTACCAGCAACCGATTCGCCGGCAGCTGTCGGGGCTGCGGCACCCATCAGAGCGCCAGTGATCGCTGAACCTGCCAATGTTTGACCACCAGGAACAAATGCTGCAGCAACAGCAGGTATCGCGGCGCCGATGAAATTGCCAACTTTACCGCCCGCGGTTTCCATCAGAGGACCATCGGCGGCGCGCTTTTGATCGACATACGATTGGGTTTGCTTTTGAATATCGGAAGCGTTTTGCAATCCAAGTGCTGCATTGACTGATTGACCGCCGAACTTTTTTTCAAGGTAGGTGGCACCGTCATCAAGGCGTTGCTTTACTCCAATGCCAAGGTCGGAAAGCCCTTTTTTAAGCCTAATGCAGTATTCGTTAAAAATGAATTGCCATCGGCCGGATTGGCGGTTTGCGCTGCTGCCGTTGGGTCGAACTGATCATACGGGTTTGGCGCAGCAGTTTTCCCGCTCGGCATGTCGAATTGATCGTATGGATTGACTTCAGAAATCGCTGCCGCATTCGCAGATGGCATGATGGCGCTGGTCACAGCATTAGCAGCTTGCATCAGCGGGTTGCGCTTTGGCAGCCTGTCGGCGACCTGCTGCCCGTACTGCAGCGTGTTCGGCGCATTCGGATTGCGCGGATCGGAAACGGCAATCCCTTTGCGGGCCTTGTCGATGGCACCCTCGCCGCCGTAATAGCCGGCAGCCGTCAGGGCAGGATCACCACCAGCCCTTTCATTCAATGTTTTGATATAGCGAATGCCGGCGCGTGCATTATGTTCCGGGTTATTAATATCCCAACCCTGATCGGCCATGCGGTTGAATGTTGCAGGGATGACTTGCATCCCGCCGACCGCGCCGGCATTGGAAGTCTTTGTGTTTCGGCCAGAGCCGGACTCCTGTTGATAGATGGAGCGCGCGACATCGGCGGCCGGACCAGTAACGCCTTCGTCGGCTAGTGCCTTGTCGAACATTCCATTCGGCTTGGCCGTTGGTGCATCGAATTGATCGTATGGATTTGCCATCATTGATCCTCCTGATTCTGCTTCAGGAGATTGTCGAAATACTTCGTCCCAAGTCTTTTCACTACTGCTGCCGGAATGATGTACTCGCCGTCGGATACCCTGATCGGCCGCTGGCCATCGACCATAGCTGGCACGGAATCGCTGGTGCCGCTTCCCGGTCCCTGAATCTGGCCGCCGTCCTTGTAGGCAGAATAGACTGGAGAGTTCATGCCGGAAAATGGTTTCAATGGGTCACTTAATGCGGTATGTCCTGACAGGTTGTAATTGAATACGTTGTCATCCATGCCACTGGCAGCACTGCCGACACGGAAAGCACCACTCGTCATAGTTATGCCGTTAGGGTCAATAGTTCCACCAGCGTTCAGGCCGTCCATTAGTTTCGCTCCGGGACCAGAGACTGACGGCTCCTTAAATGCTTGCTGCTTTGGCGCACCCACCGTTGTTGGCTGTGTACCGTATTGCAATGCCGTGCGCTGCTCGTCGGTCAGGCCGTCAATCCCGATCAACCCGCCATCGGCAAAGCCGGGGCCGCGCAATATTGAATCAGCCGAATCCTTGCCATATTTTGCTTCAAAGTGTGCCCGCGTTTCCGGATGAGCCTGGAGGAATGCAGTAGCTGCCTTCGGGATGACTGGCGCGGCCGCTGGCTTCGCAGTAGATGCAGTACCTGACTTGCCGGACTCCGGAGCATCCGACCGTGCGGCTGGCTCCTTGATCGGAAACTGTTTGTATCCCTGCTCGGCGGAATAGGTTGAAGAGATATCCTGATTGATGCCGTCATATTCCTGCTTGAAATGGGCAAGCTTCTTCTTCACCGTCTCCGAATCGTCCGTCACAGAAGGGATGAATGGCTTCAGCCGCGGCGTTTCCGATGCCGTGACCGCTGCACCGGACCGGTCATGGATTTTCAGCGAGCCGATGTCGCCAACATACGCGCGCACATCGACGCCCTCGGGATTGCTGCGCTGGCGCACGGTATCACCGAGATAGTTCCAGGCGCCGAGTCCAGCAGGATAAGCCTCGACCGCAGCGAGGGCTGCGTCGATTTTACGCAACGACGTGTTGTTCTCTATTAGCGCCTTTTGGATGGGTGCCGGGATATCTTTCAGCTTCGGAGCCAAGGACTCGCCGTTCATCGTGACCGGCTGGGCTGTGTTGGTGCGCTTATCGATTACCACTGGCCCATTGGATGACTGATAAATTTCACCCTTTTGCGCGCCGGCCATTACCTGCGCCGCATCCAGCTTGCCCTTGTTCTCCAGGGATATCTTGGCCAGTTCCTGAATTGTCTTCGCGCCCATTGGGTCAACCACATTGACCGCCCCCTGCTGCGCCGCTGCCAGATAATTATCCCGCTGCTTTTCACTGCCAGGCGCCAGCAAGCCGCTTGGCGTCGGCGTCCCATTCACCAGCGGCCCCTTGCCGGTATAAACCACTTGCGGCCCTTGCCCGTCCTGATTGCCGCCCTGTATCTGATACAGCTGATCCTGCCGGCCATTCCAGCGTGCCAGCGCCGCCTGATCTTCTGGCGTCATGTCGGCTTTTGCCACTTCGCGGCCATCGCCAAACACGAAGGTCGGCACTTCTCCGGCAGATAAGTTGGCAAGGCCGCTGGCACTGGCTTTCTGGTGCGCGATTTCGCCCGGGGCATTGCCCTGCTCCATCAAGGCGCTCATCTGACTTGCAATATCCTGTGGCTGCGCGTTCGTGGGTACATTTCCGGCAGCTTTCTGCGCCATCGGCACGCTTAATGGGCCGTTGGCGGTACGTGCGGTCGTGATGCTGGCAGCCGGGGCTGCTTGCGACTGGATGCGCCGCATTTCTGCATCCTGCGTTGGCGAACTTTGGGGAGTTGCTTGCATTGGTTCAGATTCCCAATCTCCCGAAGTACCTCCGGTTTGTCGGGGAATACCAAATCCTGGTGCTTGAGCTACTTCTGCAATTGTGGCTGCTGGCCGTGTCGCTCCGAGCCGTGGCGCAAATTCCGAATCTCCCGAAGCCCCACCGATACTTGCCAAGTTGGCTGCGCGAGCAATCGGACCGATGCCAAGCGATTGCGGCGGCGCGCTTGCGCCGACTTGCGCAATCGACGACGGTGCTCCTAATCGTGCTGGCACAGCATCTGATGCAGAGGGCCTTAATGCCTCCGCTCCGATGGCGCCTGGGGTGTTGGCAGGGAAAGTATTTTCAGCAATGCGGGATAGTTCGTCTATGGTTGCCATGCTCTTATTCCTTATTGGTTAGAGTTGCGTTGTTTGTGGTGTTGAAAGTCGGCTGCTTGATGAGCCACATGGTGTAACGAGTACCGGAGCGGGATGGCGTCGATCTTTTCCAGGTATTGCATCGATTCCATGTCAAACCAAAACCCGAGCATTCCCTCCCATTCGCCGTTTCGCTGCTTTTCGCACTTGAGCATGACGGTCGGATCGCCGTTCTTTAACTCTCCTCGTTCAGCCCTTTTGTTGCGCCAGACAATGAAAGCGTTATCCACCATGTCGGTGATGGCGCCAGCGCCCTTGATGTCGAACTTGCCGGGAACCTTGTCTTCGCTTTCGCCCTTGCGCATGTGGTGGACCAGGTGCACATGGATTTTTCGGGCTTGGGCAAAGGCACACAGTTCGTTGACGAAATCCTTCTGGGCGTTGTAATCGTCTTCGCCCTTGACGCACTTCATGAGGCTGTCAACGATGAAATGGGTAATGCCGAACTTCTGCTGTGCATAGAGCATGACTGCCATGACCTTTTCCCATTTGATGGAACCGTTGTGGTCGTACATCCACAACCGGCCATCCGTCCACGCATGAAAATTGCCAAGAAAATCTTTGGATGGCATGTCGCCGGCAAAGGCTTGCCTGCTCATCCGCTGCATTTGGCGTACCGGAAGCATTTCAAAGGACAGTGACAGCACTTTTTCGCCCTGGATCATCAGATCGAGTTCGACCTGAGAAAGAACCATGGATTTGCCGCTGCCGTTGATGCCGGCCCATAGCGAGACTTCCCCAGGGCGGAATGCAATTTTTCCGTTTGCCTTGTCCCACAATGGGCGGGATGGCATCACGGCATCGGCGGGTAGGTAAAACGCGTCAATCGTCTCCTGCAGGAACTCGCTGGCAGAACGCACCTTGTGTGTCTCCGGCTCTTCCTGGTAGGCGTTGAAATCGATGTTGTCGGGTATCAGTTGCACTCCATCTCTCCTAAAGCAAAGTGCGTTTCTTGAAAAGGCAGCCAGCGCAGGGCATCGATACGCATGTCCCACTGATCGCGGGGGCGGTCAATGCTTTCAATGGTCGGCAATACGGACACGTCATAGCCCTTTTCGTTGGCGCGGTCCCAAACGTAGATCGCGCCAGGAGAGGCTTTGGCGCAGTCAAAGATGTGCATGGCTATGTGTATCCCTTAGGCTCAGTCCAAAAACACACTGGCAGCCCCTTAACCCAGCTCCAATCGTATGGAATGTCTTTGTCTGCCACCACTACCGGGTTCAATTCGTCCGGAAGCGGTCCAATCATGGAAATCAGCACCATGTCTTTTGGGCGGCGCCCCTGCTTGCGGGCATCAAGGATTGGCTTTGCGCCATAGGGCAGAATCACTCCCATGATTGCACCGCTGGTCGCGTTGAGAGCTCGCCCACGTATTGCGCGAAGTTGATAGCGCAGAACAGGGTTTTCGGTCGCAGGTATTCCGACATCTTGGCGTCGTCCGCCCAGGCGGACACCTTGGCATCGATCACGGCGCGGCATTCGTCCGGCTTTGCACCTTCCGTCAAGCGGGCAGAAATTAGGCTGATGTTGGTTTTTACGGGCCTGTAGTTGCGCCCGGTCTGTTGGTTCAGGTAATCAAGGATTTGCAAGACATCCGATTTATCGGACATATTCTTTATATGTTGTTGTGGCTGTGGCTGTGCATCGTTTTGCCATCCAACTTGCTTTGTATTTGCCAATGGCCCAGGCATGGCACTTGCCATTTCTTCGGACTTTCTCCACCGTGCCGCTGCACCAGCCTTTCCCGCGGCAGACCGCGCTGCGCTTACGTTTGTAGTGTTTCCTAGTTCCTTGTTTGCCCGGTCATTGCGGTACATGCCGGAATCATCAAGAATGAAGAACTGATCAAGCACAGACTGAACTGCGATACGTTCTTCCTCAGTTTGGCATCGGCAAACGCGTGCGATTGCCATAGCATTTGCTATCAGTTTTCCGTTGCTTTGGTAATAGTGGTCAAGCAGCATGGTATAGGCGCCATGCTCGGCCAAGGAAAGATGCGCGGTCTTGGCCGCATAGTCCTTGAAGTGCCTGGCATACCAGAAATTAGAATTTGCCATGTCAGACCCCGCATTCCCGCGCAATGCGGTTCATGGCAGCGTCATACTCGGCCGACGTTGCATCAGGGTGTGATGACGCCCATTCGGATTTACGGCACTCATAGGTGGCATAGCCGCCACAAATCGAGCGACGGCGTTCCATGGCACGTTTTTGGGCATATAGCGCCCGGCTAAGGCTTGGTGGGTTCGTGGTCATGACTGAGCCTCCGCGCCAGCTTCTGCTATCAAGTGATAGCGCGCGCATTTGCTATGCCGGAAACCATTGATGTCGTACAGAGTCACCGACTCGCTGGTGATGACGTGGCTGCATTCGTTCTTGAGCTGGAATATCCTGGACGCCGGCATCATGATTCCGTGATTCCGGAGATCGATAGTCGTCTTTGGACCTTGACGAAGTAGCACCAAGACCTTTTCGAGTTGTACTTCCGTTGCGGTCGATTTGTTGCTGAGAATATCTGGGGTGATACTGGCGGCAATTAATGGGGTATCATTTGCGGGCAGTTTGTTTTCTGAAGTCGCTTTTCCTTTGCCGGGGGCGACTTTTTTATTTTTTGGCTTCCGTGGTGCGCCGCTCATTACGTGCCCCCGTTCAGAAGTACCAGCAGGTCCTCAAGCCGCCAAAGCAACCTGCCGCTAGCCTGCTTGATTGGCTTTACTCCGTGATGGTGTCCCTGCAAACAATAGTTTTTACGTACAGTTTGCGGCGCGCACCGCTGAGGCGCGGCAAACTCATTGGTGCTTAGAAGTGCAGGAAGATTTCCCGGTGCTACTAAAGATTTTAATGTGCTCATTTTCAATGCTCACTGATACCCTCGATGCAGTGGGCAAGTGAATTGATAACGTGCCGATTTCCGCTATTAATTCACTTACATTCCACGGCATTAAGAAGTGTTACTCGGCAGGCAGATATTAAAATGGGGGCTAACAGCAAAATAGCGGTGTATCCACCCCCGATTCGGAGTGGATACACCGCTATTCAGTGGTGAATTTTTGCGTCTGTCTATAAAACGAATCTTTAATCGTTTAAGTCAGGTGATTTTTTATACTGGCTTTCTTTTCTTATTTCGTTTCATTGCGCAAATTAAAAACGAGCAAAACATCTTGAACGAAATTTGCCTTGGCATCGATCTTTACAGATTTTTTGATACTCGAGTCTTTTGCGAAAGTATCAAAAATATTTTCAATTTTTTTCTTTAACTGCTTGAGTTCTGGCTTACCAGGGTTCGTTTCCTTGGGGGTCAGGATTACGATAGGCTCAAATAGCTTTTGAATGTGATGTAAGCGCAGCAACAGATCTCGAAGTTCATCGTCCAATGTCAGCTTACTATCCTTGTAGGGACGGTAGACAGTTCTTGCCGTATTCAACATGGGTAGCGGGATATACAAAGGGTCAATGCGGTTGCGTAACTCCTTAATGCATGCGATCAGTTGATCTCGGTCACTACGCTGCTCAGATGTAGCCTTTCGCAATGGATTAGTCTGCACATCAAGACCGCAAGCAGCCACTGCTTCATGAACTTGATCACATATTGCAGGCCATACGCACTTGTCCTTGAAGTAACTGCTATAACTATTTAAGACTTGGGCGAACGGTGCTGTGAACCCCGATAAACCGGAAACGGCCATGTTTATGGTGTATGGCGCAAAACGGTTTGTTTTCGGCTGCGTCATTCTCGTCTCCTAGTAGTTTGCATCGAGATCGATTTCTGGGCTTCAATCTTTATAGTTATCTTCATACGCGCCCCTTCGACGCCCCTTAAAATTAGGAGCGGCACCAGGCCGGGAAGGGAAGCCGGCTTTTCGGGGATCAACCTAGATGCAGCTTTGAACTCGTATTTTTCCTGCTACCGTCCTTGTGTCGGTTGCCAGTGAAAATCTCACCTGACCGATAGCGCCCGATCAACCTCAGCAACAAGGCCTGCTTTCATTGCTCGCTCGCGTATCACGTCAATATCACCCGCTTGGAGTTCGGCTTGTAATGCCCCATGGTCGCAAAGTGCCTTTACCTCGTTGTCATCCGTCAGTCTTGCAATTGTGCGGAACAACGCGCCCATTGCTTCGGCCTGTTCCACAGTGATGTTTGCAACACATTCAATATCCAAGACTGTGACGGACTCGAACCCGTTGATTATCGTGCGTTGTATAGATTTGCTGGCATCCATGGCGCATTCCCCTAAGAGTGGTGCATTGTGGTGGGCGAGTTGAATTTAAACCAACCGAATTTCCGGTTGGTTGATCTGGTTACTGTTTTTGGCGTCCGCCCTCAATCACGCGTAACGCCGGTTTTTGCTTTATTTTGGATGCTGCGATCCTATTGGTAAGATCCAGCAGAAACTGCCTGTCTTCGCTGTCGAAAATTGCTTGAAACGCTTTCAATAATGCGGCTTCTTGTTGCTGTTTCATTGTGGACTCCTGGCGATTTAGTCATTTACTGCGCTTGTTTTCCCTGCTCCGATGCCCGGTACCGCAATTCGGCTATCGCATCCTTCAGCGAATAGTGTGCGCTGGCTTCTCCGGCCATATCGACAATGATGTTAAACATACGCGTTGAAGTTTCATCATCCTTAACGCGACCGGCCCAAGCTTCGCCACCGAGCGCAACGGCCATAACCTGGGAAATTTTTTCGCTAATTTCGTCCACAAAGCCATCAATCAAGCCGATCAGGCAATCCATAGAAGCGGTCCGGATTGGCTCACTATCGGAACGCGCCAAGGTGGATTGTGTAGAATTGTTCTTAGCCATGCTGCTACTCCTCTTTAGTAGTGATGTGGTTAGGACGGTGTGATGTTCGTATCATCATTGCCGTCCGCTTTACCGGGTTCCGCCCAGCGCGGTTCTTCAACTAAAAGATCTCGATTCCGTTTCAGTACTCCGGATCATTTGCGGCCTCTTGGACCTGAAAGCGTCGTAACTGCCAACCGCGAATCTGCACAAGTGCTTTTGCCCATTCGTTGGGCGTGAGTACCCGCCAGGACTCCTCCGGGTGCGGCCAAATGCGTTTGATACGGAAGTGGTCGATGTCCGGCCAATTAGTATTGGACGGGTTGGGGTATTCGGCGTGGGTGTACAGTGCAACGAACGCCGGAATGTCAGCAAGTCTTGCCAGATTTCGGATAACGCCGGCCGGCTTTTCTTGCCCTATGTCCATTGCCACTTCGATCAGGCAGAGCGGCAGCTTGTCCGGATAGTTATATTCGGCGAAGAGAACCGAGTCCAAATCAGCCATTGTTAGCGCACCCGCTTGGCGGGCTGACAAAAATCGCGCAATCGATTTAACCCGATGCCAGATGCCGTAGCTTCTGTCCCGTGTTGAGTAGCGCTCGGTTTGCATGACGATCACCCTGGGCTGAGCGGCAGTTAGGCGTTTTGGATAAGCTCCTGGAGCATTTCATGCGCCTTCGCATTCAAACTCACGCTCTTTTCTGAGAGTGCGGCCAGGCCCAACAATTTTCCGCCGATTTCTGCGCTGTCAGATGCTTCGTGGTAGAGCTTTAATGCGAGTTCGCCCGCTTCAGCCGCAAGAATTTGCGAGTGCGCTAAATCGTCAAGCACTTGCTAAAAATTGGGCGATGTAGAATGAGAGTCAGCCATGATTCAAACTCCTATCAAGTTTGGTTTGTGGTTAGGCGGTTTGGATGGTGGAACATCCTTGCCGCCGCCTTTACCTGATGCCGTCAGGTTCGGTTTATTACTTTTTATTTCTGCGGCTCAATGAGCTTCGACAGCCGCTTGATTTCCTGGGCCATTGCCAAAAATCGCACCGCCCATCCAGGTATAGGCGTAACTCCATTCATCCAACGACTAGTAGTCGTTTTCCGTATGTCGGTCATCCGACAAAAATCAATCTGTTTCCAGTTCAGTTTATCCAGCACCTCAGAGAACTCTTCTGGCGTCATTTCTTGATCCCTTTTTGACTTCCACCAATAAAGATCACTTTAGCAAACATATTTCAAAAAGATACCTTTTTATATTAATTTGTTATCTTTTTTATTTTTATCAAGCCCTTGCAGATAAGCAGAGGAAACCGTCAGGCGGCGGTTAAAGTCGGGATAATTGCCGCACGCCGTACTTTCGGCGCTCCAGCTTTGCGGGCTTTCCATAAGTCATATGCGGCCTGTTCTGCAATCCATAGGTCAGCACGCCCGCCGTTTTCCACGCCTAGCCAGCCCTCCAAGCGCAAAGCCATTTCCGGCGATATGGCAGCACGGCCATTGAGCACACGGGAAAGCGCCACGCGGTTCACGTCCAATTGTTGTGCTGCCTCGGTCACGGACAGCCCCAGCGCCGGTAGCACGTCGTCGCGCAGGATCAGGCCTGGATGCGGCGGGTTGAACATGCGTGCCATCGTTGATTCTCCTTGCCGTAGTGATTGTCGTCAGGCGGCGGTGCCTTGTGCTTCGCTACATGGCGCAGCGCCGCTAACAAGGCTTCCCGGCCTCTGGGTTGGTCGGCATCGTCCAGGGCTGCGGCAAGGTATTCATCCGCAAAATCAGGGTCGTCGCGCAACAGTTCCACTACTGCACCATCATGCGGACGGGGTGTTTTATTCACGGTTAGCAATGGGCTAACTGTTTAGCAGTAATAGCATCACCTATCCACGCATTCAGGCTTTTACCTTCAGATTGTGCTGCGATAACGGCACGGGCGTGAATCTCTGGTTCTACCCGGACCACAAATTTCCCCGAGTAGGTTTTCTGTGGTTTCTTGCCCAATTTCTTGCAGGTGTCGAGATAGTCCTCCACTGCTTCAATGAATGCAGCCTTGAGTTCTGCAACAGATTCACCATGGAAACCGACTATATCATCAATGCCCGCAAGTCTTCCTGCAAAGATTTCGTCCTCGTCGGAATACTCAACTTTTGCCAAATAGCCTTTGTGCGTCATTATGTTCATGGTGTTACTCCTGCTTTAATCAAAAACTCTCTCGCGTCGCGCACTTGATATCGCTTTGCATCCTTTTCAGGGTGTGGCCTATGGAAGGTTGCGACAATGCCTTTGAGCTCAAACCGTACCCGCGAACCGTTACCTTCGATTGTGTTTGCCCCACACGCAACGAATAAGGCTTCAATCTTGCGCCATTCAAGCGAACCGCTCACTGGGTCAGTAAAAATATCGGAAAGCGTTTTAGCGTGTTTGCCATTCATATTTTATGATACTACTTTATGATACTAAATATTGATAATGTAGGATTATTTGATTGTCCGCAAACCCGGCGCGACTGGCACAAAGTCGATGCCGGCCTGCTCTAATATCCAGCCCTCTATCTTGACGTGCCACATGCGCAACAGATCCAGCGGACGGCGGCGGTAGTGCTTTTCAGCTATAGCGCTCGGCTTGTGTCCCATGATTTGAGCAACCACGCCGGCAGGTGTCTCGGTCCATTCTGCCAGCGAGCCAAACGAACGGCGCAGGCCGTGCAAGGTAAGGTCAGGCAACCCAGCGGCAACCAATGCGCGCTTATGTCCCGGCGTTGGCTCTGCGAGTCGTCCGTTGGCGGCGGCAGGGCTTGAGAACACCCACTCATTGCGTCTTGGCAGTGCGGCTAGCAGTTGCGCTACATAAGGCGTTAGCGGTATCGTGCGCTCGCCTTCCACCTTGTCGCGGATAGTCATGCTTAACCACTGAAAATCCACGTCATCCCAGCGCAGGGCTCCAAGTTCACGGCGGCGGGCTCCAGTGAGTAACAATGCTTGCAGGTAAGCGGATTGCACCGGGTTCCCCATTTCACGAACAGCTTTAAACCATAGCGCAAGCTGTTCGCGTTGCAGGCTGTCGCCCTCCTTGGCTTTCTTGCCTGGCATCTCGTCGCGTACCTGTTGCGCCTTGCATGCACCGGCAGGCACCAGCCCGGCATATTCAGACTGCGAATTGCACCAGTTCACGAAAACGGACAGCAGACGAAAAGATAGGGCGGCCTGTGTCGGTCGGGTTTCGGCTTCCTTGGCGAGCCATTCGCCTATACGTTGGCCGCTCAGGTCAGACAATCGAACGCCAAGCAACGATGCAAGCGGCCCCGGCTCGGTCAATCCCTTGCCCCGGATCTTTTGCACGCCACCAACACGCACGACGTTTTCATGGTCCCTGATATGCCACTCGCTCCACCGTTTGCGGCGCGATTCGACATGCAGCGGCCAGACCAGGCCAAGGGTGAGCATTTCACGCGCATCTCTCGTAAGTTTAGCTTCGGCTTCTGCAGCTCTCGCTTGCGTTGCGACCTTTGCATCGGCTTTTACCTGGCGCGGGTCGATACCTTTATTGGTTTGGGCTTTGTAGTTGGCAGCCTCAGCTTGCGCAGCGGCAATTGCGTACGTTGCTGCGTCGCCAATGGTAATACGTAGCGTCTTGCCGTTTAGGCTCGTTTCAAATATGTAAGACTTCGCACCAGCAGCCGTTACACGCAAACCCAAACCCGGCGTTTTGCCATCCCAGAAAATGCTCTGCTTCTTACCGGCCTCACATTTAAATGCGGTCACACGTCCGGCCGTAAAGTTTTCCCATTTCATCGCTTGAATCTTCCGTGTAGGGACTGTGTAGGAAAATTCATTATATATGAATCAATGTTAATCAATTCAAATAAGCAACGCAATATAGTTAAGTTATTGATTTTTAACGAAACACGGTATTTTATGAATGGCAATCAACGGCAATCAACGGCAATAAATGGTACTTAGTCAGGATTGTGATTCCTGTTGTCGTTGGTTCGAGCCCCATCAGCCACCCCAGGGAATTCAAGGCTTTAGCCGATAGCAGGTGCTAATTTTTGGAACATGAATTCCAGTTTTCTGGAACTTCGATTTAAGGGAGCGCGTAAAAACGTGTTCCATTTTTTCATTTTCAGCCTACATTAAAGACGCACCAAGCGCAGGCGGCAATAGGCCGTCACCATGCCTGCATCAATTACCTCGCCAGTCGCGTCAATCTGTGTCAAAAATTTCGAACAGCTGCCACTGGGGAGAGTGGTCGTTTTTCCACTATGCGCGGCATTTTTCGAAATTTGAGTCAAAACCGCCCTATTTAGCGGGCAGGCGTGGTGGGGGGGATTACTGCGCGCCAGCGGCTGGAACAGGAAAAAATGCACAAAAGACGACCAACGCAAAAAGAAAGTCGCTCGGGGCGGCTTTTTCGGGGTTGGTAGCGAAGGGTACACACCAAGGTGGCGCGACCCTACCGTCTTGGTGTCAAGACAGCACGCTGGTAGTTACCTGGTAACCGGGCTGGGGCGTGGTCGATTAATTGTAATCGTGCTGGTCGTGCTTGCTGGAAATCAGTTCGTTTCTGGACAGCGACATCATCAGGACAGCGATCAGTTCATGCATGATGATCGTATGATGGTTGTTGCTTTTTTGAAAATGATCGCGTAACTGCTCGCGTACCTTCGCCACGCCGGTAACATCGATCAGGATGTCGACGCCGTTGCCTAGTTGCGCAATGTCCATAAAATTGGTGGTCGTCATAACGCCGTGTTCGTGCGCTAGCTTGATGCCCGGCATTTCCTGGTTCAGATCAGCCACGCCGACCACTTCGACAAAGTTGGTGTTGAGCAGTTGCTTCAAGAGCGGGGTGCCGGTTTCGCCAGCGCCGATTACGCCAATACGGATTTTTTTCATAGTATTTTCCCTTTGCGGTGTAAAGATTCGAGTTGCATTCCACTTCCCATTATAGTCTTGCAATAGATGACAAAATACAACTAAATGAAGCTGTCGTCGGCTTGTCTCCATTGGCTCCATGCGGTTCAACTTTTCACCTTCTTGGCTGTCGATCGAACCGCATCCGCTGTGCTGGCATTAGATGCTGTTTGATATGACAGATGACAAACGAGAAATTTGCTGTGGAAAATACAAGAATTAAAAAACGGGCAGTACCCGGCCAATCCGGCAGGCAGCGAAAGGCCGAGTGATGCGATGGACGATGAGCTGTTTTTGGTGAAGTAAGCCGATCAACGACAACCACATGATCCAGTCGCTGAACCGCACCGCAACGCTGTGGCATGACCTCGAAACCATGAAGGTACAGGGAATTCAGAGCGTCTACATTCCGCCGGAAACGTGCGGCCGGTTCTGGGTCGTGGTATCGGTCAATCAGATGTATCCGGGTCACTACAATCACGTCGGCAATGCGGTCATTGCGACCGCCAGCGGCCACTATGGCTTGAAGGGGGTAATCGTGGTGGATTACGATATCGAAGCCGACGACTGGGATCGCATCTGGTGGGTGCTCTCGACCCGCTTCGATCCGAAGCGTTCAGCGCAGATCATCGACCGCGGCCGCTCCAACCCGCTCGACCCCGGCTTCCCGGTCTGCGAGCCGAGCGCCAAGTGGCGGGCGGCGTAGGGTGATGCAGAGAAGTGGCTCCGTTTGGTTGGACAGAAAATCATTGCCGTTAGGTGGGGCTTTGCGGATGTAGGCTTACCCGCCGCGCCGTTCTTGCTCCGTGCATAGAGCAAGAGCGTGCGGCGCGGCGGGTAACCCGGTCAAACATTTACGCTGCCTCTTCGAGGGCGGGAAGATTGCGATAGTAAAACGCATCCGGCGTCTTGCCGTCAAGCGCGCTATGCGGTCTGCGGGAATTGTAGAGGTCCAGATATCGTCCAA
>NZ_AVCC01000065.1 GCF_000622895.1 Herminiimonas sp. CN
ATTGATATAAAAATGCAGGTTGCTGCCGGTCAACCGACGGTTCAGAAGCTCCACGCAACCGATTTCAATGATGCGGTCACCCGAGCGGGCATTCAAACCGGTGGTTTCTGTATCGAGAAGAATTTGTCGCATGCGCTACCCGTTTCTGGCACCAAAATATACTGGAACGTGTATTTTTTATTTCCACTATTTTTATGCGAAAAACAATGGAATTTCCAGCATACCCTCGGTATTTAATTTAAATGATGGATTCCACACCGAGATTGGCGAGGGCATCGGCGCGCTCGTTGCCGGCATGGCCGGAATGCCCGCGCACCCAGTGCCAGTGAATGCGATGCCGGGCTTGCTCGGCATCCAGGGTGAGCCACAAATCGACATTTTTAACCGGCGTTCTGGCCGCGGTTTTCCAGCCGCGCTCCTTCCAGCCTTCGATCCACTCGGTAATGCCCTTGAGCACGTACTGGCTATCGGTATGCAATACCACTTCGCATGGCCGGTTCAGCGCGGTCAATGCCTCGATGATGGCGGTCAGCTCCATCCGGTTATTGGTGGTATTGGCCTCGCCACCAAACAATTCCTTCTTCTTGTCGCCGGCCACCAGCAGTACGCCCCAGCCGCCCGGCCCGGGGTTGCCCTTGCAGGCGCCATCGGTAAAAACTTCCACTTTATCCATTTTGCTTTCTGTTAATTTTATTGGCGACCGGCACGCGATTGCCTGCTTGCGCCGCTTTTTTGCTCCAGGCCGGCCCAATCAGGTGCATGCCCCTGACACGCTTGATCGCCTGCACGATATACACTGCGCCGAAATACGGCCACCAGCGATCGCCGGCTTTTTCCATAAAGGCAAAATGCTGCAGCCATCGCTCGGTCTTGCAGGGTGGCGCATAACAACCAAAATGGCCGCGATTGACTTCCATATTGAGCAGCTTGAGCCAATCCTTCAAGCGCGGCAGACTGATGAACTCCCCATTCTGCGGCAGGAAATGGGCGCCGCTTAGCCGCCCAACGACTTGCCGCATGCCCCACAAGCTCGCCGGATTGAAGCCGCTGATGATAACCTGCCCTTCCGGTATCAGCACCCGCTCGACCTCGCGCAGTATCTGGTGCGATTCCTGGGCGAACTCCAGCACATGCGGCAACACCACCAGATCCATGCTTTGCGAAGCAAACGGCAGCTCGGTGAAATCATGCAGCAAGGTGATCGGCAGCGCGGTCTGCTGCGGAA
Organism: Herminiimonas sp. CN; assembly: GCF_000622895.1. Classification (GTDB taxonomy): domain Bacteria; phylum Pseudomonadota; class Gammaproteobacteria; order Burkholderiales; family Burkholderiaceae_D; genus AVCC01. The sequence goes on from NZ_AVCC01000065.1 coordinate 1,226, forward strand.
CATGGGTGTTGCTCAGCCAGCGGTTCGGCATCCGACTGGCGTTCAGCGCGGCGATTTGCGGCAGCCCTATCTGCACTGCATTGAAACCGAAAATATCCGCGGTCAATGCGTCCAGACGGGCCTGCTCCCAGGCGCGCACGTAGCGGCCGGCTGGCGTATTTAGCCAGGAACCGAGCGCTATAATGGATTTTTCTGATGACGGATCTGCCATGTCTACTGAACTTCCTGAACCTTTGCTTGTACTGGCGGTGCCTGCGTTTAACGACAATTACCTGTGGCTGATACACGACGGCCGCTCTGCTGCAGTGGTCGACCCCGGTGATGCGACGCCCATTCTAGCGGTGCTGGCCCGCCTGCGGCTGAAACTGGTCGCCATTTTGCTGACACATCATCACGGCGATCATGTGGGTGGAGTCGCAGAATTATTACAGCACTTTACAGTTCCGGTATACGGCCCCAAGAGTGAGATTATCGCAGGAATCAGCAAGCCACTGTCACAAGGCGATGACGTGATCGTGCCTGAGCTGGGACTGAATTTCTCGGTGCTGGAGGTGCCTGGCCATACTCTGGATCATATCGCTTATGTAGCGCCGCGACAGGGCTGGCTATTTTGCGGCGACACCCTGTTTGCCGGCGGCTGCGGCCGCCTGTTCGAGGGCACGCCGGCGCAAATGCGCGCCTCGCTGGCTAAACTTGCGGCATTGCCGGATACGACGCAAGTTTATTGCGCGCATGAGTACACGCTCGCCAATCTGCGCTTTGCGCTGGAAGTCGAGCCGGACAATGCCGATCTGGCGGCGCGCTTCGAGCGCGAACAGGCCAAGCGCGCGCAAGGATTGGCGACCGTGCCGTCAACCATCGGGCTGGAAAAGGCGACCAATCCCTTTCTACGCGATCAGATCCCCGCTGTTACCGAGCGCCTGATCGCCTGCGGCAGACTGCAGGAAAGTACGCCGGCAGCTGCCTTTGCCGCGCTGCGGGCGTGGAAAAATATTTTTTGAGAATACTTTACAAAAATACTTTCAGGAAATTTTATCCACTACTTTTACTGCCGCAATATTGTGCACGGACAAGCAAAATGTAATATTACTTGCGCGATAAAAGGCAGCTACGTACACTCCAGCGATTGAATCTATGCCCCCGGAGATGATGCTCCGGCCAAACCATATCGATCCCATGCCCCAATTTAACCGACTTCCACTCAAGATCGCGCTACTTCTGTGCCTGAGCGCGCCCCTCTTCGGCCAAGCCAACGACATCACGATTTCCTCTGCCATCATGGCACCGAGCGCAGTATCCGATCTGAGTTTTTCCGGCGACAGCAATAATCCCGAATTCGCTGCGGCACAAGTATTGTCGATGGAAGAGGTCGATGTCTGGGCCCGCATTCGGAAGGGTTTTAATATCCAGGATCTGGATAATCCGCTGGTAGCCAGTCAAGCCGCACACTACAGCGCCAACCCGGATTATTTTCTTCGCACCACCAGCCGCGCATCGCGCTATTTATTTCACGTTGTGCAAGAGTTGGACAAGCGCGGCATGCCGACCGAACTGGCGCTACTGCCCTTTGTCGAATCCGCCTTCAATCCGGAAGCCTACTCCAGCGCCAAGGCGTCCGGCCTGTGGCAATTCATTCCTTCTACCGGCTTGCTATATAAACTCAAACAAACCATGTTCAAGGACGAACGGCGCGACGTTCTGGCGTCAACCGACGCTGCACTTAATTATCTGGAAAAGCTGTACGGCATGTTCGGCGACTGGCAACTGGCGCTGGCAGCTTACAACTGGGGCGAAGGCTCGGTGCAGCGCGCCATCAAGAAAAACGAAGCCGCCGGCAAGCCGACCGATTTCAATAGCCTGTCGGAACTGATGCCGGCAGAAACCCGCAATTACGTGCCGAAATTGCTGGCCATCAAAAATATCATCGCCGACCCGGGACAATACGGCATCAAATTGCCGAAAGTAGAAAATCAGCCCTATTTCGTCACCATTAATAAAACCCGCAACATCGACGTCAAGATCGCTGCCCAGTTGGCGGAATTGCCGATCAATGAATTCAAGGCGTTGAATCCGCAGTTCAATCGCCCGGTCATCATCGGCGGCGACAAAACCCAGATTTTATTGCCGCATGAAAACGCCGAAAAATTCCAGCGCAATCTCGCCAAATGGCAGCGTCCGCTCTCGACCTGGACTTCAATCACTGTCAGCACCCGCCAGCGCATCGAAAACATCGCCCATATGTTCAGCACCAAGGCGGAGGTGATTCGCGAAGTCAATCATATCCCGCAGAAAATGGTGCTCAAGGCCGGGTCAACCATTCTGGTGCCGAAAGTCAGCGATGCCACCTACAGCGACATCACCGCCGACGTCGCGGACAATGCCACCATGGCAGTCGAGCCGGATCATCCCGATACTCGCCGCATCGTGGTCAAAGTTGGCAAGCGCGACAGCCTGGCCTCGATCGCCACGCGCTATCAAGTAACGATTGCGCAACTCAAGGACTGGAACAGCCTGAGCCACGACAAGCTGACCTTCGGGCAGCACCTGCGCCTGCAGGTCCCGTTTGCCAGCCGTGCCGGCCGCAGCAGCGCCCGCGCCGGCAACCATCGCGTCAAGGCTGTCATCAGCAAGAAACGCAACCGCTAAATTCCACGGTTCGATCACTCGATGTGATCGGATCCTTCCTGTAATCGGCAATTTCCGTCCGAACAACCGTTTGGCCGGAGATTCCACGCTCGCTTATTCCATTCCAAATATCCATCATGTGGTTCAAAAATCTCCAGTTGTATCGCCTTGCCCTGCCCGTCAACCTGACTGCCGAGAGCCTTCATCAGGCGCTGGCGAAACTGGCATTTTCTCCCTCCACCAGCATGGACCTGCAGAACCAGGGCTGGGCTTCGCCGCGCGACAATGACCTGCTGGTGCACACGGTCAACGGCCAGATGCTGATCATGCTCGGCACCGAAAAGAAGCTGCTGCCGGCCTCGGTCATCAACCAGGTCTGCAAAGCCAAGGCGACGGAACTCGAAGAACAGCAGGGATTCAAGCCCGGCCGCAAGCAGATGAAGGATCTCAAGGAGCAAGTTACCGATGAATTGCTGCCGCGCGCATTCAGCATCCGCCGCAACACCTGGGCCTGGATCGATCCGCTCAACGGCTGGCTGGTGGTGGATGCCGCCAGTCCGGCGCGAGCCGATGAGTTGCTGAAACCGCTGCTGAAAGTGGTCAACGATGTGACGCTATACAGCCTGCGGGTGGCGCAGTTGCCGGCCTCAGCCATGACCTCCTGGCTGGCGGCCGATGAAGCGCCGGCCGGTTTCAGCATCGATCAGGATACCGAATTGCGTTCCGCCGGCGAAGACAAGGCCGCCGTGCGTTACGTCAGCCACACCATCGATCCGGACGATGTGCGGCGCCACATTGCCGCCGGCAAACAATGCACGCGTCTGGCAATGACCTGGGCCGACCGGATATCTTTCGTGCTGACCGAGTCGCTGGCGATCAAGCGCGTCACCGCGCTGGATGTGATCAAGGAAAACTCCGACAGCAAGATGCAAAACGATGAAGAGCGTTTCGACTCCGACTTCGCACTGATGACCGGCGAACTGAACCACATGCTGGGCGATCTGGTCGCGGCGCTGGGAGGAGAAGCGCCGCAGCAGCCGTAGCCCTCGTGGCAACCTAGGCAATGCTGATCGGTATTGCCTGATGCATCGAACGCATAATACGGGTTGGAGTATAGCTATTAACATAGCATCTTCCGCTTATATGCAAGATTGATTGCAAAATACTGGCAATATTTTGCAATCATGCCGAAATCTGGAACATGACTCTCCGCGCGTCCACTGCAAACGGATTTCAACCTGCACGACGGCACTTGCTGGTTATTTTCGGATTTTAGAGTCTGCCATCTACGGAAATAGGTTCCAATACTGCTTTCCCTTTTGAAGCGGTACCTGCGGCCACCATGACCAATCTCCATTACCCCAATCTGCTAGCCCCGCTCGACCTCGGCTTCACCACCCTGCGCAATCGGGTGATGATGGGCTCGATGCACACCGGGCTGGAAGACCGCTTCTACAACTACGGCAAACTGGCCGCCTACTTCCGCGAACGGGCGCGCGGCGGGGTCGGCCTGATCGTCACCGGCGGCATTTCGCCGGACCGGCGCGGCTGGCTGCTGCCGTTCGGCGGCACCCTCAACAGCGTGTTCGATCTCTGGAACCATAGACGCGTGACCACCGCCGTGCATCAGGAAGGCGGCAAGATCCTGATGCAGATCCTGCATGCGGGACGTTACGGCTATCAGCCGCTGGTAGTCTCGGCCTCAGCCGTGAAATCGCCGATATCAAAATTCCGCCCGCGCGCGCTGACAGAGAAAGGGATTGAGAGCACGATCCGCGACTACGTCCGTTGCGCCCGGCTGGCGCAGCGCGCCGGATACGACGGCGTCGAAATCATGGGCAGCGAAGGCTATCTGCTCAATCAGTTTTTATGCGCCCGCACCAACTTGCGCACCGATCGCTGGGGCGGCTCGATTGAAAACCGGATGCGGCTGCCGGTCGAGATCGTGCGCCGGGTGCGGGCCGCAGTTGGCACCAACTGCATCATCATGTATCGCCATTCGCTGCTGGACCTGGTCGACGGCGGCAATAGCTGGGATGACGTGGTCGCGGTTGCCAAGGCGCTGGAACAGGCTGGCGTGACTATCATGAATACCGGTTACGGCTGGCACGAGGCGCGGGTACCGACCATCGTGACCTCGGTGCCGCGCGCCGCCTTTCGCAGCGTGGCTGCGCGCCTGCGGCGGGAATTGACGATCCCGGTGGTGGTTTCCAACCGCATCAACATGCCGGCCGAAGCCGAAGACATTGTGCACAACGGCGAGGCCGACATGATCTCGATGGCGCGCCCGTTCCTGGCCGACCCGGACTTCGTCAACAAGGCCGCGACCGGCCGCAGCGACCAGATCAATACCTGCATCGGCTGCAATCAGGCCTGCCTCGACCACACCTTCGCCAACCGGCGCGCCAGCTGCCTGGTCAATCCGCGCGCCGGACACGAGACCGAACTGATCTACAACAAAACCCTGAAAAAACGCCGGATCGCCGTGGTCGGCGCCGGGCCGGCCGGCTTGTCGGCCGCCACGGTGGCGGCCGAATGCGGCCACGATGTGACGCTGTTCGACAGCAGCGAGCGCATCGGCGGCCAGTTCAACCTGGCCATGCGGGTGCCCGGCAAGGAGGAGTTCAGCGAAACCATCCGCTACTTCGGGCGCCGGATCGAACTCACCGGCGTCAAGCTGGTGCTGAATCAGCGCGTCAGCCGCGCACAGTTGATGGCGCAGGGTTTCGACGACATCATCGTCGCCACCGGCATCCGGCCGCGCACGCCGCCGATTGACGGCATCGACCACCCGAAAGTGCTGTCGTACATCGATGTGCTGCGCGACCAGGCGCACGTCGGCAGGCGCGTGGCGATCATCGGCGCCGGCGGCATCGGCTTCGATGTCGGCGAATTTCTGCTGCATGACCCTGCAACACCGTTGCCGGTGCCGGTGGCGCACTGGGCCGGCGAGTGGGGCGTGGATTTGCACGCCGCACCGGATAGCGGCAACGGCGGGTTGACCGTACCGACGCCGGCAATACCAGTGCGGCAAATCACCCTGCTGCAACGCAAGACCAGCAAACTCGGCGCTGGCCTCGGCAAAACCTCGGGTTGGGTGCACCGCGCCACATTGCAGCGCAATCAAGTGGAAATGCTGGCGGGCGTCAGTTACGACAAGATCGACGACCGGGGCCTGCACATCACGGTCAACGGCAAAGCGCGCCTGCTGGAAGTTGACAACATCATCCTGTGCGCCGGCCAGGATGCGCTGGCCGAGCTGATGCCATCGAAAAAAACCCGTAGCGGCCCGCGCTTCCACCTGATCGGCGGCGCGGCGCTGGCGGCCGAACTGGATGCCAAACGGGCGATTCGGGAAGGAGCAGAACTGGCGGCGGGGCTTTGATTTGCAGCCGTAGGATCGGTGCCGCAGAAAATGATTTTTACGGTTGCATCCCAAGCTTCGCAAGTTCAACAAAAACCTACGGAGTATTTTTATTTACCGCAGGTTTCATATGCGGTAAATGGTAATTTGGCGTTCCATTATCGATAATAATTTGATCACCCTCATGCACTCCTTCCAATATTTCGATGCCTGATTCTACTGCCTGCCCCAATACAACTTCAGTTTTCTTTGGTTGCCCCTTAGGCAAATTTTTTATCGAAACAAATGATTTACCATTTACTTGATGCACAGCGGCAGTGGGCAATACGATCGCGTTCATATTTTGATATCGAATAATTGACAAGCGAGAGGACATTCCAACGCGGATAATTTTTTTTTGTTCTGCCGTAAGTTTAGGGATGGTGACAGTAATTTCAAAAGTTGCAGTTTTGGATGAAGATCCATTCGGTAGTGCTTGAGCAGAAATCCGGGAAACAACCCCTTGGGCAGGGGACGAATGAAAAGCATCACCTGTCACCTCAACAGCTTGACCTTTTTGAAGTTGGTTAACGTCAATCTCATCAACTTTAGCAATGACAGCAAGTGTCTCATTATTCGCAATGCTAAACATTATTTGCCCTTGCGTCACGCGACCACCAACTACTATTGGTAAGGGTGGGGATGCCCCAGTCACATTTGCCGGAGCTTGAAGAATAACGCCGGAGACTGGTGCCAGGATGGATTTACGACCGATCTCAGCGCTTAGCTCCTCAAATTTTTTGCGGGCACTTTCCGATTCCAATCTTGCAATCTGGCGGTTTCCAGCGTCACCCTTTTGTAAGGTGGATTCGAAATCCTCTTTTGCTGCAGCAAACTGGAGTTCCTGTGTGTTGACTTGTTGAACCGAAGCATCATGTTCCATTTTCGATACGATGCCTCGCTCTAGAAGCATCGCTGTTTCCATCGCTTTGCGCTGCGCCTCTTCTAAGGAGATTTGAGCAGCGATTACACCGCGTCTCGCGCGCGAGACTTCTGGACGGTTATTCCATGCTTCCAAGTCGTGAAAAGCCCGAGCCGATTTCAACATGACGGCTTGCGCATCGCGTATTTTTGCTTCGAGTTCTGTTGAATTGATTTCGAGTAACAATTGACCCTGTTCAACTTGATTGCCGTACTCAAAATATTTGTTTTGAACTGCCCCATTTAAAGGTCCGACCACATTGACGATACGGCCGGGTTCGACCGATCCAACCGCCAACAATTTGTTTATTACTACTTGTTTTTTTGCTATAAAAATTTGTGTGGAAGTCGTGTCTGTCGAGGCATTTCTTGGCCCAAAAAGATGCCAATGCTGAATAACAAGCATGATAACTGTCATTATGACAAGGACGATGCTTAGTATCCGAATGCGTTGATATCGAAAAATCCAATATCGAGGATTTTGCATAGTATTTATCCACTTCAATCGTTCGGAGTGATTTGCCATGAATCTAGCGTTTTGCCTTGTTGTTGATCGAGGATGGTAAGCGCATTGAGATAGGCGTTCATGGTATTCAATTGAGCGTTTTCTGCATTACGCAAATCACTCTCAAAACTTAATACCTGGAAATTAGATGAGCGGCCAACCTGAAGTTTTTCCCGTTCCGCTTCCAACTTTTTTAAGGACAGATTCCGTGCCCGTTGGGCAATCTCAAACTGCCGCCACCGTGTCTGGACATTTCTTACTGCGTCGCGAACACGTTGCTCAATCGATTGACGTAGCTCTTCCATTTGAAGAGTTTCACTTTGTAAGTTCGTAGAAGCTGCCACCTCTGCCTGTTGATGCGTCAAATCGGTTAATGGGATAGCGAGCTGCAAGCCTACATAGGTGTTTTTTTGCTGACCTTGTGCGATTTCATTTTGTAGAAACGAGGTGTTTTTATTATGGGTCACTGCAGCAACTATAGATAAATCCCATAAGCGCTGATTTTTTGCAACCCCCAAATTGATTTTGGCTCGCTCAATCGAAAGTAAAGCAGATAAATATTCGGGCTGGTGTTCAAGTGCAATTGAAAGCGCCTCATTTACATCTACAGATATTGGCTTTAAAAAAAATGCATCGACTGCCAACACGTTTGCTCTGGAATCAATAGCAAGTAAGCTTAGCAATGCCAATCGGGCCGAGTCGATCTGATTTGCCGCCTCTTCTACAGCAAGTTCTTGACTCGCGACGTCCGCTTCCGTTTGGATAATGTCAATCTTTGCCATGCGTCCAACATTAATGAGATCATTATTAATTTTCAATAAACTTTGTGAGCGACTTAAAGCATCCTCAGCAATTTTCAACTGATTTTGCGCTCGCAAAAACTCGCGATAGGAAAAAATAATTTGTATTATCGATTGAGAAATAGTAATTTTTAAATTCAATATATTGATACTCTCATCAATTCTGGCGGTACGTACTGATGCTAAGCTTATATCTCTTCCGGCATTACGCAGAAGTGGTTGAATGAAGGAAAGTGTCAACACCGACGAAGGCAAACGATTTTGGTCGTTCATCTTGGTACTTGTATTCGCCCAGGTAAGTGAAAGTTGGGCACCTGTAGGAATATTGATAGTTGCGGCGGGGGTTAGCGCGGTGGTATCAGTGACCCCATTGCTTGAGTCGCGCATATTGAGATAAGAGCCGTTGATCGAAAGCTGAGGTGTAAATTTACTCTCCGCGACACGCAAGTTAAATTTCTGACTGATTCTCTGTAAATAGGCGCTTCGAATTGCGCGGTTATTTCTTAGACCGAGGGAAACAGCATCTGCCATTGACAGTGGTATGGGAGTTCCTTCTACAGCAGGCGGGGCGACGGCGAACGATTTGGGATTTTTACTGATAGCCTTGGTCGTTTCAGATCCCTGAGACTCACTGATGAAGAAAGACAGAATGACAATAAGAGAGAAGCGACGGTAGCGAGAGGTAGATTTTTTCATTCAGATCGAAGAGCGATAACAGGGTGAAGCCTAGCTGCCGCCACTCCAGGGTAAATGCCTGAAAAAAGGCCGATAACGACCGACATCCCGATTCCGAGCGGCAAGGAGCTGAGCGTCAATACGAAGTGCCAATCAGAAATATATGCAATCAAGTACGCAAGAATAAGACCAAGAATCGTTCCGATGGCGCCGCCGACCAATGTCAATGCGCTGGCTTCTATTAAAAACATCATAAAAATATCTCTTTCCCGCGCGCCAATCGCCATCCTGAGACCAATCTCGCGTTTACGCACCAATACACTGATGAGCAGAACATTCATTACTCCAATGCCACTTACGAGAAGAGAAATACTGCCTATGCCTGTCAGCAGATAGGTAAATAATTGGTTTTGATGCTGCATTCCTTCAATTAATTGCCGGGCGCTTTGAACTTGAATAGAACTTCCCGTTGCTTTCGATTGGAAATAATCGCGAATTTCAGCAGAGGCCGTTACAGTGTCTGCGTTTTCCACTAGGCGGACAATAACGCTGGAAATGTCTGAATTAGACGATAAACGTCGCATGCTTTCCAAAGGAATAATTATGGCGTTATTAAATTCGACAGGTAGGAGTGGATTTTGCATAGCCTCGTCTGTAACCCCAATAATCGTAAAAAGATAATCTTCGATGCGAACAGCATCGCCAAGTTGTACGCGCCGCTCCGATGTACTTAAGGCGTCTGCCAAGTTTGGACCAATCACAGCGAATGCTTTAAAGCGATCAAAATCTGATATGAAACGCCCGCGTAAAACGGGCAATTTCACAACGTCTTTCAAGGAGGTGGTCGCACCAACGATACCGGCATAGATATTTTTTCCTTGAAATGAAATGTTTGCGGAACTATTAATAATAGGAGCAGTTGCCGCCACCGTCTTAAGGGCAATGGGTAGGGCTAGGGAATCGGAAAGGGATATCGTGTGGCTGATACCATCGGTCGATGGCGCATTTTGGACAACCACAATATTCGTTCCCATTGCTTTGAATTGGCGCGTCGATTCTTCGGCAGCATTGCGTCCAACATTGATCATGGCAATGACGGATGCGGTTCCAATAATGATGCCGATTAAAGCAAGCCATGCCCGTTGTCGATGGGCATAGAGGCTTTCAAACGCATCTTCCAGCAATCGTATAAACAGCAAGATACTCTCTTCAAAACGGATTTATCGCGTTTTCATCAAGCCTTTTTGACCAGGCTACGCCGTTCTTTTTTATCTTCCTTGAGCGCGCCATCCTGAATCAGGATACGCCTTGAACATTGCATGGAAATGGATGAGTCATGAGTGACAATGACGACCGTCATATCGGTTTCCTGATTCAGTTCATGCAGCAGATTCAGGATATCCTGGGCTGCAAGGCTATCCAGATTTCCTGTCGGTTCGTCCGCCAGAATAATGGAAGGGTTGCCAATCATCGCTCGCGCTATCGCAACCCGCTGCCGCTGCCCGCCTGACAATTCTTCCGGTCGATGATGCGCGCGGTCTGCAAGTCCTACTCTTTTCAATTGTGCAAGCGCCAAACGACGACTGTCCTGCTTCGGTGACGCTCGATATAACAAAGGCAGTGCAACATTGTCCAGTGCAGTCATGCGAGGAAGAAGATGAAATGACTGGAAAATAAATCCGAACTGCCGATTTCTCATTTCGGCAAGAGTATTGGCAGGCACCGTCGTTACATCGCTCCCTTGATAAAAATATTGTCCAGATGTCGCGTTATCCAGCAAACCTATGATATTGAGAAGTGTGGTTTTTCCGGAGCCGGATACGCCCATGATGGAACAAAATTCTCCGCCTTCAATACATAGTGAGATGCCATTCAAGACAGAAACATCACTATTTCCGCTTCTATAATTTTTGTGAATATTGTCGAGAATGATCATCTATTGACCAGTGCGTAATGAGCGTTACGGTCTTGGACGATTCGGACTTTTCCAGAATCTTTTAATTTACCTGCAAGCCATGACTCAATCACCTCAATGACTTGCAAGCATGTGTTCACCGCGAAGCTTGGCGCGGGAATGCTTTATGTATTGACTGTTCCCTGCTGATTCAGAGGGCCATACATCATTGCGCGATACCGGGCGGGCTGATTTTCATGTGCCTGATACAATTTTGTCAGGATATCGATCGGCGCAGTGCCTTTTGCAATCTCCGATTCAAATAATGCAATCCGTTCTTGCCGGAAACTGGCTTCCTGTTGGACAAAGTAGCGTTGGCTTTCCGCTGTCACCGGGGCACCCGAGGAGTACCGGATGTTATTCCAATCACTGACATCGATTAGGCCGCCTATACCGCCCGTATCCCTATTTTCGTAAGCGTACTCACGGGCTGAGTCGAGAATACTAGCTGCCGGAGAGTCTCGATAACCGTTCAGGAAAGAACTCCAGTCCTTATGGAATGGGTCGCTCGTTTGCACCGCGTCGGTTGATACGGTTTGATTCGCCGCTAGAAGAGCGGCCTGGAATGACACAGTCACCTTGCTGGAACTTGCCGCAGGATTGGCCGCATCTGAACTTGCCTTGACCGGCAATGCGGAGGATTTCACGGTGGCGGTTGAGATCGCAGACGGCAGCACGGCGCTAATGCTCATTATTTTCTCCTTGATTGATGCTGAATGAAAAAATTCGAAAGAACGATGCGGATGGACGTATTCATGATACATCTCCCTTTCGCACCGTTACGCAACCAACAGCATTTGACTCTTATGAAACGCTGCAAATGGATACCGCAGCGCTCCATAGGAAGATACATCACATCAGGAATTAATTTATGTGAAAACTCACAGTAACCTGCGCTGAATTCATTGTCACGGGCATCATCGTTCCAGTCCCATTCACTCGGTACAGCATGAAAAATTTTCCGGAGGAAGGCAGCCCATTAAATCTGGTGGTACTACCTGACGCAAAAGATGTGATGTCAAAACAAGAACTCGTATTATTTAAACAGAGAAGAGCAACAAAATCACTCGGCCTTGTACTAAAAAAACTATAGCTCCATTTAACGTTAGATAGCGTCCCGTTAGCCGCTTGACTACCCACTACAGGAACCCATGAATAAACATCGGTATTTTTCGTGGAAATAGTAACGCCGGGCGCGTATGACACGTAACTGCCATCGGCCGCAACAGCAGGGGCTGCAATCAAAAATGCAAATGTAATGCAAAAAACCAGTTTCAATATTGCTTTCATTTCATAATTCCTTTATCAAAAATATTTTCAAATATTTATGTCGGTTTTCTACAATAAAATTTATTCACGACATAGCGAAAGACGATTCCAACCGTAACCTGATATCTGCAGGCAGAAGGAGCACTCCAGAACATTTCGATTTACCATGAAACGATATGATTAATATCAAGGTTTTACTAGCTATCAGTTCTGATAGATAGACACGAAGGCAAATTTATTATAGAAATAACAGACAGGGCATCCAATAGATTGTCGGGCATAGCATTGAAACGCCAACCCGACTTTATTACTGTCAATACTATTAGAGTGTCAAATCAATTACCGAGTTAAATCAGCACCAAGACCAAACTCGTTAACCTCGCCAGAAAACGACTCAAGATCGGATACGATTTACTGATTTAACTCAGTAAGCTTCTCGATCTTCAAAATTGACTTGTCTAATGTGATTGCTCCGGGTGTTATCCCTCGGAGTTGGAGCAGAAGCCTTTGAAGGTAAAGATCAAACTGGATGGCATACCTTGTGTGTAAGTTCATACTTTATTGATTCGACACTTCAAAGTGGTGCCATTGCGACGAAAGCGCTGGACGCTTTAATTCCGAAAGATGGCAACGTCCGAAACGATTTGTCAATATCCACATATAAAGCCACTGCATTTTCGACCCCAATTGTAAGGGGAGTGCCGAACCTTTTTATCACAACTCCTGCCCGGCGCAGCATGCGTTCGATGGCCGTCGTGGTAACTGTCACATACTGTTCGATCCCGACACGGTGTCCGTAGGCAATGATTTCCCAGATCGACTGCATCGCAATATGGGAAAAACCGAAAACTTGCTGCCCTCCGGTCTCAATTGCAAACCGGCTTAATTCCCAAATTCTTGGATCCTCAGGTGGAGAGGTGCCATGGAGAAGTTGTGGGAATGTGTCTTTTAACATGTAGGGGCCTTCTGTCGGCAGGAGACGCCAGCAACCACGCAAAATACCTCCAGGCTCCCGCATCATCATGTAATACGGGTCGATAGCGTCATATCCGTCTATTTCCATGCCGCTCATGATTGGTACATCCCATCCCATACGTCCACGGAAAACCTTCGCTCTCAGTTTATGCATGTCCCAGAGGTCTGCATTTTTAAAATCTCGTCTTGTAGCGATCTCGACAGTTAGAGACATTTTGACTCCGATAAATGTATTTTGGAGCCCAATATTTATGCAAATTGCATAAAATCGTAACTATCAAGTCTGATAGGCTTGTTGTGAAATGAATAGCTCATTTGGTCTTCACGAGCCCAAAATTGATACACTAAGTGAAAGTTAAAAACAACGTAACAACTTAACATGACGAAAGACATCTTCGGGGAAACGTCCGACTATATTTACGCCAAGAATTTAAAATCACTACGGAAGGTTTGGAGGGAAAATCAGACGGATTTTTGGTATCGGTTTGGTGTTACGCAATCGCGCGGAAGCCGCTTCGAAAAGGGTATAGGTATTCCGCCATCTGTAGCAATATTAATTGAGCTTTATTTGGAAAAGAAAGTTAGCGATACAGACCTTTTGACGGCACTGCACAATAATAACCAACCGATGGGGCTTGAGTTGAAAGTTCATTCCATACTAGGAAGGAATAATTAATCCTACTTTTATTGCTCTGACCACCGCTTGTTGGCGTGTTTGCACGTTAAATTTCTTCTTGAAATTAGAAACATGAAAATTAATCGTAGCTTCCGAGCAGCGAAGAATTCTGGAAATCTCCCAAGATGATTTTCCGCCCATGACCCACTGTAAGCATTCCAATTCTCGAGGTGTCAATTTAATGTGTGCTGGTGGAGGATAGGCATTCTGGAGAAATTTTTTCGATGATTCGAAGACATAGTCACGTATTAGCGATAACGTCGCCAATGCATCGAAACACTTGCTATTGGCGTCGTGTTCGAAATAGTGAGTGGCAAAACTTAAAATACCAAACTCACCGGAAGACCCATAAACGGGATAGCTAATTCCTGACCGCAATCCATATCCACAAGCTTGTTCGTAAAATTCATTCTGTTCCCTTCCTTTGAAAGTATCCGCTTTCCAAGCAATCGGTAGCATGCTTCCAAGGCAGTGCGATACCGTCGGATCCACGGAATGTAATTGCAAATTATCGTAGGTCGCTCTCCATTCGCCTGGGTAATTACTCTTGAGAAACGCCGTTTCAAACGGGACAGTCTTACTTGGGACGATCCCGAAAAGCGTATGACTGAACCCGTAGTCTCTAGCAATCGCAAAGAGGGTGGCACTCCAAGCTTCTGGAGTGTTGCAGTCAAATAAATGAAGTAATTTTTCTAGTCGAACCATTTAAATGGTACAAAAATTTCGTACGTGAAGTGATTGAAACGTGAATAGGTTGAGTAGTTATCCGCCCTGTTGATTATTTTCATAATAACAAATTTTTGTAGTGAAAATATAAATGTTGCAATATGGAATGAATAATGCATCACATGAGTGAGAGTCATTTGATTATGCCGACAGGAAATACAGGCGAAGTGTGAACGAAGCCCTGCGCCTTTACGGTGCAAGTCTTTCCGCAGTTTTCATCAGCGGTGATGGAATTGATTTTGCGGGTTTCAACGATATGCGCCCACTCTTAGGCTGGTATATTTTTTGGCATACTCCAATGGCATTCTGTACAGGCCGAAGGCAAATCCGACTTGCATGGCATTGTATTAGCCGTCAATCGCCGCCGGTGCCAGCAAAGCCCGTTGCGCGTCATCCAGATAGCACCACTCGCCCTCGTCCAGCCCCAGCGCTTCCAGCGTCAGGCTGCCGATTGCGCTGCGGTGCAACGCTGCACAATGGTTGCCGGCGGCCGCCAGCATGCGCTTGACCTGATGGTATTTGCCCTGCTCCAGCACGATTTCAAGGCTATGCGTGCCGAGCTGGCGGCACGTTAGCGCCGCCAGCGGCGCCGGTTCGTCGTGCAGCTGCACCCCCGCCAGCAACTGCGCGATCAGCTCCGGCGTGACCGGCTCCGCGGTGGTGGCGACATAAACCTTCGGGATATGCCGCTTCGGCGACGATTGCGCATGGATGAACGGGCCGTCGTCCGACATCAGCAGCATGCCGGTGGTGTCGTGATCGAGCCGGCCGACCGGCTGCACGTCGCGCCAGGTGAACTGTTCCGGCAGGATGCTGAGCACGCCCGGATGATGGCTGGGCTTTCTCGAGCATTCAAAATCGGCCGGTTTGTTCAGTGCTATGTACACCTGCGCGCGGTACGGCCAGACTTCGTCGAAGATAGCCAGCTCCAGACCGTCAGTCTCGATCTGGGCCCGATGGTCGGTCACGACAGCGCCGTTGATGCTGACTTCGCCATCGGCGATCAGTGTACGGCACCATTTGCGGGTGCCGAAGCCTTGCGATTGCAGGATGCGATCGAGTGTCAATTTACTCATAGACTCAAGCCACCGCCGCCTGTTTTGCCAGCTGCACCTTGCCGTACGCTGCCAACAGTTGCTGGTGCATTTCGCAGCCGTCCAGGTTCATGCCCAGGGTTTGCAGGCCGTAAAACCGATCTTCCCTGGCGAGCAAGGCCTTGGCCTGCGCCAGCGTTTCGGCGCCATACAGGCTTTGCAGTGCAACCTCGAACGGCGCGCTGTCCTCCAGCCCGATCAAGCTTTCGATGCAGCGATAGACGCGCTGGCGGCTTTCGTTCAATTGATTGAAGTTGCGGATCCAGTCGCAGCCTTCGCGGATCGCCTCGCTGTCGCCGATGGCCAGCGCCAGCAGGGTTTTCAGCTCGCCGATGCGCAATTCCTTCCACAGCGAGGCGGCATCCGCTGCCAGGCCGATCACTGCGGCCACCGGGCGCTGCTCGGCCAGGCCGAGATCGTTCAGTGTCTCTAGCAGGTCCGCGCACTCCTCGTCGTCGAGCTCCTGCAGATGCAGGATCGGTTCGCGGATCGCATTGCCGACGCTGCTGTTGTCCCATTCCAGGTCTTCGACCGGGTAGATGTCCGACATGCCGGGCACCAGGATGCGGCAGCCGTAGACGCCCAGATGGGTGAAGTCGGCGATGTAGATGTCGTGCTGCATGGCGTGGATCTTGGCGATCGACCACGCGTAATCCTCGGCGGTGGTGGTGCCGAAGTTCCAGTCGTGGAAGGCAAAGTCCGGTGTGTCCTTCAGGAAGTTCCAGCTGATGATGCCGCTCGAATCGACGAAGTGGATTTCCAGGTTTTGCGAATGGGCGATTTCTTCCAGATCGAAACCGGGCTCGGGGAAGCCGTCCATCGATGCCAGCGCGCGGCCTTGCAGCAGCTCGGTCAGCGCGCGCTCCAGTGCGATCTCGAAGCGCGGATGGGCGCCGAAGCTGGAGAAGCAGCCCTGGTCGTTCGGATTGAGCAGTGTCACGTTCATGACCGGATACTGGCCGCCGAGCGAGGCGTCTTTCACCAGGATGCCGAAGCCGGCGGCGCGCAGATCGCGGATGCCGGCAGCGATGCGCGGGTAGCGATTGATCACTTCTTCCGGCACATCAGGCAGACAGATGCCTTCACGGATGATGCGGAACTTGACGTCGCGCTCGAAAATCTCAGACAGTGCCTGGGTACGCGCTTCGGCCTGGGTGTTGCCGGCCGACATGCCGTTGCTGACATATAGGTTGCCGATGATATTGACCGGGAACCAGACCGTGACGCCGTCGCGCTGGCGCACATACGGGATCGCGCAAATGCCGCGCTCATCATTGCCTGAGTTGTAATCGACCAGCATCTCGGCGTCGATGCTGCCTTCCGGGTTATAGAACTGCTGCAGCTTGGGTGTCAGCAAGTCCTGCGGCCAGCTGCCGTCGTCCGCTTCCAGCGGGAACCAGCGCTCCTGCGGGTAGTGAGTAAATGCTGCATTGGCGTTCTTTTCACCCAGATAATAATGGGTCCAGAAATAGTTGCACGACAGGCGCTCGAAGAATTCGCCCAGCGCGCTGGCGCGCGCTGCCTGCTCGGATGCGCCTTTGCCGTTGGTAAACATCAGCGGACAGTCGCGGTCGCGGATATGCACCGACCAAACGCCCTCGATCGGATTGAGCCAGGAGCGCTCTTCGATATGGAAGCCGCGCGCCAGCAGTTTTTCCTGCATCGACTGGATGGAAAATTCGAGCGAGGCATCTTTGCCGGCGATAAAGTGTTCAGTTTGCATTATGGGTTCTGCCTGTGGCAGCATCAGGAATCAGGATTTAAAAAATCGGACAAAATAAGGGGTAGGT
>NZ_AVCC01000066.1 GCF_000622895.1 Herminiimonas sp. CN
AGGGCCGAATTATGCGGGTATGTAATAATGCTTTTATATCGGTGTGGCAATTCAATTGCCGCCGACATATTCAAGATTCGCAACGCAAGCGGTTTACGGTCTTGCATCGCGCCATACGAGGGATTTAGGAGTATTGCATGCCATGTTATTCCATTGACGGGGTAATCCCGGTAATCGATCCGAGCGCGTATGTTCATCCGACAGCGGTATTGATTGGCGACGTCATCGTCGGGCCGAACTGCTATATCGGCCCTTGCGCCAGCTTGCGCGGCGATTTCGGCCGCATCGTGTTGCAGCGGGGCGCGAATGTCCAGGATACCTGCGTCATTCATGGTTTTCCCGCTGCCGATACGGTAATCGAGGAAAATGGCCATATCGGTCATGGTGCCGTGCTGCACTGCTGTGTGGTACGACGCGATGCGTTGGTCGGCATGAACGCTGTCGTGCTGGATGCGGCGGAGATTGGAGAACAATCGATTGTCGCTGCCTGCGCGTTCGTGCGCGCCGGCATGCAGGTGCCGGCGCAGTCGTTGGTGGCTGGCGTGCCGGCCAAGGTGGTGCGCCCCTTGAGTGGCGAGGAAATGAGCCGCAAGATGAAAGGAACGCAGCTGTACCACGACTTGACCCGGCGCTGTCAGGCGACGCTGGTCGAAGTGCGTCCCCTGTCAGAGATGGAGCCGGACCGTCCTCGCATTGATGTGCCGGGACTGCAGGAGTTGACCGCTGCCAAGCGTCAGTAATTTATATAGCCTATACGCATGTTCTTGAGATCATGCTTCTAAAGCATGGCCTACTGTGAATCATGCCTCATTTTCAGGCCAGAACCGCATCACAGGGCGGGCCAGCGCCCGCCCGCCACGCGCAGTATTTCGCCGGTTATATAGCTTGCCTCTTCGCTGGCAAGAAAGAGTACCGCCTGGGCGATCTCTTCCGGTTTCCCCAGCCGCTTGAGCGCGACTGCGGCCTTGGCGGCTGCATAGTCGCTCTGGCCGTTTTCGCCCGCGTAGCAACCGAACTGAAATTGACGATGCGGCCGTAGCCGCGTTCGCGCATGCCGGGCGCCCTGTAATAACTCCTCAATGCGCTCCCATTGATCATCCCGCAACATCATTCATGCCATCCTGAAAGCGCCTGAAATCCAGAATGTAAACACAAATCAGGAAAAGTTAACACCGCTCAAATCACTTTTTTGCGTCACATTCTTTGAATGTCAACACGCCCCTGGGAAATGGCGAAAAATGGGGAGCTTTGACTAAATTTTTATTTATTCAACAACGTCTTGGCGTATTCGACGAAAAAGTCCAGGCTGGCGGGGTTCTGCATGGCGTCGGGACTGGCAACCTTGGCTGCCTCTGCCCCCAGCAGCAGTTTGCGTACCGGGACCTCCATCTTCTTGCCGCTCAGGGTTCTGGGAATGTCGCTCACTTGAACCACTGCGTCAGGCATATGTCGGCCCGAGGCCTTGGTGCGGATTTGCTGTTGGATGCGTTCAACCAGGGCCTGGTCCAGCTCGCCCCCCGGCTGCAGCACCACGAACAACGGCATGAAGGAAGGTCGCCCCAAGTACTCCAGATCAATGACCAGGCTGTCGCGCACTTCGGGCAGTTCTTCGACCACGCGATAGATTTCAGCGGTGCCGATGCGGATGCCGAAGCGGTTGATCGTGCTGTCGGATCGACCGTAAATCACCGAGCTGCCATAGGACGTGAAACGTATCCAGTCACCCTGGCGCCACATGCCCGGGTACATCTCGAAATAACTCTCGCGGTAGCGACGCCCGTCAGCGTCGTTCCAGAAGTACAGCGGCATCGACGGCATGGGTTGGGTGATCACCAACTCGCCTACTTCGTCGGTCACCGCCTGGCCGGCCTCGTTGAAGGCATAGGCGGCCACCCCCAGCTCTGCGCATTGGATTTCGCCCGCATGCACCGGCAAGGTCGGGGCGCAGGCGACGAAGCAGGATGCGATGTCGGTGCCTCCACTGACCGAGGCCAGCCAGACGTCAGGCTTCACATCGCGGTAGATCCATTCAAACGCATCGACAGGCAGGGGGGAGCCCGTCGACAAAATGGTGCGCAACTTCTTGAGCGGCGCATAGTCCCGGGGCCGCAGTCCATCCTTTTTGTTGGCGATGAGGACGGCGGCGCCCGTACCGAACACGGCGACCTCTTGTTCATCCATGAAATGCCAGAGCTCATCTCCGTTGGGCCAAGAGGGGTGCCCGTCGTACAGCACGATCGAGGCACCGGTAACCAAGGCACCGACCAGGAGATTCCATACGGTCCAGCCTGTGCTGCCCAGAAACAGCAGGCGGTCGCTGGGTCGCAGGTCGTTTTGCAGCGCCATTTCCTTGAGATGTGTCAAGAGAATGCCGCCATGGCCATGCGCCATCGCCTTGGGTAAGCCCGTGGTGCCGGAGGAATAGAGGATCCACAACGGATGACTGAAAGGCAGGCGTTCATAGCGAGGAGCGGCGCCGTTGCTGACGACAGACTGCCAGTGGGAGTGGTCGCGCCAATCGACCGCCCGCTGGCTCGCGAGCGGCCCGGCCACCTGCACGACATGCTCGACGCTGGGCAACTCCGCCAGCAATTGGTCGACGACCTTGAACCGGTCGTGCTGCTTGCCGTTGTAACTGTAGCTGTCGATGGCGAACAGCACCTTGGGTTCGATCTGGCGCAGGCGGTCCAGAACCACCGAGGCACCCATGTCGGGTGCGCAACTCGACCATATGGCGCCGATGCTGGCGCACGCCAGGAAGGCGATCACGGTTTCGGGGCGGTTCGGCATGTAGCTTGCCACACGATCCCCAGGTCCAACCCCCCAGCTGCGCAGCGTGGCCGCAACCGCTGCAGTCGCTCGCTCCAGCTCCGCCCAGGAAATGTGCTGCAGCGGTACGTCCTCGCTGCGTGCGATCACTGCAGGCTGGCCTGCCGTGCGATTGCGAAAGATATGTTCGGCAAAGTTGATTCGGGTATTTGGAAACCATTCCGCTCCCGGCATGGTGCGACGGCCGAGCGCGGGTTCACGTTCACCATCGGCTTGGATGTCGAAGAAGCTCCAGATCGATTGCCAGAAGTCGTCCAAATTCTCGACCGACCAGCGCCACAGCTCGGCATAGTCGTGGGTGACGATGCCATTTTCTTGTGCCAGCCAACGCTGGTATTGCACCAGGCGGCTCGACTGCAGTTGTTCGGGGCCGGGAGTCCAAAGGATTTCGGTGGCTTGTGATGTCTGATCGTTTAGCATAGCAGTCTTTCTGGAATTTGTTTGGAATCCGAAGGAAAAATCATTCGGGTGTTGGTCAGGCCAGCGCGACCACGGCGGTGCCCGTGAGTTTGACCTCATCGGACTGATTGCGTGCCGTCAACTCGAGCGCTACGCACTGTTCACCGTTCTGGACGAATTTTTCGGATACCCTGGCCTGGCAACGCACCTCGTCTCCGAGTTGGGTGATGGCCGCAAAGCGAACGCTCAGTCGTCGGATGGCCGATTGCTCGACCCAGTGAGTCAGAACGCGTGCCAGATAGGCGGCAGACAGCATCCCGTGTGCAAAGACGTCCGGCATGCCGGCCTGGCGGGCAAAGTCCGAATCAATATGCAGCGGGTTGTAGTCCCCTGAGGCTCCGGCATATACGCCCAGGATATGGCGCGTGATAGGCCCCTTTACCAGGCCTGGCAAAGCGTCACCCACCTTGATGTCATCGAAGTTCTTGACTTTCACGCCACGCCCTCCGGTTTTGGCTGGCGAACCACCATGACGCTGCGCAGATCGGCCACGGCCGACCCGTCGATCCCCTCGATGCGGGTCTCCCACACTATGAATCCCAAGGCGCCGCCCTTCTTTTCGTAGAGGTCCACGATGCGTGGTTTGAAGCGCAGCGTCTCACCCGCATAGGCAAGGCGGTGGAAGACAAAGTGCTGTTCCCCGTGCAGGACATGCGCGTAGTCGACGCCGAGCCGCTCAAAAACCTCCATCGGGTTAGGGTTCTCCATTTCCAAACAGAACAGAAATGTCGGTGGCACCGGCAAGGCTGGGTGCCCTCCCGCACGGGCAGCTGTTTCGTCCCGGTAAATCGGGTTGTCCTCGCCGGTCGCTTTGGCAAACGCCTGCAGGCGACCGCGTTCTACCTCAACGCTGAACGGGGTCAGCTCGGTACCCTTGAGTTGTGTGTCGAACATGATCACTCGCTTATTGCGCAGTCCAGCCGCCATCCATGCTCCATGCCACGCCGCGCACGTTGTTGCCAGCGGGGGAGCAGAAGAACAGGGCCAGTTGACCGATGTCTTCTGTCGTCGTGAACTGCATGGAGGGCTCCTTTTCGCCCAACGACAGTTTGGTGGCCTCTTCGAAATTGATGTTCAGCGCCTTGGCCTTGTCCTCCACCTGTTTTAGCGCCAGCGGCGTGCGCACCCAGCCCGGGCAGATCGCGTTGCAGGTGATGCCGGTGGTCGCAGTCTCCAGTGCGGTGACCTTGGTTAGCCCGACGATTCCGTGTTTTGCGGCGACGTATGCTGCCTTGTTGACTGAGGCGACCAGTGCATGCACCGACCCCATATTAATGATGCGGCCCCAGTTCGAAGCCTTCATTGCCGGTAAGGCGAGTCGAGTGGTGTGAAAGGCTGCGCTCAAATTGATTGCCATGATGGCGTCCCAGTGCTCGACACGAAAATCCTCCAAGCTGGATACATGCTGTATGCCGGCGTTGTTCACCAGGATGTCGACCTGACCGAACTTGGCGGCGGCAGAGTTCATCAGGTCCTCAATTTCCGAGGGCTTGGAAAGGTCGGCGTGGTGATACTCGACCCGGGTTCCTGCCGCTGACACTTCAGCGATGGCGGCGTCCACATCTCCAAAGCCGTTCATCATGATGTTCGCGCCCTGGCTTGCCAGGGCCTTGGCGATACCCAGGCCGATGCCGCTGGTCGAACCTGTTACGAGGGCAGTTTTGTTCTTCAGGCTCATGTTTTCCCTAAAGTTTTTGGTTGGTAAGGGTGGAGGGTTTTATCCCGTCCAGCCACATGCTGGTCAACATCGGCCCGGCATCAGCATTGCATAACGGATCAACCAGCCTTCTCGCCGATCATCCTGTGGTACAGCGCGATGCCTTCACCGACGATGCCGCGCCGGAATGCGAGTACGCATACCACGAAAATCACGCCCATGATGACTGTCACCAGCGATCCGACCTTGTCGGCCAGTTCATTTTGCAGGGTAACAATGATCGTTGCGCCTACCACGGGCCCGAACACGGTGCCCAACCCGCCCAGCAAGGTCATCAGCACCACCTCGCCTGAAGTATGCCAGTGAGCGTCGCCCAGTGTGGCGAAGGAAAATACCAGTGTCTTGATCGATCCGGCAAGACCCGCAATGCCCGCCGAAAGAACAAATGCCAGCAGCTTGTATTTCGCAACGTCATAGCCAAGCGAAACGGCTCGTGCCTCATTCTCCCGAATCGCCTTGAGAACCTGGCCAAACGGCGAATGAATGGTGCGGTGGATCAGCCAGAACGAGCCCACGAAGAGCGCTACCACCAGATAATAAAGATGGTTGTCGTTGGCGAGGTCAAGGCCGAATAACGTGCCGCGCGGCACGCGTTGCAAACCATCGTCGCCGCCCGTAAACTGCGCCTGCTGGAAGACAAAAAACATCAGCTGCGACAGGGCCAGCGTGATCATCGCAAAGTAGATGCCCTTGCTGCGAATGGCGAGTGAACCAATTACCCATCCCAGGCCGGCCGCGCTCAATGTGCCGAGTGCCAGCCCGGCAAGCGTGGGCAATTCCCAGACCTTAATGACATGGCCGGTGACATAGGCGGCGGTGCCAAGGAAAACTGCATGACCGAACGACAGCAGGCCCGTATATCCCAGCAGCAGATTAAAGGCGCAGGCGAACAGTGCAAAACATAGAACTTTCATGACCAGCACCGGATAGGCGTAGGCGGGGGCCAGCAGCAACAGGA
The DNA here is from genome assembly GCF_000622895.1 of Herminiimonas sp. CN. Lineage (GTDB taxonomy): Bacteria > Pseudomonadota > Gammaproteobacteria > Burkholderiales > Burkholderiaceae_D > AVCC01. The sequence continues at coordinate 5,964 of NZ_AVCC01000066.1, forward strand.
CAAGGCCGGCCAGGTAGCCGAGAGTCGACAATTTCAGTTTCATTATTTTTCCTTCCCAAACAGGCCCGCTGGGCGGAACAAGAGGACAACGACCATGACGATGAACACCACCGTGGCACTGATTTCCGGATAAATGACCTTGGCCAACCCTTCAATCAGCCCAAGGCCGAGGCCGGTCACGACCGAGCCAAGGATCGAGCCCATGCCGCCGATCACCACTACGGCAAAAACGACAATGATCAAGTTCGATCCCATGAGTGGGCTGACTTGCATTGCGGGAGCCGCAAGCACACCCGACAAACCTGCCAGTCCGGCACCAAAGCCGTAAGTGAGCATGACGATGACGGGCACATTGATGCCGAAAGCCTGGGTCAATTGCGGGTTTTCGGTGGCGGCGCGCAGGTAACCTCCCAGCCGGGTCTTTTCGATGATGTACCAGGTAACAAGACAGATTGCCATCGACGACGCGATAATCCAGGCACGGTATTTCGGCAGGAACATGAAGCCAAGGTTGAAGGCGCCGGTGAGTTCATCCGGAATTGAATAGGGTTGACCGCCGACATCGAACAGATAGCGGAACAGCCCTTCGATAATGAGCGCAAGGCCAAAAGTAAGAAGCAAGCCGTAGATGTGATCCAGTTGGTACAGCCACTGCAGCAGCAGGCGCTCGATGACGATGCCGATGAGGCCGACACCGATAGGAGCGAGAAGCAGGGACCACCAGTAACCCAGGCCCAGGTACTCCAGCCCCATCCAGGTGAGCATGGCGCCCATCATGTATAGAGCCCCGTGCGCGAAATTGATGATGTTCAGCATGCCGAAGATCACGGCCAGGCCGAGACTCAACATTGCATAAAACGATCCGTTGACCAGGCCAAGCATGATCTGGCCCATGAGTGAGGGGATGGGTATCCCGAAAATATCTGTCATCTGACGGAACTCCAAAAGAAATGGTCAGGGCGAAAAATCGCCGATCTGTCCGAAAGGCCAAGCGACGGCCAGAGGGTAGTGCACTGCAAGAACCGGCGTGCCGGGCGATCCATCGTTTCCATGGACGCTCTTATACGCCAAGAACTTCCTGAAGGAAGCTCTGTTTTTCCTGCAATTCGTGCTGTGCGATTTCGGCTACGATCTGGCCGTGTTCAACGATGAACATGCGGTCGGCCAACGGCGCGGCAAAGCGGAAGTTCTGCTCCACCAGAATGATGGTGTAGTCCTTTTGCTTGAGCTGCCGGATGATTTCGGCCAGCTTCTGCACGATGACCGGCGCCAGCCCTTCCGAGATTTCATCCAGCAGCAGGAGCCGTGCGCCGGTGCGCAGAATGCGCGCCATCGCCAGCATCTGCTGTTCGCCGCCGGATAGCCGCGTGCCTTGACTGTGGCGCCGGTCCTTGAGATTGGGGAACATCTCATACAGTTCGTCGATGCTCATGCCGCCGCTGCCCACCTGCGGCGGCAGCAACAGATTCTCTTCGCAGCTGAGACTGGAATAGATGCCGCGTTCCTCCGGGCAGTAGCCGACGCCGAGTTGAGCGATCTTGTGCGGCGGCATGTTAATGACTTCGCGGCCGTTCAGCATGATGGAGCCGGTGCGCTTGCCGGTAAGACCTATCAGCGCGCGCAGCGTCGTGGTGCGTCCGGCCCCGTTCCTTCCCAGCAGACTGATGCACTCACCGCGCCGGATGGTGAAGTCCATGCCGTGCAGGATGTGTGATTCGCCATAGAAAGCGTGCAGGTCGGAGACCCGCAGATATTCGGTTGCGCTCATTTCAGTGTCCTCCTGGGGATGCAAGTTCAGTCGTCTCCGAGCCCATGTAAGCCTCGATCACTGCAGGATTGGCGGAGACGGTTGCGTAATCGCCTTCCGCCAGGATTGAACCGCGGGCGAGAACGGTGATGGCGTCGCAGATGCCGGACACCACTTTCATGTTGTGCTCCACCATCAGGATGGTGCGGTTGGCCGAAACCTTCTTGATCAGCTGCATGACCCGGTCCACGTCTTCGTGGCCCATGCCTTGTGTCGGTTCGTCCAATAACATGAGTTCTGGATCAAGCGCGAGCGTGGTAGCGATTTCCAGCGCACGCTTGCGGCCGTACGGCATTTCAACCGCCGTCATGCGTGAGTAGTCTTCCAGTCCGACGGACGCCAGCAGCTCCATTGCCCGCTCGTTCAGGCGGTTCAGGCTGCTTTCATGTTTCCAGAAGTGAAAGCTGGTGCCAAGGCTGCGCTGCAAGGCCACGCGCACGTTTTCCAGGACTGTCATGTGGGGAAAGACAGCGGAAATCTGGAATGATCGGACCATCCTCATGCGGGCGATTTTTTGCGGTGGTTCGCCGGTAATGTCGATGCCGTTGTAGCGGATGGCACCGCGCGTTGGCTTAAGGAATTTGGTGAGCAGGTTGAAACAGGTGGTCTTGCCCGCGCCGTTGGGCCCGATGAGAGCGTGTATGTGGCCGCGCCTGATCTTCAGATTGACCCCGTCAACTGCCACGAAGCCGCGAAATTCCTTGACCAGATTCACGGTTTCAAGAATCGGCAGCGTGCGGTCCACCTGCAATGCTGTTTGGTTGGACATATGTCTCCTTCTTTGTAATTGTTTTATTTGCCGTTCGACCCGAGAACGCGGAAATGCTGTTCCGGACGCACCCGAAGATCAGTGCACGGAAATCGTAGGTTTTCCCGTAGATACTCGCGGTTTCCCGGTTTCCCGGATGGTGAATCACATCGGATTTGGTCCGAGGTGTCGTTCTCGCATCCCATATCGCGCACTGTGCTGGCGATATCCATCGTCTTGGCAGAGTTGTGGCGTTTATTGATCGACTAAGGCTGCAATCGATAGCGTCTCCTTTTTTAATTTACTTATTCTAGGAATGCATCCATTGTATGTCAATGTATTTACGTAAAATGACTTTCTAAATTTTCTGTTGGAAGTTGACTTTAAGAAATTCATCAGATTGAATGCTTGAAGATGCAGAATTTGCCATCTTCTTCAAGCGGAAAGGTAGCGTTTCTTTTTTGCTACGTAAAATATAAATATTTAATAAAATCAACATCTTAATAATTATTTAATTTTGAATTTTAATGAAGCGTAAGAAAAATAAGTAGTCGTATGAGGTAGTTTTCCAATCAGGTGGAGGCATCATTTTCAAGTCTTGATTTTCATTTTTTTAAGCAAACACCCGCGCGTCAATATTATTTTATGCAATATATTGACTTAAAATTTTAAATTGGATAGTGTGGTAAGCGCATTGACAACAACCGTCGAAAGACGAAAAGACCAGGAGTGAGACATGTTTGAGAAAAAATTGAAAGCGCTGAGCACCAGCGACATCGCTGGGGCCGAATCGATCGGATCTGCCTTAGCGCTTCGTCGCGATCGGACAAAAAAAGGAATCAACCTTGCGAAAGTAGCCACGCTAGGTCTTACCTGCAGCATGAGTGCATTTATGTTCACCGCAACTGCAACCGCACAGGAAAAAATCAGCGACGGGGTTGTGAAGGTCGGCGTCCTTACCGACATGTCCGGCACCTATTCGGATTTCACCGGGTCTGGTTCGGTCATCGCCGCCAAAATGGCGATGGAAGATTTCGCCAAGAATGGCACGGTGCTCGGCAAGAAGATTGAAGTAATTAGCGCCGACCACCTGAACAAGGCTGACGTCGGCGCCGAGCGTGCACGGCAGTGGTTCGACCGGGAAAAAGTGGATGTCATCGTCGACCTGGTAGCGACCAATGTCGCCCTGGCGGTGATGGATGTGGCTTAGCAGAAAGACAAACTGGCTCTGGTATCAGGATCGGCATCGCTGTCGATCACCAACGAGCGTTGTAACGCCAATACGGTGCACTGGGTCTATGACAGTTACGGTTTGGCATCCGGCACGGCCAAGGCAGTCGTGCAGAGCGGAAAGAAAAACTGGTATTTCATCGCCGCCGACTATGCGGCCGGTGCCGCCATGACGAAAGATGCCAGTCAAATCGTCACGGCAAACGGAGGCAAAGTGGTGGGCGTCTCCAGGCATCCGTTCCCCAATGCCGACTTTTCTTCCTTCCTGGTCAGCGCACAGGCCTCCAAGGCGGATGTCATCGCTCTGGCCAATGGTGGCCAGGACACCATGACGGCGATCAAGCAGGCAGCCGAGTTTGGAATCATCGGTTCCAAACAGACCATCGTGCCGATTGTCTTGTTCATCAACGACGTCAATGCTCTGGGCTTGAAAACCGCGCAAGGCTTGACGCTTACCGAAGGTTTCTACTGGAATCGCGATGCGAAGACCCGCGCCTGGTCGCGACGCTTTTTCGAAAAGGCAAAAAAGATGCCGAGCATGGCGCAAGCCGGCGTCTATTCGTCGGTGCTCAATTACCTCAAGGCTGTCGAGAAAACCGGAACGGATAACGCGGCGACAGTCATGAAGTATCTGAAGTCGACAGAAATCGACGATGGGCTTTTCAAGGGCAATATTCGTGCGGACGGGAAATTCGCGCATGACATGCTGCTGCTTGAGGTCAAGAAGCCAGGCGAGTCGAAGGAGCCGTGGGACTACTACCACATACGGAAAGTAATTCCTGCCTCCGATGCGGCATTGCCCCTGGCCGACTCCAAGTGCAAGCTGGTGCAGCACTAAACATAGTCAAGTAACCATAATTTGACCCCATGCAGGTAGCTCCTGCATGGGGTCAATGAAATATCCAGCATTAGCTGCTGCTTATCGAAGAATTTTCCTCCATGGGAAGGGCGGCGTGTGACAGTTTCGTAATGTAGTGGTCAAGTAATTCTGGACCCTCTCAGCTCCAACCGTCGGATGCGCTGCTGCTCGATGGTGAGTGGCTTGCCAATCCACGGCTGGCCGTTCTGCTCTGCGCCATATTGCGTCACCCAGCGCCGGATTGCTGCCGGATCGATGTCCGTACTTTCGCTGACGTTCTGGACGCTCAGCCCTGTTCTTTGATCATGCGAACGACTTCCAGCTTCAGGCTAGTGTCGAATTTCTTGCGCCGCTTTGCCATGCAATGCTCCTTATGCGGTGGATTTTCCACCTATTGAGGTGTCCGGATAAATTAGACCACTGCAGTCGAGCAAGTGCTGCACAAACCAGGTCGATGCCAACTTGGCCGAGGCCGCTGAAGCCGAGGTGCTGGCCCGGACCGGGCCAGGCGGTGCATCGTTGTAGCATTCCGGACCGCACCCAGGATATTTGTTGCGGATGATGCTACTCTTTACGTGTTCTGCAAGAGCGCTTGCAGAACATGCTGGAGGCGGTGGTGCGCATGCTCGCGAGATGGAGTGGCGGCCCGCCTCGCGCTGTGCTTATCAATTCACTTGTAACTGTGCAGCCCGTAATATCGCCATGGGGCCGATAATTTCGTATCTGATTGCGCTACGTCAATCAGTGTGGTGCAGCACTGCGCAGCATTCTTGCAAGAATGCAAAATACGTAATTGAGAGGTGGATATGAAGCCGACTGAAAAGAATTTGGGCCGTAATCGCAGCTTGCCGCTGGCAACGGTGGCAGAGGCGTCTGGGCCGCAGGACGATGCAGCCCCTAAAAAGCTGTGCTATCTGGACCGCGAGCAGGCGGGCACCAATACCCTGGATTTGATGTACCAGAGCGCGCTGGCAAAACTGACCGGCGGCCTGTCTCCCACCAGCCTGTCGGTGGCAATGCTGGAATGGTGGCAGCAGCTTGCGATGTCGCCCGGACACCGCATCGAACTGCTGGCTTTGCTGCGGCGGCAAGCTGCGGAATGGGGACCATTCATGTCCAGCGCGATCAGTTCCGGCACCGGTCAGGTCGGCGTAACCGTCAGTGATTCGCGCTTTAACCGGCCGGAATGGTCGCACTGGCCGTACAACGTGTTTGCCAAATCCTTTTTGCAGACGCAGGAATTCTGGCAGCAGGCTACTACCGGCATCCGCGGCGTTACCCCGCATCATGAACATGTGGTCAATTTTTCAGCGCGCCAGCTGCTCGATGTTTTTGCGCCGTCCAACTACGCGATCACCAATCCCGAAGTGCTGCGCGCCACTATCGAGTCGAAAGGCAATAACCGTTTGATGGGCTGGACCCACTGGCTGGAAGATCAGACCAAACGCAAGCAGAAGCAGCGCGGCATCGATCATCGCAAGCATCCCGATTATCCGCACAAGGTCGGGCAGGATGTCGCAGTCACCCCGGGCAAGGTGGTGTTTCGCAATGCGCTGTTCGAGCTGATCCAGTACACGCCGCAGAGCGCCACCGTTTACCGGGAACCGGTTCTGTTCGTGCCGTCGTGGATCATGAAGTACTACATCCTGGATCTGTCTCCGCATAACTCGATGGTGCGTTTTCTGGTCGAGCAGGGCCATACCGTGTTCATGATGTCATGGAAGAATCACGGCGCCGAGAGCCGCGATCTGGGCATGGATGACTATGTTTCGCAAGGACTGTATGCGGCACTCAAGGAGGTCGCGCACCTGATGCCTGGCATTCCGCTGCATGCGGTCGGCTATTGCCTGGGCGGCACTTTGCTGTCGATCGGCGCAGCGGCGCTGGGGCGCGATCCGCGTCAGACGCTGGCGCCGATCCAATCCATTACCTTGCTGGCGGCGCAGGCCGACTTTGCCGATCCGGGCGAGCTCGGCCTGTTCATCGACGACAGCCAACTAGCCTTGCTGGATGCGCTGATGTGGGAGCAGGGCTACCTGGACGGTGCGCAAATGGCTGCCAGCTTCGAATTGCTCAATTCGCGCGACCTGATTTGGTCGCGCATCATGCGCGAATATCTGTTGGGAGTGCGGCGGGCGCCGAACGATCTGATGTCGTGGAACGCCGACACCACCCGGCTGCCGTACCGGATGCATAGCGAATACCTGCGGCATCTGTTTCTGCACAACGATCTGGCCGAAGGCCGCTATTGCGTCGATGGTCATTTGATTGCGCTGAGCAATATCAGACAGCCGATGTTCGTCCTGGGCACCGAGCACGATCACGTTTCGCCCTGGAAGTCGGTCTACAAGATCCACTTCCTGACTGAATCCGAGGTCCATTTCGTATTGGCTTCCGGCGGCCACAATAGCGGGGTGGTGTCGGAGCCGGGCCACGCGGGCCGCAGTTTCCGCTTCAAGCCGGGCCAGCGCCCGGCCGGCAGTTATGTGGGGCCGGACGAGTGGATCGCGCAGGCGAGCGCCGAGCAGGGTTCCTGGTGGCCGCACTGGCACAAGTGGCTGATGCTGCATTCCAGCGCGAAGAGAATCAAGGCCCAGGGCATCCCGCCTGAATGCGTGCTGGATGAGGCCCCAGGGCAGTACGTGCTGGAGGCGTGATGCTTGGATAGTTTTCATGCGTGGCTGATACCAATGGGGTATGCCAAAAAATCATGAATTTTCCACTTGCATTCACTGTGTAGTATAAAAATACCGCATTCAGTATATTGTCGAGAGGCTAGCCGTGCGTGCGTTTTTCGCGCTTGCATTCCAGCGTATTGACGATCTTGCCGTTCGGATCGACCGTTTCCAGGCGCACATCGAAACCCCACAGGCGCGCCACGTGCTTTAACGCTTCCTGCGCCTGCGCATTGAGCGGGCGGCGCTGAAACTCGGAGTGGCGCAAGCTCATCGAGCGGTCGCCCTGGGTGTTGACCGAAAACACCTGGATATTCGGCTCCCGGTTGCCCAAGTTGTATTGCTCAGACAGCCGTTGCCGGATAACCTGGTAGCCGCTCTCGTCGTGGATCGCCGAAATCGTCAGCTTGTCATCGGTGTCATCGTCAAGTACTGCAAAAAAATGAAAATCGCGGATCAGCTTGGGCGACAGGTATTGCGAAATGAAGCTCTCGTCCTTGAAATTGCGCATCGCGAAATCGAGCGTCTTCTGCCAGTCGCTGCCGGCAATGTGGGGGAACCAGGCGCGGTCTTCGTCGGTCGGCGCTTCGCAGATGCGGCGCACGTCAGACATCATCGCAAATCCCAGCGCATACGGGTTGATGCCGTTGTAGTGCGGGCTGTCGATCGGCGGCTGGTAGATCACGTTGGTATGGCTTTGCAGGAATTCCAGCATGAAACCGTTGTCGACCACGCCTTCTTCATACAGCTGATTGAGAATGGTGTAATGCCAGAAGGTGGCCCAGCCTTCGTTCATGACCTGGGTCTGACGCTGCGGGTAAAAATACTGCCCGATCTTGCGCGTGATGCGCACCACCTCGCGCTGCCACGGCTCCAGGATCGGCGCGTATTTTTCGATGAAGTACAGCAGGTTTTCCTGCGGCTCCGGCGGGAAGCGCGGCGGCCGTTGGTCGATCGTTTCCTTCTCGTGCTGGGGCAGGGTGCGCCACAGGTCATTGACCTGCAATTGCAGGTAGGCTTCGCGCTCCTTCTGGCGTGCCTTTTCTTCCACCAGTGACAGTTTGGCCGGACGCTTGTAGCGGTTGACGCCGTAGTTTTGCAGCGCATGGCAGGAGTCGAGCAACAGTTCGACCGCTTCGATGCCGTGCTGCTCCTCGCAATCGGCGATGAATTTTTTGGCAAAGACCATGTAATCGACAATCTCTTCGGCATCGGTCCAGGAGCGGAACAGGTAGTTGCCCTTGAAAAACGAGTTGTGGCCGTAGGCCGCGTGCGCGATCACCAAGGTTTGCATCATCAGGCTGTTTTCCTCCATCAGATAGGCGATGCAGGGATTGGAGTTGATGACGATTTCGTAGGCCAGGCCCATCTGGCCGCGCTTGTAGCTCTTTTCGGTGTTCAGGAAATGTTTGCCGAACGACCAGTGGTGGTACGACACCGGCAAGCCAACCGCCGTGTAGGCATCCATCATCTGTTCGGCGCTGATGATTTCGAGTTGGTTCGGATAGGTGTCGAGTCCGAAGTGCTGCGCGACCCGGCGCACTTCCTCGTGCGCCTGCTCCAGCAATTCGAAGGTCCATTCCGATTGTTTTGGCAAGCGGTGCGAGGGATCTACCTTGCTTGGTACGCTCATGATTTTTCCTGTTTCTTGAACAATTCTCGAAACACCGGATAAATATCGGCCTGGGATTTGATCAGCTGCATTGCAAAGTGCCGGTGCTGGTCCAGCACTTGCGTGTATTCGTGCCACAGATTTTGCGGCGTGTCCTCGGTGATTTCGACGTAGGCGTAGTACTGCACCGCCGGCATGATGGTGTTGATCAGCAGTTGGCGGCAGGCGACTGAATCGTTGTCCCAGTTGTCGCCATCGGAAGCTTGCGCCACGTAAATATTCCAGTCGTTGCTGGCATACCGCTCGCGCATGATCTTGGCCAGCAGTTGCAGCGCCGACGACACCACGGTTCCGCCCGATTCGCGCGAGTGGAAAAAATCGTTTTCATCGACTTCGTCAGCCATCGTGTGGTGGCGGATGAAGACGACTTCGATCTTGTCGTAGGCGCGCTGCAAGAATAGGTAGAGCAGGATGAAAAAGCGCTTGGCAATATCTTTCTTGGTTTCATCCATCGAGCCGGACACATCCATGATGCAAAACATGACGGCCTGGCTGGACGGTTTCGGCACCCTGATCCGGTTGCTGTAGCGCAGGTCAAACGGGTCGATGAACGGAATCGCCATCAGCTTGCTGCGCAGGTGATGGATTTCCTGCCGCAGCGCGACGATCTGTGGGTCATCGTCCGGCACCTGGCTGAGCAATAGCTTAAGCTCGGCTTCCGCTTCCTGCAGCCGCCGGTGCGATTTGCTGCCGACTGCGATGCGCCGCCCCAATGCGCCGCGCAGCGAACGCAGCACATGGATATTGGTCGGTGTGCCGGACATCTTGTAACCGGCGCGCTGCTGCTTGAATTCGGTGGTGGCGGTGAGCTGGGTTTTCACCATGTTCGGCAACTCCAGATCCTCGAAGAAGTAGTTCAGGAATTCTTCGCGCGTCAGCTCGAAGATGAAATCATCTTCGGTAATCTGGTCGCTGTTGCCGGCCTGGCCGGAGCCGGAGCCGCTCCCGCCTTTGGGGCGCGCCACCCGGTCGCCTTTCTGGTATTCCTTGTTGCCGGGATGGACCGTCTCCCAGACCCCGCCGTGGGCATGGCCAAAACTCGGTTCATTTACATCCTTGGCAGGAATCGACACTTTTTCGCCGCTCTCCATGTCGGTGATGGAGCGGCCTTTTATCGCACGTTCAACCGCATCCCTGATCTGTCCCTTGTAACGACGTAAAAATCGTTCGCGATTGACTGCGGATTTGTTCTTGCCTTGTAGCCGGCGGTCGATAAGGTGAACCAAATTCGTCTCCTGTAAGTGATGTTACTCACCGTCCACGAAAGACATGAAAAGCACGGAACAGTTTAATGAGGCAATCTCTTTCATGGACTTTTTCCGTGTCTTTCGCGTTTCTTGTGGAGGACCATATCTTGCTCCTTGAGCAAGGCAATGGCATCCGTTCACGACGATTTTCTGACGCGCAAATACCATTCGCATAACAACCGTACCTGCTTGGCCGTATATCCTTTCTCCACCATGCGGGCGACGAATTCTTCATGCTTGTTGACATCGTCGGCGCTGGCCTTGGCGTTAAACGAGATCACCGGCAGCAGTTCCTCGGTATTCGAGAACATTTTCTTCTCGATCACCGTCCTGAGTTTTTCGTAGCTGGTCCAGGCCGGATTCTTGCCGGCATTCTGAGCCCGGGCCCGCAGCACGAAGTTGACGATTTCGTTGCGGAAATCTTTCGGATTCGAGATCCCGGCCGGCTTTTCGATTTTTTCCAGCTCCGAGTTCAGCGAGTTGCGGTCGAAGCTCTCGCCGGTGTCCGGGTCGCGGTATTCCTGATCCTGGATCCAGAAGTCGGCAAAGATCACGTAGCGGTCGAAAATGTTCTGACCGTATTCGGAATAGCTCTCCAGATACGCGGTCTGGATTTCCTTGCCGATGAATTCGACGTAGCGCTGGGCCAGGTATTCCTTGATGTAGGCCAGATATTTTTGTTCGGTTTCGGGCGGGAACTGCTCGCGCTCGACCTGCTGTTCCAGCACATACATCAGGTGCACCGGATTGGCTGCCACTTCGGTGGTGTCGAAGTTGAACACCTTGGACAGGATCTTGAAGGCGAAGCGGGTCGACAGGCCGCTCATGCCTTCGTCCACGCCCGCATAGTCGCGGTACTCGTGGTAGGACTTGGCTTTCGGGTCGATGTCCTTCAGGTTCTCGCCGTCGTAGACCAGCATCTTGCTGTAGATGCTGGAGTTTTCCGGCTCCTTCAGTCGCGTCAGCACTGCAAACTGGGCCATCATCTTTAGCGTGCCGGGAGCGCACGGCGCCTGCGACAGCGAGGAGTTGCGCAGCAGTTTCTCGTAGATCTTGGTTTCTTCCGTCACCCGCAGGCAGTACGGCACCTTGACGATGTAGATCCGGTCCAGGAAAGCTTCGTTGTTCTTGTTGTTTTTGAAGGCTTTCCATTCCGACTCGTTGGAGTGGGCCAGGATGATGCCGTCGAACGGGATCGCGCCGAAACCTTCGGTGCCCTTGTAGTTGCCTTCCTGGGTTGCGGTCAGCAGCGGATGCAGCACTTTGATCGGAGCCTTGAACATCTCGACGAATTCCATCAGGCCCTGGTTCGACAGGCACAGGCCACCCGAATAGCTGTAGGCGTCGGTGTCGTCCTGAGAGTAGTCTTCCAGCTTGCGGATGTCGACCTTGCCCACCAGAGACGAGATGTCTTGGTTGTTTTCGTCGCCCGGTTCGGTCTTCGAGATCGCGATCTGGCGCAGTATCGACGGATAGCGCTTGACCACCCGGAACTGGTTGACGTTGCCGTTGAACTCGCTCAGGCGCTTGATCGCCCACGGGCTCGGGACGGTGTTGATATGGCGGCGCGGAATGCCGTAATCCTCCTCCAGAATCGCGCCGTCTTCTTCCGGATTGAACAGCCCCAGCGGCGACTCGTTGATGGGCGAGCCCTTGAGGCAGTAAAAAGGCACATTTTCCATCAGGTGCTTGAGCTTCTCGGCGATCGACGATTTGCCGCCGCCGACCGGGCCCAGCAGGTACAGCACCTGCTTGCGTTCTTCCAGCCCTTGCGCGGCATGGCGGAAATACGATACCACCTGCTCAATCGCATCCTCCATTCCGTAAAATTCCTTGAAGGCGGGATAGATCTTGATCACCTTGTTGGCGAAGATGCGCGACAGGTGAGGGAAGTTGCGGGTGTCGATCAATTCCGGCGCGCCGATGGCGGCCAGCATGCGCTCGGCGGCGCTGGAATAGGCGAGAGGATCGCGCTTGCACAAATCCAAGTACTCCTGCAGGGAATATTCTTCCTCCCTGGTCCGTTCGTACCGCGCTGCGTAGTTGTCAAAGATTTTCATTTTCATGTCCTTTGATGGAAACCTACCAGTCTTTGGTCCTTGGCTATCGATACTGTGTTGCCGCTTTTATTCTAGCCCTGTTCTTCTATTATTGTATTTTGTTGGAACAACGTTTGTTCGTGGACAATTATTTGGGGTTTGGCATCAACGATTAGAGATGCTTTCGATCCGATTAGTGCCTGTTGCGCGGATTAATGTTGTAACCATGAGAGTTTCTGCGCGACGCCCGGATAACATTAAAAATAAGCAGGGTATGACAAAAATTATGGT
>NZ_AVCC01000067.1 GCF_000622895.1 Herminiimonas sp. CN
TTCCCCAGCGACGGCTTGCGCGCTGCTCCCTGATTGTGGAAAAAGCCAGTTTTTCCAATACTTCGCGCTCCCATCCTTCTTTTTTACTATCGGATTTCATTTGATCCATTGAATTCTTGTTGGGCATACTGTCGAAATCATTATCGCTCATGGTTTTAGCTAGTTACGTTTGCCCTGAATGCCGCAAAATGCAAACGCGGTTTCGAAAGCGATTGATAGAATATTTACGAAAAAATGACGAAAAAACCACTATTGCCGTTTACTTGTCCAGATGTGGAATCAGGCCATTGCAGGGCGAATGTAATCATCCGGCTGCCAAAAAATCTGACCATCAACCTCAATGACCGTTATCGCCCGCAGACTCGCCCCACGGCAGGGACCTCCGGCACACTTCCCTGTGCTTGGGGAGTAAAGCGCCCCATGCGTTGAACACATTAAATACGCACCACTGGATTCAAAAAAAACACCCGGATTCCAATCAAGCTCCATTGGAACATGCGCACATCGGTTCAGAAACCCACGCACAACACCTGCATGACGCACCACAAACCCCACGGCATCTTCCCCGCCCGCGGTAACGGGAAAACGCACCCCACTCCCCCCCCTCCCGGACTTCATCCGAACTGCAGATTGGAATAGTTACTTTAGTCATTCTCATCTATGCGTGTCGGCTCAGCCAATCATGCAGCATTGGCACGGAACTGGCAGAAAATAACGGGGCGAATGCTTGCAATTGATGCTCTGGATGCGCGCCATACTCTACAGCAATGCCGGCGGCGCCTGCATTGGCAGCCATCTGCAAATCATGCGTGGTATCGCCAATCATGACCGTACGCTTTATGTCCTGGCCCAGCTCACGGGTTAACTCTTGCAGCATGGCCGGATGCGGCTTGGAAAAGGTTTCGTCAGCGCAACGTGTTGCATCAAACAAGGACAGCAGATTGACTGCGTCAAGAGCCCGGTTCAAGCCGACCCGGCTCTTGCCGGTTGCCACGGCAAGGAAATATCCTTCTTGCGATAACTCGGCCAACATTTCAGGAACGCCCGCAAACAAGGTCAGCGCGTGATCCTGCATCAAATAATGATAGCGATAACGCTCGATCATGCGCGGATAATATTTCGGGTCGACGTTTGGCAATACTGCCTCCATGGCCTCTTGCAAACCCAAACCGATCACCTGCGAAGCCATCCTGTCGTCCGGTACCGGCAAGCCCAGATCCCTGGCCGATGCCTGAATACATTTGGCGATAGCCGCAGTGCTATCCATCAAGGTGCCATCCCAATCGAATACGATTAAATCAAATTGCTTTCTTGCCATTTTTTTGGCAGCGCAGACTGCCAACTCCATTAATTCATATGTTAGTAAAACGTTAGAAGTATTACGCTCGCGAATTTCACTCAGTGCGCTTCAGCGCAGGCGCATCTTCCATACTTTTCAGAAAATTCTCACATTCCGGTGCCAGTGCCGCTTTTAACGTCACAGGCTTGCCGGTTTCAGGATGATTAAAGGTGATCTGATGCGCATGTAGAAACATGCGCTTTAACGCACCGCGCTCGCCTGTCGCCTTCAACAACGCACGATTCAGAGCAAAATCCCCATATTTATCATCGCCAGCGATCGCAAATCCACTTGAAGAGAGATGCACCCTGATCTGGTGCGTTCGGCCAGTTTTTAATTCTGCCTCAAGCAACGCAAACGCACCGTATCTTCTCAATAAAGTAAACACGGTGTGCGATGCCAAACCATCCGCCTGCACCCTTACCCTGCGCTCCCCTTCGGAAGTGGTGTATTTAAACAAGGGCAATTTGACATGCTGCCGCTGATTTTGCCAGTCGCCATGCACCAAAACCAGATACCGCTTGTCGAGTTGACCTTCACGAATTTGTTCATGCAAATTCACCAGGGCCGAGCGCTTTTTCGCCAGTAACAAAATACCAGAGGTGTCGCGGTCCAGCCGATGCACCAGTTCGAGAAATTTTGCATCCGGGCGTGCAGCACGCAACTGCTCTATCACACCATAGCTGACTCCTGAGCCGCCATGCACAGCAACGCCTGCCGGCTTATCAATTACCAAAAGATAATTATCCTCCAGCAAAATTTTGAATTCTGCGCCAGGTACCGACTGCACATTTTTTTCCGACATGCGAATCGGTGGTATACGCACCACATCACCTGCCAGCAACCGGTATGTTTGGTCAATCCGCCCCTTGTTAACGCGAACCTCACCGGAACGCAAAATCCGATAAACATGACTTTTTGGCACACCCTTGCACACACGCAGCAGGAAATTATCGATCCGCTGCCCAGCTTCTTCTTCAGCGATATTCACGAATTGCGCGGGAGACTGGTTTTGCGACTCTCGATGATGAACCGGCTTTTGGTCCTCATTCCCAGAAAATCTCATTAAGTCCTTCATTTTGAATATATAATCATTTCGCTTCGGCGAAAAACCGTTGCAAGTGCAAGAATAATAAAGACATTCTACACAGGGGCGTCTCCACTGGCCTCGCCAATTTGCAAATTCGGTGGAAAAGATGTGTACGCATCATCCTGTGCGAGTCAAGGTTGCACCGTTGTTGTAATCGGATAACGCAAAGGATGCTGGAAAAGATTGCTTGGATTACAAGGATATGTTGCCGGCAAGCTCACCTTCATACTAAACATAAAAAGGAAGCTTGCTGGTTGATGTGGTTGATTACTATTGCCGCTTTCGCTAAACCCATGATTTGTTTAGCTCATTTTAACTGCTCACCGCCACGCATCTGGATCGTTGGATTCGACGACAGATGCATTGCTGGCGATGTGCGCACTCGGCAACCAGATTGACTCCATCCGCGCCCCATGATGAATTCGGCGCCTATGGCTCGTCTTCTTCAGAATAAGGCAATTCCCTCCCCAGGCTATCGTTTCGCGTGCATCCCTGTACATTTGCTGTCTGTGAAAACAAACAGATCAGACAGCATTTAAGCTGACCTTCGGGTCACGGAGCATATACATGAAACGCATGTTGTTTAATGCCACGCAGCAAGAAGAATTGCGCGTTGCCATTGTTGATGGGCAAAAACTCATCGATATCGATATCGAAACCACCGGACGCGAACAGCGCAAGTCGAACATTTACAAGGGCGTCATCACCCGCATCGAGCCATCGCTGGAAGCCTGTTTCGTTAATTATGGAGAAGACCGTCACGGCTTTCTGCCCTTCAAGGAAGTTGCACGCGGCTACTTCAAGGAAGGTGTCGATGTCCGCAATACATCGATAAAGGATGCCTTGCGTGAAGGCCAGGAAATCATGGTGCAGGTGGAAAAAGAGGAGCGCGGCAACAAAGGCGCCGCTCTGACCACCTTCGTTTCCCTGGCTGGCCGCTATCTGGTGCTAATGCCGAACAATCCACGCGGCGGCGGTGTTTCGCGTCGGGTCGAGGGTGAAGACCGCCAGGAACTGCGCGAAACCATGGACAAGTTGGATCTGCCAAGCGGCATGTCCGTCATTGCCCGCACCGCAGGAATCGGCCGCAATGTAGATGAATTGCAATGGGATTTGAACTATCTGATGCAACTCTGGCGCGCGATTGAAGGCGCCGGCAAATCAGCGCCCGGAGCCTTCCTGATTTACCAGGAATCCTCCCTGGTAATTCGCGCCATTCGGGATTATTTCCAGCCGGACATCGGCGAAATCCTGATTGATACCGACGGCATTTATGAGCAGGCACATCAGTTCATGAGCCACGTAATGCCTGACATGGTGCATCGCGTCAAGCGCTACAGCGACGACGTACCGCTGTTTTCACGCTTCCAGATCGAGCATCAGATCGAAACCGCATATTCGCGCACCGTGCCATTGCCGTCCGGCGGCGCGATCGTGATTGACCACACCGAAGCACTGGTATCGGTCGACGTCAACTCGGCGCGCGCAACACGGGGCTCGGACATCGAAACCACTGCCTTCAACACCAACTGCGAAGCGGCCGAGGAAGTTGCCCGTCAATTGCGTCTGCGCGATCTGGGCGGCTTGATCGTGATCGACTTCATCGACATGGAGAACGCGAAAAACCAGCGCGAAGTTGAAACCCGCCTGAAAGACGCACTGCACTACGATCGCGCCCGGGTCCAGATGGGCAAGATTTCCCGTTTCGGCCTGATGGAATTGTCGCGCCAGCGCCTGCGCCCTTCGCTGTCGGAAGGCAGCCATGTGACTTGTCCGCGCTGCAACGGCACCGGCCATATCCGCGACACTGAATCTTCCGCTCTCCAAGTCCTGCGCATCATCCAGGAAGAGGCGATGAAAGAACATTCGGCCGCCATCCATGTACAGGCTCCAGTGGATGTTGCCGCTTTCCTGCTCAATGAAAAACGTGGCGAAATCCTGAAAATCGAAACTCGCCACCGCGTTACCGTGATCCTGATCCCGAACAAGCATCTGGAAACGCCGCACTACAAACTGGAACGCATCAAGCATGACGATCCGCGCCTGGAAGACAGTCAGGCCAGTTATGCGATGGTGGAAGAGGCGGAGACCGATATCAGTTACGACAAGCGCCAGAAAGAGGAAATCAAGCCGCGCCAGGAAGCCGTGGTCAAAGGCATCACGCCATCGCAACCGGCTCCTCTGGTGGATCGCACCCCCGTAGCCGCGCCTTCAGCGGACGCCGCTGCCGATGCAGTAAAAAAACCGGCCAAGGAAGGTTTTTTCAGCAAATTCATCGATTTGCTATTCGGCAAGAAACCGCTCACTACCATTGCCGCTCCGGTAGTTGTCACCCAAGAAAAACCACAACCAAGCCGCGAACGCAATGAGCGCAGCAACCGAGGTCCGCGCAGCCGTGGCGGCCGCAATGGCAAAGACCGCAACAACCGCGAAGAACGTGAAGCTGTACGGCTTGATGTACGCGACGAAGCTGTCAAGCCAGCCGCCGCCGAGATCGCGGAAGCACGACCAGCGCGTCCGCCGCGTCAGCCTAGGCCACCGCGCGAAGCCGGGGAAGGAAATGAAGGCCGTCGCGGCCGCAGCAGTGGCGAGCGTCAACAACGCAGCCGCGATGAAAGCAAGGAGTCCGATGCTGCGGAGCCGAAAATTGACGAAACACTACCGCTTGCAGCACCATCATTAGTCACAGGAGCCAGCGTCGCTGCAACCGCTATTGCAGCGGCAATACCGGCATCTGACGCGATTAATGCCCGCGAGTTGACTACGGAGGAAGATGCGGCTCTGGAAGACACAGAAGCCGGCGAGCAAGGCGATGAGCCGCGCCGCCGTCGCCGTCGTGGCGGACGTAACCGCAATCGTCGCGACCGTGAAACAAGCGACCAGCTCGAATCCGGTGATATCGCTGCTCCTGCAGGGCCAACGGAAGCAACTGCCGAATCAAGCTGGGCCAACATGGTGCAGTCGACCCCGGTAGTATCTGACACGACATCCATCGTTGCACCGGCTGTCGCCCAGACCGAGGTCGCGCCTGAAATCGCGACACTGGCCGTCATTACTCCGGCACCTATCGAAGCTGCTGCAACAGAAACGAACACAAGCGAATCTGCTGCGTCGAGTGAGTTAACCGCTCCGGCTGAGTTGGTTGCGCCGGCTGAGTTGGTTGCTCCGGTTGAAATGGTTGCTCCGGTTGAAATGGTTGCTCCGGTTGAAATGGTTGCTCCGGTTGAAATGGTTGCGCCGGTTGAGTTGGTTGCGCCGGTTGAGTTGGTTGCTCCGGTTGAAGCAACCGCACCAGCTGAAGCTGCAACCCTGCCTACAATCTCTACGGTTTCGACGCCAAGTCCCGCCACTGATTTGCAGCAAATGCTTGCTGCAGCGGGACTGACGCAAGCCTCTACGAACCCGGAAAAATTGCGCGCAGCGCAGGAATCTGCAGCAAGAATCGCCCCTCCCGCAGTAGTGCATCGGGAGCGCAAGCCTTTGCCGCCGTTATCGACAGAACCTTTGTCACAGGTCGAAACACGCAATTAATCTGAGGGGGCAATTTTCATTTCAACGACAAGAGCCCGGTGTCAGATGTGAAAAAGGAGAGCCAAGGCTCTCCTTTTTCACATCTGCTTGCAGTTGCAAGCAGATGTCCACAAATACACAAAAAAAATAGGGCGGGCGAAGCCGACGCACTTTGCCCGTACCAGAACGGCAGTTGCACCGCCCAGTCTACCGACTAGAGTATATTTAATTTACGTAATAAATACGTGGGAAGAACCATTAAAATAAGGATACTCCCTATTTTATGAAAATCACCGACATGTAGGGAAGTTCGCGTTTTTCGTAGGCAGGTGCACAACGTCAGTTAGCAACAACGTCGATTGAAGGGTGATTTTTCAGCAGCAGGCTGGCAGATATAGCCGTGGATGATGCCTGGCAAGAAATTTCAGATTTTTTTCTCGTCTGAATCAGGCAACAAACAGGCATCAACCACCTGGAGATCATTATCCTTGGCAAAATTCACAACGAAATGATATGCCAATGGTTCAATCAGGCGTAATTCCTCGTTCACCACCACCGAACGTATACCGTTGAGCAGGATCGGTCGGACATAGGGCGAATACTGCAGGTGGGCATTCCTGCCGCCATCCTGCCGAAAGCAGGACATGGCGCCACATAAACGCTCGGACCAGTCGCTTGGGCGAAATTGTTTTCCATTATGAGTAATGCCGAGTATGAAAAACTCTTTGGTGATCGGATCTGTATCGTTATGAGCCATGTTTGCAGCTGATTTCTATAGCATCTGCTATCCAATTTTGCTTGCCGCCATTGTGTGGCACCAAGCTTTCAAGATTCTTACGTATTATATCTTATAGAAGACTTGTGCGCGAAAAGGCAAACCACGATATGAAATCAAGGACAGCCAATAACTGCTGACCGCTTAACCCAGCCAGACTGCGATCGACAATAGCAAGAGCAGCAGCATCCAGAGCAAGAGTGCGCGCCACACCAGGCCCACCGTACTCTGCAGCGCACGGATCGAGGGCTCGTCCCCGGGCGCGCTGTCGGCCTCAACGGCGATCGAATCCACGATTGCCGCATCAACAGGCAATATATCAGTCGCATTTTCCAGCGGCGTGCCAAGCCGAAAGCCCATCGCACCGCCGCCAGAGGAAAGGATGATGCCAATCGCTTCATCTTTCCAGTTACCGGCAAAATTGCGCCAGGCATAGATGGCATCTTCAAAATTACCCACTATCGCAAATGCCACTGCCGTTAAACGCACCGGAATCCAGTCAATAAAATAAAACGCGCGGGCAGAAAATTGGCCAAACATTTCGCTGCCCACACGATTCGGGTCATTCCAGGCGCGCGCCAGATATTCGGCAACGCGATACATGACTGCGCATGCAGGGCCCAGCGGCATCAGGAACCAGAAAAATACACCGAATACATTCCGATGCGTGGAGATCAAGGCTTTTTCAACCGCTATTCTCGATATTTCAGCCACTTCCATTCCGGCTGTATCCTGCCGTGTCCATTCCGCCAACAAGTTACGTGCAGTCGCATCGTCTCCGGCATTCAAGGCCAATTGAATCGAAGTAAAGAAATGGCTGTAGTGCCTGAAACCGAGCGTCAGATACACAATACAGACATTCCAGGCAAAAGCTGCAATTGGGCCGATCTTGATGCACAGCCAGTAAATCAGTATGGTCGGCACCATCAGCGCCAGCATCATGAAAATCCAGCCACGCTGCCCATGACGCGCCTGCCCCGCATTGAACCAGCCTTCCATACGGACTGCCAAAGCCTTGATTTCGGTATAAATCGGATTGTCCGCGCGTAACGGCTTGAGTTGCTCAATCAACAAAGCGCAAAGTATGGAAAGAAAAGTCATTGGAGCATCTTAAAGATCAGCGAAACTCTACCTTAACCTAGCGTGCCAATAGAATCAAACAGCTTTATGCGGTCAGAAACCAGAGAGCTGACGATCTGTTGAGAAAGGCAGTTTTGTAGTCGGAATTTGCGGCAGGCGATGCTGCCCGATATCGGTTGCGTACCATAGCGACAATATCAGGCTCTCAAAAAGTGGAACAGGTTGCGCAACATGCCCGCGGTCGCACCCCAGATGAAAAATCGCTGATAAGGCATGGCGTAGAATGTCCGGCGACCTAGGCCTAATGGAAACTCGGCTATGCGCCGCTGATGATGCGCTCCATCCATCAGGAATGAGAGCGGAACCTCAAAAACTTCGGCAACTTCAAAAGGGTCGGGCTGCAAAGAAAATGGAGGCGTTACGATGGAGACCACCGGCGTGACGAGATAACCGGTGACGGTGCAATAGTCCGGCAAGATGCCAAGCACATCCAGATGACTGCGATGAATGCCAACTTCCTCTTCGGTTTCCCGCAATGCGGTCTCGATTGCCGACGCATCTGTTTTCTCGGCACGACCGCCGGGAAAACTAACCTGCCCGGGATGATCGTGCAAATGTGCAGAACGCTGGGTCAGAAGCAAAGTCATCCCATCCTCTCTGGCCACCAGAGGAATCAGAACCGAGGCCGGGCGCAACGGCAATTTCTGCAAGAGCAAGTTGTGCTCGTCCGTGATTTCGGGTTGCCACACCGGCGGCTTGGCAAAACGCTGCCGCAACCACTGCGCCACCAGATGTTCCGATGGCACCGCCAATTCGCCTGCAATCGACGCCACTGGCGCAACTTTCGGATCAAAAATCAGCTTGGACAAAATCACCCCTACTTCACCATACAAAAAAGGGCACCATCGGCGCCCTTTCTCAAACAAAATGTATCCGTAATGTTACGCGGATTGTTTTGTCGCAGTACGACGATTTGGCAATTTTTCTTTAATACGCGCGGATTTACCCGAACGCTCACGCAAATAATACAGCTTGGCGCGGCGCACATCACCGCGACGCTTAACTTCAATTGAAGCGATCAATGGAGAATACAACTGGAACGTACGCTCGACGCCTTCGCCAGAAGAAATTTTGCGCACGATGAAGTTGGAATTCAAGCCGCGGTTGCGGCGTGAAATAACCACACCTTCGTAAGCCTGTGCGCGCTTGCGCGTGCCTTCGACCACGTTCACATTAACGATGACGGTATCGCCAGGTGCAAAGTCAGGGATATTCTTACCCAGACGAGCAATTTCTTCTTGCTCAAGTTGTTGAATCAAATTCATTTTCAGCTCCATATGCCATCTTGCTGGCGCACCCGGCTTGTTGCCTTGGCCCAGTAGAGGATGGGATTAAACATGCGACAAACCAAATGCTTTAGCCGCCCTTTACTACCAACTACAAACACCTTAAAAATTTTTCGTCCGCAACTGTCAACAAACCTTGCTCGCGCGCCTTGGCAAGCAGGTCGGGCCGTTTTCTGGCAGTTGCTGCGAGCGCTTGCTGACGCCGCCACTTCTGGATATCCGCATGATTGCCGCCTAACAGCACCGGCGGCACCAGCACATCATGGTAACGCTCCGGCCGCGTATAGTGCGGGCAATCGAGCAAGCCATTGACAAAGCTGTCTTCAATCGCCGATGCATCGTCGTGCAACACACCGGGCAATTGCCGGATAATGGCATCCATCAAGGCCATTGCCGGCAATTCGCCGCCCGACAGAACAAAATCGCCGAGACTGATTTCCTCGTCCACGCAAGCATCCAGCAGACGCTGATCCACTGCTTCATAACGTCCGCACAACAACACCAGACCTGGCTGACCGGTCAGACCCATCACGCATTCATGGGTCAGCGTCTTGCCTTGCGGCGACAGATACACCACCTTCGGCACCGGCAGCCCCAACGCATCCTGACGCTGCCGGGCAGCGCCGATTGCAGCATCCAGAGGCTCGGCCAGCATCACCATTCCGGGGCCGCCGCCGTAGGGCCGGTCATCCACGGTGCGATGTTTGTCACGGGTAAACTGACGCGGGTTCCACAACGTCAAATCACATTTTTTTTGTTCAAATGCCCGCCGCGTGACACCGGACTGCGTCAGCGCAACGAACATCTCGGGAAAAAGCGTGACGACATCAAATTGCATCCCGCCCTCCTATTCCCGACAAAGCTGGCCAGACTAAAGCCATGGCGCCCCAGAATTTAATAATCCAAACCCCAGTCGGCGATAATTTTCCGCGCCTGCAAATCAACTGCCTTGACGAATTGATCGACAAAAGGAATCAACAACTCGCGAGCAGGCTTGCCATCAACTTGAGATTCGGCCACCGCCACACGCAAAATCGGATGCGCGCCGTTACTCATCAAATCCCTGACCACGCCGAGAGACGCACCCGCCAGGTCATTGACATCCAGACCGATCAAATCAATCCAGTAGAATTCGCCATCGGCCAGCGCCGGGAAGTGACTGCGGGGAATCTGTATGGTTGTGCCTTTCAGCGCTTCGGCCGCATCACGACCAGAAACCCCCACCAATTGCGCGACAACATCGTCGCCGTGCAACTTCGCCTGCATCACATCGACATCATGCACATCAGGCCGGTCCAGCCACCATGTCTTCGCGCTCAGCAGCGCATCGGCATCGGCAGAATAAGGCCGGATACGAACCCAGCCGTGAATTCCGTAGGCGCCAGACACATAGCCCACCAGCACCAGATCGGCGGGAACTTGCATTCCCGCTGCAATTTTCAGCGACAATTTTTACGCAGCTACTTTTTTGCCAGCACCAACCAGACGAGCTACTGTAGGCGACAATTGCGCGCCCACGCCCTGCCAGTATGCCAGGCGGTCTTGCACGACACGAAACGGCTCTTCGCCACCGGCTGCCATCGGATTATAAAAACCGATGCGCTCGATGAAACGACCGTCGCGGCGATTGCGCGAATCAGTTGCCACGATATTGAAGAAAGGGCGCTTTTTTGCGCCTCCACGGGATAAACGAATGACGACCATATTTATTTCCAAAAAAGTGTTCGAATGCGGAAAAAGCCGTAAATTATAGCCCGGTTACCACTTCTTCCGCAACAAGAAACATGCGGCACACTGGGCGCGGCCCCAACCCATGTCAGAATCTTCCGTGCGGCCCAATCAATATTGCGCATTAAGCAGATACTCTACGGTGCATTTTTAAATTCGCTCAAAATACATGTGGAAAACCATAAATTTCAAGACATACTCCATTCATTAAATATCGATGATTGATAACCCATGAGCCCCCGCCATAAAAACAAGACCGTTGCCACTTTTTTAGCCACCTTCCTCGGCGGCCTGGGCGTCCATCGCGTGTATTTACATGGCTGGCAAGACAAATGGGCCTGGCTGCACTTCATCAGCCTTCCGGTCTCCGCACTGATCGCCATGATGGCACCCGATCAACCCTTGATGTTTACCGGCAGTCCGTTCGTTCTGTCCGTGCTGGCGGGGTGCATTGCATCGCTGACAATCGGCGTCACGCCCGACAGTGCATGGGACGCCCGCTTCAATCCCGGTTCCGGCCGCCAGTCGATGTCGGACTGGCCTTTGGCGGTATTGCTGGTACTCACTGTCGGCGTCGGTGCGACTGCATTGATTGCGGCAATGGCGCGCATCTCGGACCTGCTATTAACCGGCGGCGCCTTCGGATAAGCCTGCCTGAGAATCATGCCTCGGTCGGCAGCATCAACGTTTCCTTGACCTCCTCCATCACGACGAAACTTTTTGACTGCGTCACTCCCGGCAGCTGCAACAGGATGTCGCCCAGCAGTTTGCGGTATTGGCCGATTTCCTTGATGCGTGCCTTGATGATGTAATCGAAATCGCCCGACACCAGATGGCACTCCAGTACCTGCGGAATCCGCACCACTTCGCGCCGGAAATCATCAAAAGTCCGCCCCGATTTGGCCGACAGCGTGATTTCGACAAACACCAGTAAACCGGCATCCAGCGCCAGTGGATTTACACGCGCATGGTAGCCGGCAATGATACCGTCCCGTTCCATGCGCTTGACGCGCTCGATGCAGGGCGTGATGGTCAGGCCAACCGCATCGGCCAACTCCGTCATCGCCATGCGGCCGTCCTGTTGCAATAGCATCAATATCTTGCGATCGAGTTTGTCCAGAGTACGAACTGGCTGTCGTTGCGTACGCATTATTTTTTCCTTTAAAACACAAAAATACATGAACTATTTACTATATTGTAATCACTAATATAGTAATACTTAATAATATATATGCATATTTTCAGGAGATTGTGATGCGGATTCTAGTTCTTGGGGCAGGCGTGGTCGGGGTTACCAGCGCCTGGTATCTGGCACGTGCCGGGCACGACGTGACTGTCATCGAGCGCCAGCCCGAAGCCGCACTGGAAACCAGTTTCGGCAACGCCGGACAAATATCCCCCGGCTACGCGTCGCCGTGGGCCGGCCCGGGCGTACCGGCAAAGGCGATCAAGTGGCTGTTGCAAAAACATCCGCCGCTGTCGCTCAAGCCCGACGGCTCGCTGTTTCAGTTGCAATGGCTGACCCAGATGCTGGCCAACTGTACCGAAAAACGTTATGCAGTCAACAAAGCGCGCATGGTGCGCCTGGCCGAATACAGCCGAGATTGCTTCAAGGCAATCAGATCCGACACCGGCATCGATTACGAAGGCCGTCAGCAAGGCACGCTGCAAGTGTTCCGCACCCAGAAGCAAATGGATGATACCGCCAAGGACATCGCGGTCCTGCAGGAAATGGGAGTGCCGTTCGAATTGCTCGGCAGAAATGAACTGAAGCGAGCCGAACCGGCGCTGGAACAGGTAAAAGAAAAATTGAGCGGCGGCCTGCGCCTGCCCAACGACGAGACCGGCGACTGCCAGCTCTTCACCACCAAACTGGCGGCGCTGGCGCAAGCTGCCGGCGTCCGTTTTCTGTTCAACCGCAGCGTTGACGGCTTGATAATCGAAGGCGGCAGACTCAAAGGCGTCCGCTCGGCTGGCGAAACCCTGGCAGCGGATGCAACCGTGGTGTCGCTCGGCAGTTTCTCCACCGCCCTGCTGCGCGGCATGGTGGATATCCCGGTTTACCCCGTCAAAGGCTACTCGATCACGGTACCGATTACCGATGCCGCAGCAGCGCCGGTCTCAACCATTCTGGATGAAACCTACAAGGTTGCAGTAACCCGCTTCAATGACCGCATCCGGGTCGGCGGCATGGCCAATCTGGTCGGCTATGACATGGAACTGCACGACAGCCGGCGCGCCACTCTTGAACACGTCTTAACGGATTTGTTCCCGCGCGGCGCCGATATCAGTCAAACCAGCTTCTGGACTGGGCTACGGCCGATGACGCCGGATGGGACGCCAATTGTCGGCTCAACCGCCATCCCCGGCCTCTGGATCAATACCGGCCACGGTACCTTGGGCTGGACCATGTCATGCGGCTCGGGACAATTGCTGGCGGATTTAATCTCAAGCAAGACGCCAGCCATTGCAGCGGACGATTTGGGCGTGCGCAGGTATGGGTAAAGCTGAAGCCTGCAACTTGCACATCAGACTTTCGGGTTGTGTCAGCGCTTGATCGGTGGCGTGCCCTCCTTGAACAATTGTTGCAGCTGCGCACGCAATTCCGGCGAATCCTGATGCTGGTGCACCGCGACCGCATGTTGCACGGCTGCATCCAGCAACTCTTTGTCGGTATCCGCACTGATCGCTACCGTGCAGTTCATATCGCTCGGGAACTCTCGGCAATCAATGTATTTTCGAGACATGTCAACCTCCGCATCAAGCAAGTGATCCGGCTCCTGGCGCAAGATTCCAATGGCGTCCGCCCGGCCGGATCGTACGCATAAATTGAGCGCACACTTATTTATAGACGCAGCGCATCCTTCGCACAAGGCATGATGCATCACAAAGTCACGCACGCCAGACCCCGATCAAGCAGCATGGCGACCAGCAAAAAGGGCAGCCTCCCGGCTGCCCTTTACATCAAGAAATAGTGCAAATCAGATCGCTGATATTGCGCTTTTTCAATCAAAAACACGAACAGGCATCAGATTCCAACAAGCATTGCGAAAAACAGGAGTATCGCCATTTCCATGGCATTCCCCGCACATATTCATTGCGGGTATAAATATACTCTTGAAAATACGAAAAATTCGCAATACCGGCCGGATCAGAACTGATCTTCGCTCAGTGCCAACACGCCTGCGCTGCCTGCGACAACCGCCGTACGATAACCGCTTGCCTGCGACAGGATGTGATCGGCAAAGAAACGCGCGGTACCGATTTTGGCCCGATAGAAGCTGACATCGCCCTCGCCTGCCTGCAACTTCTGATCGGCAATCAGGGCCGCACGCGCCATTTGCCAACCGCCGAGCACGACGCCGGCCAGCTTCAGATACGGTACCGAACCGGCGAATACCGCCTTGATATCGGACTTCATGTTGCCTGCCACATAAGAGACAACTTCTTCCAGCGCAGCCGCGCCGGCCGCCAGTTGCGCGCCGATCGCGGCCAGGTCGGCTGATGAATGTTGCGCGCAGCGCGCCGCCAGCGCCGCTTCCGTTGCACGCACCTCGGCGATGATTGCCTTGGCGGTTGCGCCGCCATCGCGCACCGTTTTGCGGCCGACCAGATCATTGGCCTGGATCGCGGTGGTGCCTTCGTAGATGGTCAGGATCCGGGCATCGCGATAATGCTGCGCAGCGCCGGTCTCCTCGATGAAGCCCATGCCGCCATGTACCTGCACGCCGGTCGAGGTCACGTCCAGCGACATCTCGGTCGACCAGCCCTTGACGATCGGCACCAGGTATTCGTAGACAGCCTGGCAGGTCTTGCGCGTCGCATCGTCCGCATGGTGATGCGCGGTGTCGGACGCGGCGGCGGCAACGTATGCCAGCGCGCGCGCGGCTTCGATCTGGGCCCGCATCGACATCAGCATGCGGCGCACGTCCGGATGATGGATGATCGCAACCGGCCCGGCGGAGCCGGCCAGGTCGCGCGACTGGACGCGGTCGCGGGCGAACTGCACCGCTTTCTGGTAAGCGCGCTCGGCGACCGCGACGCCCTGCACGCCGACCGCGAAACGGGCTGCGTTCATCATGATGAACATGTATTCCAGGCCGCGATTTTCCTCGCCGACCAGGGTGCCGACGGCGCCGCCGTGGTCGCCGAATTGCAATACCGCGGTCGGGCTGGCCTTGATGCCGAGCTTGTGTTCGATCGAAACGCAATGCGCATCGTTGCGCGCACCAGGCGAGCCGTCGGCATTGACCATGAATTTCGGCACGATGAACAGCGAAATGCCTTTCACGCCTTCCGGTGCATCCGGGGTGCGGGCCAGCACCAGATGGACGATGTTCTCGGCCATGTCGTGTTCACCGTAGGTGATGAAAATCTTGGTGCCGAAGACCTTGTAAGTGCCGTCGCCCTGCGGCACTGCACGGGTGCGCACCGCCGCCAGGTCGGAGCCGGCCTGCGGCTCGGTCAGGTTCATGGTGCCGGTCCATTTGCCGGAAATCAGGTTTTCCAGGTAAATCGCTTTCTGCGCATCGGAGCCGGCCGTCATCAGTGCCTCGATCGCGCCGTCGGTCAGCAACGGGCACAATGCAAACGATAGATTGGCAGAATTGAGCATCTCGATGCACGGCGTAGCTACCAGTTTCGGCAAACCCTGACCGCCGAATTCGGCCGGATGCTGCACGCCTTGCCAGCCGGCTTCGCCGTAGGCCTTGAACGCTTCCTTGAAACCCTTGGTGGTCGTGACTTGTCCATCGCGCCAAAAGCTCGGCGCCTGGTCGCCGGCCCAGTTCAACGGGGCAATGACTTCGCTGCAGAACTTGGCATTTTCTTCCAGCACCGCTTCAACTGTTTCCGGTGTCGCGTCTGCGCAACCCGGCAAGCCGTTCACGGCAGCCAAACCGGCAAGTTCGTTCAGCGCGAACAGCATATCTTTCAAAGGGGCTACATAACTCATCATCTGACTCCAGTAAATGGAAAAAAAACAGGTCTGTTAGCGATAAGCTCGATAAAAAGCCCATTGCTAAAAGACCCGATCATTATTACCGGTTGACAGGCGCTTGCCTGTCAACCCAGCGACAAAGACCGTAAGTCTTGTCGCCTTCATTACTCAATAGCGCCAGCGCTACTTAACCCAGCTCGGCCACCAGTTGCGGCACGATCTCGAACAGATCGCCGACGATGCCGTAGTCGGCGACCGAGAAGATCGGCGCTTCCGCATCCTTGTTGATGGCAACGATGACTTTCGAATCCTTCATCCCGGCCAGATGCTGGATCGCACCGGAAATGCCGACCGCGATGTACAGCTGCGGCGCGACGATCTTGCCGGTCTGGCCGACTTGCCAGTCGTTCGGCACGAAGCCGGCATCGACTGCCGCGCGCGAGGCGCCCATCGCCGCGCCCAGCCGGTCGGCCAGCGGTTCGAGGATCTTGAAGTTGTCGCCGGAACCCATGCCGCGCCCGCCGGACACGATGACCTTGGCAGCGGTCAGTTCAGGACGGTCGGATTTCGCGACTTCGCGTCCGACGAAGGCGGATTTGCCGGAGTCGGCCACCGCGGCGATGTTTTCAATGGCAGCGGAACCGCCTGCGGCAGCCGCATCGAAGCCGGTGGTACGCACGGTGATGACCTTGACCGGATCGCTCGACTGCACGGTGGCGATCGCATTGCCGGCGTAGATCGGGCGCTCGAAGGTGTCGGGTGCATCGACTTTGGTGATTTCGGAGATCTGGCCGACGTCGAGCTTGGCCGCTACGCGCGGCAGGATATTCTTGCCGTAGGCAGTAGCAGGCGCCAGGATATGGGAATAGCCGCCGGCAATGGCCAGCACTTGTGCGGCCACGTTTTCGGCCAGGCCGTCGGCGAAGGCGGCGGCATCGGCCACCAGCACCTTGGCTACGCCGGCGACTTGGGCCGCCGCCTGGGCGGCAGCGCCGCAATTGTGACCAGCCACCAGGATATGGAGCTCGCTGCCGCAAGCGGCGCCAGCGGTGACGGTGTTCAGCGTGCTTCCTTTTAAGGAAGCGTTGTCGTGTTCAGCAATGACGAGTACAGCCATGATGTTTTCCTAATAACAGGATGAAGTGAGCCGGACGCCGCGCCATGAATTGGCCGGTCGTCCGCAAATAAATCAATGCGTCATTCGATGGATCAAATGACTTTCGCTTCGTTCTTGAGCTTGGCCACCAGCGTAGCAACGTCCGGCACCATGATGCCGGCGCTGCGCTTGGCGGGCTCGACCACTTTCAGGGTCTTCAGGCGGGAACCGACATCGACGCCCAGATCGGCCGGCTTGACGCTGTCGAGCGGCTTTTTCTTGGCTTTCATGATGTTCGGCAGCGTGACGTAGCGCGGCTCGTTCAGGCGCAGGTCGGTGGTGATGATGGCCGGCAGGGTCAGTGCCAGGGTTTCCAGGCCGCCGTCGACTTCCCGGGTGACCGTGACCTTGCCGTCTTCCAGCACGACTTTGGAGGCGAAGGTGGCTTGCGGCCAGCCCAGCAGCGCCGCCAGCATCTGGCCGGTCTGATTGCAGTCGTCGTCGATCGCCTGCTTGCCCAGGATGATCAGTTGCGGCTGCTCCTTGTCGGCCAGCGCTTTCAACAGCTTGGCTACGGCCAGCGGCTGGATGTCGGCTTCGGTTTCAACCAGGATCGCGCGGTCGGCGCCGATCGCCATCGCGGTGCGCAGGGTTTCCTGGCATTGCGCGACGCCGCACGAGATGGCGACGACTTCGGTGACTTTGCCCGCTTCTTTCAGGCGCATCGCTTCTTCGAGCGCGATTTCGTCGAACGGGTTCATCGACATTTTGACGTTGGCGATATCGACGCCGGTGTTGTCTGACTTGACGCGCACCTTGACGTTGTAATCCACCACGCGTTTGACCGGGACCAAGACTTTCATAGTTCTGCCTTTACTGTGCAAATTTGCGAATGAAATTTAATTGACGTTAACGTAAATCGAATGGAATCGAATTATAAAGCGAAACCCGCCTGCTGAGGCACAATTTAGCACGATCGTTCTGTTTATTTTGATCCCTGAATAGGGCTTATTTTCAAAAATCAGTCAAATCCAGGTTTTTCGTCAGTAAATTGTAAGGTTTCATCAAGTTGATGCTGCAGCAGTCTATTTTACATGGGCAATTACCGCAGATTGCGACTAATGCTACAAAACTCAGCATCCAGCCAGCGCGCATAGCCAATTTTGCTGCAGGTTCCACGCAGACTTGATGCAAGCTTGCCTGCTGTTTAACAATTTTCTGCCGCTGCATCGCTGTTTTTTGCGCATCCGATACCGGTGCCAGCACAGTCAATTCCAAACCGGAGATAAAGAACAGGATGACCACGCCATGGTAACCGGCCGCCCATATCGCAGCATCCGGCGGACTGTGCAGAATCTTGCAATTACCGATTATTTGAATGGGTATTACTGAAAATA
>NZ_AVCC01000068.1 GCF_000622895.1 Herminiimonas sp. CN
TCGGACGGTATCTGGACTTCTACAATTCCCGCAGGCCGCATAGCGCGCTTGACGGCAAGACGCCGGATGCGTTTTACTATCGCAATCTTCCCGCCCTAGAAGAGGCAGCGTAGATGTTTGGCCGGGTTATCCGCACCGCGGCGCCGCTCTTGCTCCATGCATAGAGCAAGAGCGTGCGGCGCGGCGGGTAATCCTATATCCGCAAAGCCCCACCTAACGGCAACGATTTTCTGTCCCGTCAAGCGGGGCCACTTCTAACCTTGTGCTTGATGACATTCTGAGGAACACTACGCATGGGTTTACTCCTTGGCGCTTACGCGCTGGTTTAATAAAGATTCGCACCTCTATCAAACCGGGTAACCCCACCCTTTGACAAGGCCTTACTGTCCGATCAAGTCGGAACTACTACACTTTATAAGTGAAATAAGCTAACTAGTACCCATGAAACGATGGGAGCATGCTCATGGGCAGTTATAACGTACACAGACAGCCACACACATATACCCGTTTCGCAACTGGTGCTGAAGAGCCATCTTATTGGGGTTTAGCGTATTTTGCGACGCCTGTTACATCGAACAGTACACAACGCTGATTTCCGACTACCCAAGCATCATGCCCCGGCGGCATATAAAAGACGTCGCCCGGCCCATATTCCATCTCAGACCCATCATCCATTTTAACGACCATCCGACCTTCCAGGATCATGCCTGTGTGAGTGGCCTGGCAAGAATCCGTTCCTGCTATCGGTTTCACATGCAGGCTCCAGCGCCATCCAGGCTCAAACTCGCCACGACCCATTGTATGGTTGCCGAGTGTAAAGACAGCGACTTTGCCTTTCTCCTCTTTGAATGGTCGGACTTCGTCCGGCTTATCCAAAGATTTTTTCTCTAATGTCGCACTCATTGCATGATCCTCCAAAAAATGGTGGGTGGATATGGTATTGGCGAATCAGGAAATTTGAGCAGAGAAACACGACTGCATCAGACGCGTCGATACCGACTAATCGGCTTTGATGCTAAAACTCATAATGGATAATTCACTATAGGTCGATGCATGGCAAGTGCAAGAGGTAGTGTTGTCAGAACCATACGTGCAGAGCACATGAAAAAAGTTGCCCGCTTTCACAGAAAGACTGTCCTAAAGCTTTTCAATCCTTTATGCAGTTATGAATCGCTGACAGTTTTATAGACAGTTCTGACGACGAGTCCAACTATTTGATTGAAAAGCTGTAAAGTGTGGGTACAAAAACGTGCACTTCCCCTGCAGAAATCCATTTGCTTAATAAGGACACATCATGATTGATACCACCACCTTTGGTTCCGGTACGGTAGTAACCAGAACCACCGTGCTGCAAAACACCTATCGACTGCTGTCGATGACCCTAATCTGGAGCGCGGTGACTGCCTACCTCGGTATGCTTTTCCCGGTAGGCGGTTTGGGCATGCTAGGCATCATGGTGCTGGCCATCGGCCTGTTGTTTGCTACCCGGGCCTACAGCAACAGCGGCACCGGTGTTTTACTGGTTTTCGGATTCACCGGCCTCATGGGCTTTAGTCTTGGGCCGACGATGAATCACTATCTGAGCTTGCCGCACGGCTCAGAAATCGTAGGAACGTCCCTGCTAGCGACTGGGGCTGCATTTCTTGGCCTGTCTGCCTATGTGCAGGTGACCAAGAAAGACTTTGCGTTCCTAGGCGGATTTTTGATGGTGGCACTCATCGGATTGCTGGTGGTGAGCCTAGTAGGCCTGTTTTTCCCTACGCCCGCTCTGAGCTTGGGTCTGGCGTATCTCAGCGTGCTGATTTTTGGTGGCTATATCCTGTATGACACCAGCAATATCATTGCCGGTCGCGAGACGAACTACATCATGGCAACCATCAGCCTCTACCTGGATATCCTGAATATGTTCCTGGCGATGCTGCGGATTGTAACGGGGTCGCGCGACTAGCATAGCGAACCTCAAAAAGAGCACGCACTGGAAACGCTGCGGGCTCTTTTGTTACCGGCAGCATCTCTACATTGGTACCCTCATGCAACGGCACGTGAATCTCTCGATTCATATCTTTCGTTATGTCACCGCACCGAATAGCGCACCGACCGCGCCGGTGGCACCCATCGTAAGTGCACCCCACATCAGGACACGCGCTGCCCCACGGAAGATGGGCGCGCCGCCCGCATGTGCCGCGAATGCTCCAAGCGCGGCGAGAAATACGAGTGAGACGGCTGCGATGATAGGAATGAGGATTTCCCCGGGCGCAAGAATGCCAGCCAGAAGCGGAACGATGCCGCCGAGCACGAAGCTGACCGATGACGTCGTGGCGGCCTGCAGCGGTCGGGCCGTCAGCGCTTCGGTGATGCCGATGTCATCCCGCGCGTGAGCTCCGAGGGCATCGTGGGCCATGAGCTTCCGAGAGACCTGTGCGGCGAGTTCGTGATCGAGACCGCGCCGGATATAGATGTCGCGCAGTTCTATATGCTCGGCGTCATAGTCATTCTGCAGTGCGCTTCGTTCGATGTCGAGGTCAGCGCGTTCCGTATCGGCTTGTGAGCTAACCGACACATACTCGCCAGCGCCCATCGAGAGTGCCCCGGCGACGAGTCCGGCAAATCCCGTCACCAGGATTTCGCTTGAGCTCATGTGCGCCGCCGCAACGCCGAGCAACAGGCTGGAAATTGACAGCACGCCGTCATTCGCGCCGAGTACCCCTGCGCGCAGCCATCCGGATCGGTGAGTGCGGTGAATATGTGATGTCATGACGCAAATTCAAGAATGCACGCTACGCGGTGCCGGGCGCCGATGGGCATAGAATCATGACCCGCCAAACCAGTTATACCCAATCTTCCCGATAGCCACCGGACTAGATGTTGGTGACGAAGATTTCGGTGATGTGTTTCGGATTCTTGTAGCCGAGCTTGGGGTTACCATAATTTTGGTCCCATACATGTGCCGAAAGTACGGACCACATTATGGTCTAGTGGGAGCGAAGTTACAATTTGACGATATATAAGCCATGTAAGTCAGATCAAGATCGGCTTGACCTTGGCGATAACTAGCTGCACAGCCGTGATCAAACGTGAACGTGCGGGCGTGAGTTGCGGGATCTTGGATGTGTAGGACGCGAATCCCATCAGGATTCGATGCCTGCTCAACCACATACAACCAAAACGTCGAACCTTGGTGGCGTGCGTATTTGAACTGGGTGTGGGATAGGCCAACAGACCGATCACGCAGGCTGCCGGTCACTGCTTTGACTTCCACTCACGGAGTCGGACGTCTATTGCTGCCGTTCTCGAAAAGATTGCACCCGTGTGGTTGCTTGTTACAACTTCACCGGCACACCTATGCTGGACGTGAGGTGCTGTCCGAGGTCGTCTACGCCTATGGCCTCAAGGAAGCCATCGATAAAGGCTTCCTTAAGAAAGTAGACATCCAAGGTTACTCAAACACCCGGAATGATGAATTTATAGAAATTGCCATCGAAGCATTTCTTAAGGAAACTGTATCGTTGCGCTCCGAGGGGATGCTGCCGAAGCTGGTTAATGAAGTACTCCAGATTTCCTTGCCCGAACCCCTCTGCCCATCATCCTTCAACGGCAAAAACAGGCAGGCATAAGGATGCGCAAAAAAGGACCAAAAATAGTTGATTTCATAAAAAATACCTCAGATGGTTATGCAGTGAAATTGAATTGATGCATTTGCGAATAAAAATTAGAGATTCTGAAATCTCTGAATGACTGCGTTGCGAATAGCGATTGGTTCGATGAAAAGCCGGGGCCCCCCGCTATTGCATGGCTGGGATGTGGTGCAGGTGGGGTTGTATTTTGCTTAAGGCGGTAATTTTATTTTCCCAAGGAAACAAAATGGATCCGATATGGCGGTTTTTAGAACAAAACTTGTCACCTTGCCTATGCGAAGCGCCGTCGATGAACACTGGGGTGACCAAAGACCATCACCTTTCAAAAGAGGATGGCTGATGCTAGCAATATTGTTGTTGAGAATATTGCTCAGCACGGATACATCCTCACGTAAAGAGGCGTGGGCAAGAGGCCGCAGAACTGAAACGCGACCCTAGGAAGAGGGCCAGGCGATGGGTGGTTGAGGTCGCACACAGCTGGTTCAATCGTTTCCGCAAATTGCTGGTGTGCTACGAGAAGTTGGAACGCAGCTTCCTGGCGCTGAACCATTTGGCCGCCGCCATCATCGCATTTAGGAAGGTGCCGCTGGCTGTTAATAATATTTACGGGTAAATTCTTAAATCCAGACTACTGTCCATACAACAATGCCCTGCTGAAGTGCATGCGACTGCGTTACGTCGGAGCAGAAAAGTGCATTGTCGCCGCTAATAAAAAAAGAGGCATTACGGTTGATCCGTAACGCCTCTTTTTTTCGTGCGCCCAGCATGGGCGCAATCTCGGAGGTGCAAGTCCTCTCGCAAGCTGACCACAGAGGGAACTCGCCATGGCACGGTTGCTAGCCAATGAGCGCGTTCTGGCGTCAGGCGGTATGGCGGTGTAGCGCAGTATTTCTGGCTGACAAGGAGCGCACACGTTTTTGGCGTTGTGGCTATGCTATGCCGCTCCGCGGCTCCCGCAGCGCGGTGTTTCTGGTAGTGCAGCTATGGGGCAGAGCGGTGTTGCGGATATTGCAACGATGCTACATGTCTGGTAATTTTAATTTTCAATAATCGTTTTATAAATCGTTTCATCATGGAGGCACTATTAACGCTATTATTATATTAGTTTTAATAAATTAATCGTTTCACAAATAAAATAATGACTGCCTCTTCAAGCGTCCTGCAAGCACTCCGCACCTGGCACAAAATGCCCGCGGGAGACTTGGTCGACCGTCTCCACATCAGCCGCGCCACCCTGATGCGGGCAATTCAGGCTCTCGGACCTGAAGTGATTGCACGCGGCAAGGCACGCCGAACGGCGTATGCGGCGCGCCGTTCCGTCAGAGGCAACAACGCATCTATTCCATTATTTCGCATTGACGCAACCGGGCGTGCCACCGAAGTGGCTGCGATATATCCCATCTACCCGGAAGACTGTGCAGTCCTGTTCCAGGAGCCGTTCGAATGGCCACTGGTGGGCGGAATGCGCGATGGCTGGTTCGAGGGCATTCCATACCCGCTGGACGACATGCGCCCGCAAGGCTTTCTTGGGCGCCATTTCGCGCGCCAGAATGCCAGCTTGCTGCAGGTGCCAGAGAACCCAGTGGACTGGTCGGAGGACGACGTGCTTTACGCTTTGTCAGTGCTTGGCGCAGACCAGCCAGGCAACTACATCGTGGGCGAGCCCGCTTATCGCCGGTTTCTGGCTGAGGTACAGGAGGATATCCATTTTCTGACGGATGACGAAACAGAAGCAACCTACCTGACCCAAGCTCAGAACGCGTTAAACCTTGGTGTCGCCAGTTCCTCAGCCGGAGGTGAGTTTCCGAAATTTACCGCGCGGCGGCTTATCAGCGGCGAGCAAGCTCACGTCATCGTGAAATTTTCGGGTGCCGATACGTCGCCGGGAACCCAGCGGTGGGCTGATTTACTGGTCTGCGAACACCTGGCATTGTCCACAGTGTCCGAGCATTTGAAAATCGACGCAGCCCTCAGCCGCATCTACCAAGCCGGTGGCCGGACGTTTCTTGAGGTTCAGCGATTCGACCGCCACGGCGCCTTTGGCCGCTCGGCGGTCTGCTCCTGGGCGGCCTTGAACGCTGCTCTGTTCGGGCTGGCAGGAAAACCCTGGAGCGTCGGTGCTGCTGCCTTGCGCCAGGGTGGCCATATTCAGGATGCTACAGAGCAAGATATCCAGAGGATCTGGCATTTTGGCCAGCTCATCGCCAATACCGACATGCATGACGGGAATCTGGCGTTCAGGCCAGGGTTGGTGCTAGCGCCGGTGTACGACATGCTGCCAATGCACTACGCACCGGTGCGTGGGGTGGAGCTGCCGGAACGGCAATTTGCGCCTAGGTTGCCGATGCCAGCCGAGCAGGTGGTATGGCAACAGGCAGCGCAGGCAGCTATCGCGTTCTGGAGCCGGGCCGGCGGCGACGACCGTATCAGCGTTCCGTTTCGCCAGACCTGTGCGGAGAACGCTGAGAAAGTGCGGGTGTTGGCTAGCAGTCCGGTACTGGCGGGTCCCGACAGGGAGAATGCCATTTAAGAACGTGTTTACGATCTCCTGATCAGCAGCGCCAAGAATGCCAGGTGAACGAACTGCAAGCTGGTATTGAGCAGCCGCTCGCAGTTCTTCCATAAGCGTCTCATCAAGCTTTCGATTAGCCTATCTGCATGTTGCCCTGTTCGGTGCAAAGGTCGACCGCAAGATCGAACAACTGGAAACGCGCCTGGAAGACCTGATCGCCGAGGACGGCGCGGCCGAACGAGCCGCAGGAATAAGCCTGTCCGCAATGCGGCGGCTATCTCAAGCCGTTAGGCGAAGACGTTTCCGAACAACTGGAAATGATCGAGGCCGCCTTCAAGGTGATTCGCCATGTGCGGCGCAAGAAGGCCTGTGCCTGTTGTGACTGCATTGCCCGGACTCCCGCACCGAGCCGGCCGATCCAGCGCAGTTTCACCGCCCCTGGTTTGCTGGCCAACATCGCCGTCGCAAAGTTCGTCGATCACCAACCGCTGTACCGCCAATCGGTGACTCATGCCAGACGTGGAGTGGAACTGGAACGATTTCGGATTCCCGTGGTATGCCTGTTCAGTATATATTCCTGCGGCGATTGCATGGCTGGCAAAAAGCACCTGGGGTATCGTTAATCACACGGAGTCAAGAGCAATCGTAGTCGATTAAATCCGGAGCGATCCGAATGAGGGCGGCGACTGAACTTGGCAAAGGTGAAGGTCGACATTAAACGGCCGGACTCATACCAAAAGGATCAATTCAATGGACCTCAATTACTCCGAAGAAGAACTATTGTTTCGGGACGAGATCCGCGGCTGGCTGGCCGCGAATCTGCCTCAGGATCTGCGTGAGAAGGTGGAAACCTACGCAGAGTTGACGCGCGATGACCTGATGCGATGGCATCGCATTTTAGCGAAAAAAGGATGGGTAGCGCCTAACTGGGAGAAGGAATGGGGAGGTCCGGGCTGGACCCCTATACAGCGCCATATCTTCGAAGAGGAATGCGGTTATGCAAGCGCTCCGCCGCTGATACTGTTCGGTCTGCACATGTGTGCGCCGGTCCTGCAGCGATTCGGCACCGAGGCACAGAAAAAGCGGTTCTTGCCGCGAATTTACAATGGCGACGATTTCTGGTGCCAGGGATATTCCGAGCCGGGCTCGGGTTCCGATCTGGCATCGGTGAAGACGCGGGCCGAAAGAGTCGGTGATCAATATGTCGTAAATGGCCAGAAGATATGGACGACATTGGCCCATTTTGCGGACTGGATTTTCTGCTTGGTTCGCACTGATCCGAATGCCGCAAAGAAGCAAGAGGGCATTTCGTTTCTTTTGATCGACATGAAGACGCCCGGGGTTACGGTGCGACCATTGATGTTGATGGACGGGACGCACCACGTGAACGAAGTTTTCTTCGATGATGTGAGGGTGCCCGTCGAGAACCTGGTCCACGAGGAGGGCAAGGGCTGGACCGTGGCGAAATACCTTCTCGGGCACGAAAGAATGAGCGCCGGACGCACAGGCGTCGTGAACCGCGAACTTGTCAAGCTCAAGGAACTCGCCGCATCCCAATGCGGCAACGACGGCAAGCCGATCATCGAGGACCCGCATTTTCGCGCCAAACTTACCCGTGTCGAAGTGGACTTGATGACGCTCGAGACCACCAACCTGCGTTATCTCGACGAGATGCGCCGCACCGGGCAGCCGCCTGGCGCCGATGTGTCGATGCTCAAACTGAAGGCCTCGGAGATTCACCAGATGCTCACCGAACTGATGATGTGCGCGGCGGATCCGGCCGATCTGACGAAGTACAACATCCTGGCGCGGCGCTACTTCAACATGCGCAAATTCTCGATATATGGCGGATCGAGCGAGGTCCAGCGCAATATCATCGCGAAAATGACTTTAGGACTATGAGGGACCTATGAATTTCGACTTCAATGAAGAGCAGCGACTGCTCACGGATTCCGTGCGACGGTTCGTTGAGAAGGATTACGACTTCGAGCGGCGGCGCAAAATTATCGCATCACCGGAAGGCTGGAATCGCCCCGCGTGGACCGCGCTCGCGGAGATGGGCGTTGTCGGTCTGGCGTTCCCGTCCGAGTACGGCGGCTTTGACTGCGGCGCGGCTGAGCTGATGCCTATTATGGAAATCTTCGGGGCGGCACTGGTCGTCGAGCCGTTTCTGCCGACCATACTTGCCGGCCGATTGGTGATGCGAGCAGGCCGCGAGACGCAAAAAAATGTCATTCTGCCGCGTGTCGTCGAAGGCAATCTTTGCCTTGCATTTGCTCACAGCGAGCGGGGCGCGCGCTTCAATCTTGCGCATGTCAAGACCGAGGCGACGCCTTCCGGCGCGACATGGACGATTTCGGGCGAAAAGTGCGCGGTGGTTGGTGCGCCGATGGCCGAAACATTGGTCGTTTCCGCGCGCACTCCTTCGGGGCTGGGACTATTCCTGATTGATACGAAAGACGCCGAGTTGAAACAGCATACTACCGTCGATGGCATGCGCGCCGCCGATATTCTGCTTTCGAATACGAAGGCAGAGTTGCTGAGCGACGGTCCCGATGTGCAGACTGCGATCGAGGAAGTGATCGACTTCGGCACCGCGCTTGTCTGCGCCGAAGCGGTCGGAGCGATGAGGTATGCCTGCGAAACGACGCTTGAGTACCTCAAGACACGCAAGCAGTTCGGCGTGACGATCGGCTCGTTCCAGGCGCTCCAGCACCGCATGGTCGATATGTATATCACCAGCGAGCTCTCTTGGTCGATGGTAGCGCTGGCATGTTCGAAATTGGATTCACAGGACGATGCGAAAGCCAAGTCGCGTGCGGTTTCCGCGGCGAAGATCAAGATTGCTGACAGCGCGCGTCTCATTAGTCAAGATTCGGTTCAGATGCACGGCGGCATGGGTTTGACCGAGGAGCTTAAGATCTCGCACACCTTCCGCCGATTGACCGTATTGGCGGCGCAATTCGGTGACGTTGAGTATCACTTGGCGCGCTTTGCTGCACTGGAATAGAGATGGCCCCCTGGACCGCGACGAAGAGCTCGTGGTGCGTACAGGAACTTGAAAGCTAACGAGTAGCAACAGAAATTGGAGACGTGAAAATGAAAAAAATGCTTGAAGATAAAGTGGTGGTAATTACAGGTGCAGGTGGCGGTATCGGACGCGACTTCGCGCTGGCAATGGCGGCTAACGGTGCGCGCGTCGTGGTAAACGACATCGGATCCTCGGTTGGAGGAGAAGGAAACGATGCTGGCCCGGCGCAAAAAGTGGTCGACGAGATCAAGGCAAATGGCGGTTCGGCGGTGGCCAACACGGACAGCGTGGCTGACTGGGACTCGGCCAATCGTATCGTGCAGTGCGCGATGGATTCGTTTGGCCGAATCGATGCGGTGATCAACAATGCCGGCATTCTGCGCGACCGAATGTTCTTCAACATGTCGATCGAGGAGTGGAAGGCCGTTATCGACGTGCACCTCAACGGTTCGTTCTACGTGGCGCGGGCGGCTGCGCCGCATTTCAAGAACCAGGGTTTCGGCCGCTATGTTCATATGACATCGACCTCCGGCCTGATCGGGCAAGTCGGCCAGGCCAACTACTCAGCAGCCAAGCTTGGCGTGACCGCGCTGTCGCGCTCCATTGCGATTGACATGGCGAAGTTTGGCGTCACCTCGAACTGCATTGCACCGTTCGCTTGGAGCCGGATGGGCGTGACACTACCTGCCGAGACGCCTGAACAGAAGGCTCGGGTAGAGAAATTCAAGACGATGGAAACGGCGAAAATCGCGCCGCTTGCAGTCTATCTCGCAAGTGATGCGGCAGCCGACGTGTCTGGCCAGATTTTCTGCGTGCGATCCAATGAGCTATTCTTGATGTCGCAAAGCCGCCCGCTGCGCTCGGTTCATCATTCGGACGGGTGGACGCCTGAGACGATTGCCGAGATCGCACTTCCTGCGTTGAAGCCAAACCTCTATCCATTGGAGCGGACGCCGGACGTCTTCAGTTGGGATCCGATTTGAACTACGAAGGAATCCTGCCGCCGTCGTGTAGACAGGTGGCAGGGATGGGTAATATAACTATAACTAATGCGAGGCAAAAATGGCATCATATGCACGTATGTTGACGGTGTTCGCTCTTGGATCTGCGTTGCTCCTGGGCTTGTATGCACCAAGCTCGGCTCAGTCCGCGGAAGCCTGGCCCACGCGCCAGATCACGATGATAACCCCGTCATCGCCGGGGTCGGGGCCGGACGCATTGGGGCGAGCGATGGCCCAGCGCTTATCGGCGGCGCTCAAACAACCCGTCATCGTCGACAACCGGCCAGGTGCGAGCGGAGTCATCGCGATTAATGCCGTTGCCAAGGCCAAGAACGATGGCTACACCCTGCTGTATTCGGCTGCCTCGGCTGCAGTTATCTGGCCCGCCGTAGGGAAAGCGATACCGTACGATGTGATGCGCGATCTGACTCCGGTCGCCCAGACTGCCGTAGGTGGCGTATTGCTGCTCGTGAATAGCCAGGTGCCGGCGAATAACTTGCAAGAACTCATCCAGTTGGTGAAGGCAGATCCGGGTAAGTACAGTTACGGCACCTGGGCGACGGGTTCGTCCGGGCACCTGATGATGGAGTGGCTCAAGGGGAAAACCGGCATGAAAATCAACCACGTTCCGTACCGGGCGACAACACAAATGCTGACGGAATTGTCTGCCGGCATGCTTAAGATAGGCTGGTCTGATCCCAGTGCACCGGTGCCGTTCCTGCGCACAGGAAAGATCAAGGGCATCTTAATTAGCGGTAATGTGCGTGCCCCGCAACTTCCCAACATCCCGACCATGAAAGAAGCGGGTTACAACTTCGACGCAGTGGGGTGGTTCGGCATCTTTGCGCCGGCGGGAACGAATCCTGCGATCACCAAGCGTCTGTCAGATGAGGTGAACAAAATCCAGGTGTCGCCGGAGATGAGGAAATTGATGGCTGACCTCAACTTTGAGGCGCCGCCGCATAAGAGTCAAGAGCAGTTCCACGACATCGTACAGAATGATCTGGTGATCTGGAAGAAAGTCGCAACAGACGCGAACATCAGTGTCGATAACTAACAGGCAGATTTGATCGGTAGGGGCCCAGCGAGCACCCTACTCATCGAGAGGACCATCATAGAAACGATCAGTCGTCCTACCAAGGAACAAGTCCGCAAATGGTTTAAGAGCCGCCGGCAGACGCCAAAGCCACTGCCGTCATACGAGCAGGTTCGCCGCGAGCTTGGCTGGGGGAGGTGCGGCAATTCAGACCGGCGTCCGAGCAAGATTGCCGCTTAAGCTGTCTGCGAACAACCGATTCACTTAATCAAGAAAATCATGACTACACTTGTCTTAGCCGAACACGACAACGCTTCTGTCAAGGGCGGCACACTTAATACCATTACCGCAGCCACGCAATGCGGCGGCGAGGTCCACGTCCTCATCGCCGGGTGGAACTGCGGCCCCGCCGTGGAAGCGGTTTGCCGGGTTGCGGGCGTGAGCAAAGTCATTGTCGTGGATGCCCCGCACTTTGCCGATGGTCTAGCTGAAAATGTCGCCGAGCAGGTGATCGCGTTGGCTGGCAACTATTCGCACATCCTGGCGCCTGCCACCGCATACGGTAAGAATATTGCACCGCGTGTGGCTGCCCGTTTGGATGTGGGGCAAATCTCGGAAATCACCCGGGTCGACGCCTACGACACGTTCGAGCGTCCAATCTATGCGGGTAACGCTGTCGCTACCGTGCAATCGACAGATCCGATCAAGGTCATCACCGTGCGTGCCACTGGCTTCGATGCCGCTGCGGTGGGGGGCAATGCCGCGGTCGAGACCATCGCGGCCGTGGCTGATTCCGGAAAATCGGTGTTCATCTCGCGCGAACTGGCCAAGTCTGATCGTCCGGAGTTGACCGCAGCGAAGGTGGTCGTGTCCGGCGGACGCGGTATGGGTTCGAGCGAGAGTTTCAATGTACTGGCGCCGCTGGCCGACAAGCTGGGTGCAGCGATGGGCGCCTCGCGCGCAGCGGTTGACGCGGGATATGCGCCCAACAATTGGCAGGTCGGGCAGACTGGCAAGATCGTGGCGCCGTCGCTGTACATCGCCGTCGGCATTTCGGGCGCAATCCAGCATTTGGCAGGGATGAAGGATTCGAAAGTGATCGTTGCCATCAACAAGGATCCAGAAGCGCCGATCTTCTCGGTGGCGGACTACGGCATCGTCGGTGATTTGTTTGAACTAGTGCCACAGTTGGTGGCGCAATTAGAGTGATGGGTCAAGCGCGTGATCAGGCTGATGCTCAACTTTAAATCCTTTCGTTCGGTCAGAAATACTCTGATATCGAACTCATGCACATGATCCGCAAAGGTCAGATGATCGTTACAGAAGAAAATCTGATGTCCTTTGCGGAGTAATTCTACGCGCTGGCTGCATAAGTCAGCCCAGTTTCAAGGGCTAGGAAAATCGCTCGTCCGGAATTTACTTGGCACCGGTTAATGCGACGGAACCCACCATAGCCCCGCCGGATAGAACTATAAAAATCGGTGCTCACCGAAAGGCGCAGCACCAACTGGAGGACTACCTCAATGCATTACGCCAGCACAGCGGCAACCGCGCTAGCCGTTGCTTCCACGTTACTGGTATTCAAACCAGCGACGCACATGCGACCGGATCGGACCAGATACACGCCGAATTGTTCTTTCAACCGATCGCATTGATCCGCGGTCAGGCCGGTATAGCTGAACATGCCGCGCTGGGTCAGGAAATAGCTGAAGTCCTTGCCCGGCAGTTTTGCGCTCAGCACATCATGTAATTTGTGGCGCATGGTCTGGATACGCTCGCGCATCGCTGCGACTTCAGCTTCCCACATCGGGCGCAATTCCGGATCCGTCAGCACGCGTGCCACGATCTGGCCGCCATGCAGCGGCGGATTGGAATAATTGCGACGGATATTGGCTTTCATCTGGCCCAGCACGTTCACCGCCTGTGCCGCATCCGGGCACACAACGCTCAGGGCACCGCAACGCTCGCCATACAGGCTCATGCTCTTGGAGAATGAATTTGCCACGAAAAAGCTCAGGCCGACATCGCCCAGCAAGCGGACAGCAAACGCATCCTCTGTAATGCCGTCGCCATAGCCCTGATACGCCAAGTCAAGGAACGGAATCAGTTCGCGCTCTTGCAAGACCGGCACTAGCTGTTCCCACTGTGCACGAGTGAGATCGACGCCGGTCGGGTTGTGGCAGCAGGCATGCAGTAAAACGATGCTTTTCTTCTCGGCTTGTTTCAAAGCTGCGAGCATGGCGTCGAAGCGCAGGCTGCCTGTTGCCGGATCATAATAAGGGTAGATTTGAGTGGGCAGCCCGCAGCCTTCAAACACCGCGCGGTGATTATCCCAAGTCGGATCGCTGATCAGCATGGTGCTGGTCGGGAAATAGCGCTTGATGAAGTCTCCGCCCACTTTCAGGCCGCCGCTGGAGCCAACGGTTTGTATGGTTACGACGCGGCCAGCCTTCACTGCTGGGTGTTCTGCGCCGAACAGCAGATGCTGAACCGCAGTACGGAAATTGGCCGCGCCTTCCATTGGCAGATAAGGGCGGGCACCAGCCTCGGCAACCACTTGCAATTCGGCCGCGCGGACCGATGGTAGCATCGGGATCTTGCCTGCATCGTCAAAATAGATGCCGATGGACAGATTGATCTTGTCGGTGCGGGGATCCTTGCCAAACGCTTCGTTCAGAGAAAGAATGGGATCGCCAGCATAGGCCTCGACATGTTGAAACATGGTTAGTCTCCAGATAGAAAAACGGGAATTTTTATGTTGATCTGTATGGTCAATCCTGATCGTTAGCTGTCTATTTT
Source organism: Herminiimonas sp. CN (assembly GCF_000622895.1). Lineage (GTDB taxonomy): Bacteria > Pseudomonadota > Gammaproteobacteria > Burkholderiales > Burkholderiaceae_D > AVCC01. The sequence continues at coordinate 14,015 of NZ_AVCC01000068.1, forward strand.
GACGCATAATGAAACTATTGTTGATCCGAAACGATCAAGTCGTTATTCCATCAGACTCATGTCCCTCGCTCTTCCCGAGGAATTGCCTGCCGAACGTTTTGGTAGTGCCAGTGCCATCCACGCACGCTTTCTGGAGTGGGAGAAGGCGGGATTTTCGAGGAATTATGGCAGGCAGGTCTTGTCGAATATGGCGATCTCGAAGGAATTTCCTGGCGATGGCAAAGCATTGATGGCGCGATGATGAAAGCGCCACTGGCGGAAGAGGCGGTTGGCCCTAATTCAACCGATCGGGGGGAAATGGCAGCAAGCGTCATCTGCTGGTGGACGGGCGTGGCGTCCCCTGGTCGTTCATCGTCACGGGTGCCAATCGGCATGACATCTCGCAACTGGAAGCCGTATTGGCCGCAACCATGGTCAAAACCGCAACCGCAAATGCGTCGCAGCAAGCATCTGTGTGCAGATGCAGGCTATACCGGAGCACCGGCGTTATGCGTCATCGAGCAGCACGGATATATTCCTCACGTAAAGGGGCGAGGTCAAGGAGCCGCCGAACTGAAACACGACCCCAGCAAGAGGGCCGGGCGATGGGTGGTTGAGGTCGCACACAGCTGGTTCAATCGTTTCCGCAAATTACTGGTGCGCTACGAGAAACTGGAACGCAGCTTTCTGGTGCTGAATCATCTGGCCATCGCCATTATCGTGCTCAGGACCAACTGAATTTAATCTGACAACCGTAATACGTCAAATCGGGGGCTGTCAGATTAGATCGCGATGACTACAAATATTCCAATCGACAGTTGATGCGACATAACATCTTCGAGCGGTGTCCTCGTTATTTCCTCCAACCATTGCCCCTTGTTCGCGGCCTCCCTCTCATCGCTATGCCGGAAGGGAATATATCGGCGTGAATTCTTGATTGCTGCTCAACAGTCTGGATAGTACTCTGACTTGGCTGTTCCTTTCCTGATATCGGTGATACAGGAAACAAGTTATCTGGTGTCCGGCGTATTGGCCTGGAATGTCGGTGTGCACTCATTCATGGGAGTTGTTCGATGAGCGGAGATTTTGGTATTCTGTCCTGTGGCGCGTATATTCCGCGCCTTCGACTGCAAAGAAAAAGTATTGCGCTAGCCAATAGCTGGTTTGCGCCAGGGTTGCGTGGGCTTGCTCGCGGCGAGCGAGCGATGGCGAATTGGGATGAAGACGTGATCACCATGGCAGTCGAGGCGGCACGGACTTGCCTGCAAGGGCGAGAGCGGTCGACGGTGGGTCAACTTGCGTTTGCTTCCACCACCTTTCCGTTTGATGATCGGCAAAATGCCGGCGTCGTCGCAACAGCGCTGAACCTCGGTTCCTCACTTTCTGTGCTCGACGTGTCCGGCGGCCAGCGTGCAGGTGCTTCGGCGCTGGCCACGGCGTTTGGTTCCAGCAGCGAGAATGATTATCTGGTGGTCGCATCGGAAAAGCGCCTGACCAAGGCCGCAAGTACGCAGGAAATGCACTACGGCGACGGCGCGGCTGCCATACTGGTCGGTCACGGCAAACCGGTCGCGCGCTTAATCGGGATGCATAGCGAAACGGTAGATTTCGTGGACCACTTTCGCGGGCGCGGCGTGGCTTACGATTATGGGTGGGAAGAGCGCTGGATCCGCGAAGAGGGCTATCAAAAGATTGTGCCGCGCGCCATTAAGGCCTTATTCAAGTCGACTGACATCGCGCCCGATTCCGTCACGCACTTTTGCATGCCGTGTTCGATTTCTCGCGTTGGAGCCGCAGTAGCCAAGCAGTCTGGCATCAGGGAAGAGGCGTTGCGCGACAATCTTGCCGCAGTCTGTGGCGATACCGGCACGGCCCATTCCCTGCTCATGCTGGCGCAGGCCCTTGAAGATGCCAAGCCGGGCGATCGAATTCTGGTTGCCGCCTTTGGCCAGGGATGCGAAGTGCTGCTGTTCGAAGTGACTGAAGCGATTGCCGAACTTACTTCCCGCAAGTGCGTGGCAGCTGCGCTTGCGCGCAGAAAGGAAGAGTCGAATTACCAGAAATTCCTCAGCTTCAACGATACCGTTGAGATGGAGCACGGCATGCGCGCCGAGATGGACAAGCTGACGACGCTCACCACCCAGTATCGCAATCGCGAGATGGTAACCGGCCTGGTTGGTGGTTGCTGCCGTCATTGCGGCACGCGGCAGTATCCCCGTGGCCGCTATTGCGTCAATCCGGAGTGCAATGCGCTTGATTCCCAGGATGATCTGTCGTTTGCCGATACGCCGGCAACCGTCATGACCTATACCGCCGATTCGCTTACCTACAGCCGCAATCCGCCTCACTATTATGGGATGGTGCAGTTCGAAGGTGGTGGACGCCTTGTCATGGATTTTGCTGATGTGGATGAAGGCAAGATGGAGGTAGGTTTGCCTATGCAATTGATGTTCCGCGTCAAGGACTATGATCGTACGCGCGGTTTCGTACGGTATTTCTGGAAGGCCACACCGGCCTAAGTTGAGGAGAAACGAGATATGGCAACTGGAATTCGCGATAAGGTGGTGATCCTTGGTATGGGCTGCTCGAAGTTTGGCGAGCGCTGGGACTGCAATGCCGAAGACTTGATGGTGGAAGCATTCGAAGAATGCGTGAAAGATGCCGGAGTCGAGCGAAAGCAAATCGAAGCAGCGTGGTTCGGCACCGCAGCTGATGAAGTGAACGTCGGAAAAGGCGGCACGGCGCTTGCAGTTACGCTGCGGCTTCCCTATATTCCGGTGACACGGGTGGAGAACGCTTGCGCAACCGGTACGGAGGCTTTTCGCGGGGCGGTATATGCGGTCGCCTCCGGCGCCGTGGATATTGCACTGGCGTTCGGCGTGGAGAAGCTGAAGGACACCGGCTACGCCGGCCTGCCGCAGTTCAGCCGCGGCACGCTCAACAACCTGTACTGGGCGAGCATGACGGCTCCGGGCAACTTCGCGCAGCTCGCGTCGGCGTATTGCGCGAAGTATGGTATCGATCCCAAGGAGCTCAAGCGCGCGATGGCGCACATTTCGGTGAAGAGCCACGCCAATGCGGCGAAAAATCCGAAGGCGCACCTTAGGAACCGCATCACCGAGGAAGACGTCCTGAATGCGCCCATGATTGCGGCGCCATTGGGCTTGTACGACTGCTGCGGCGTCTCCGATGGCGCGGCTTGCGCGATCGTAACGACCCCCGATATTGCACGCGGGCTGGGCAAGAAAGACCTGGTCGCCGTCAAGTCCGTTCAACTCGCGGTGTCCAACGGCGAGGAAGCCTCTTTCGGGAAATGGGACGGTTCATACATGGCGACCACACGTGCCGCGGCTAAGCGCGCCTATCACGAGGCGGGCATCGACAATCCGCGCGAACGCCTGTCGCTGATCGATGTGCATGACTGCTTCTCGGTGACCGAACTGGTGACCATGGAAGACTTGGGTATTTCCGAAGACGGCAAGGCCATTGGCGATGTGCTGGATGGATTTTTCGACGCTTCCGGACGCATTCCGTGTCAGATCGATGGCGGCCTGAAATGCTTCGGCCATCCGATCGGCGCATCAGGCTTGCGCATGATCTATGAGATGAACCTGCAGCTGAGCGGGCGCGCGGGAGAACGGCAGCTCGCCAATCCGGTGCTCGGTCTCACGCACAACCTCGGTGGCTGGCCTAGCCAGAACGTGTCTGCAGTGTCGATTCTTGGCGCCTACGGCGCTTGAGCAGGTGATCATCAGATTCCCTCCCAGGTTGCGTGGGGCGTCTGAACCAAAAGCTGGTTGGAAGCTTGAGGTGCAAAGGATCGCGCCTCTGCTTCCAGGCTCTCTATTAACCGCTTGGCGGCGGCACTCAAATAGCCGCCGCCGCGATATACCACGCCGACCACCCGTTCCGAGCGCCAATCATCAGGCATCCCGACGATGGCGCCAATGGCGGCCACCGGCAAGTAATTCAGGCTCGATGCCGGCAGCAACGCCAGAAGATCGAGGATGGCGGGCCCCAGTCCGGCCCAGCCGGCGACCGAATCCAGAGAGATGGTGGGAATCGGGGGCGGCAGGTCGCGTTGCCGGAATTGATTTTCGAACCATTCACGCGTGCGTGTCCCCTCAGC
>NZ_AVCC01000069.1 GCF_000622895.1 Herminiimonas sp. CN
ATTAGTGCCATGAGTATATTTCATTACCGCAATGAAATCATGCGGTAAATGCCATAGAAATGGCAATACTCCATATATTTCAAGGAATTAATTATATTTAGAACTTACGCAAACACGTTACGTTGTAGGGTGCGCTATGCACACCCTACACATTTATTGGTTTTGCGTAAGTCCTGATATTGATAGCCCTGTTCGTGGCTTTCGTGGACAAGCACGTCAGGATTCGCGCAAGGTTTGCAGCGGCGGTCGCTGCAAAACATTGCGCAGTCCGAGGCAGCCGCCGATGAAGGCGCAGATGGCGCCGACCAGGATGCCGGACAGCCAGAGCGCGGGGTTGAAGTTCCATTCGAAATCGAACACGAAAGTAGCCAGCGCCCAGCCGACCGCCGCCGCGCCGCTGGCGGCCAGCAAGCCGGCCAGACTGCCGACCAGCAAGAACTCGATCCACTGCGCCCGCGACAGCTGCTTGCGCGTCGCGCCCAGCGCCCGCAGCAGGCCGGATTCCTGCGAGCGTTCATCCTGGGTGCCGACCAGCGCCGCATACAGCACCAGCACGCCGGACGCCAGCGTAAACAGGAACAGGAATTCGACTGCGCGGATCACCTGATCCAGCACCGCCTGAATCTGCCGCAGCACGCTGCCCAGATCGACCACGGTCAAATTCGGGAAATCGCGCGTCAACTGATTGACGAAATTGCCCTGGGCTGCAGGCAGATGGAAGGCGGTGATCCAGGTTTGCGGCGTATCCGCCATCAGCTTCGGGTTCAGGATTACAAAAAAATTGACCCGCATCGAACTCCAGTCCAGCTTGCGGATGCTGGTGACCGGCGCCTGCACTTTTTGCCCGGCGATGTCGAAGGTGAGCGCGTCGCCCAGTTTCAGCTTCAGGGTCTTGGCCAGTCCCTGCTCGACCGAGGCTTCGGGTTTCGCATCATCGTACCAGCGGCCGCTGACGATCTTGTTCAATGGCGGCAAGCCGGACATGGTGGACAGATTGAATTCGCGCTCTATCAGACGCTTGGCGCGCTCATCCGGATAGCTTGCACCGTCAATGGCCGTATCGTTGACCGCGATCAGGCGGCCGCGAATCATCGGATACAGGGTTGCGCCGCCGATCCCTTGCTGCGCGAAACGCGCTGCGATCAGGTCCTTCTGCTCCGGCTGGATGTTGATGACAAAATGATTCGGGGCGTCCGGCGGCGTTGCACTGCGCCATGCGCCCATCAGGTCGCCGCGCACTACCGTCAATAACAGCAGCGCCATCAGGCCCAACGCCAGGGCGACGATCTGCACCACGGTGGTGGCGGGGCGGCGCTGCAACGACGTCACCGCGAAGCGCCAGCTCTGGCTATCGATCGCGCCGCGCAGGGTGCGCAGCGATTTCAGGCCGAGCCAGCCGATCAGGGCGAAGACCGCCAGCCCGAGCAAAAATGCCGCAGCGGTAATCAAGCCCAGCTTGACATCCCCGGCCTGCCATAACAGCAGTGCGACAAACACCGCGCCGCCCAGGCCGTAGGTGGCCAGCGCCAGCGGCTTAGGGGCTGCCTGCTCGCGCCGGATCACGCGGTTGTGCGGCACATTGCGCAACTGCAGAATCGGCGGCAAGGCAAAACCGATCAATAGCAACAGGCCGGTGGCGACGCCCTGCAGCGCCGGCAGCATGGAGGCCGGCGGCAGCGATTGCGATACCAGTTGCCCGAGCCACTCCAGCAGCACGAAATGGGCGGCAAAGCCGGCCAGCGCACCCAGCAAGCTGCCGGCCAATCCGATCAGCAGGAATTCATTCAGGTACAGCAGCGTGACTTCGCCCTGGGTCAAACCCAGGCAGCGCAGCATCGCGCAGGCGTCCAGATGGCGCAGCATGAAGCGCCGCGCCGCCATCGCGATTGCCAGCGCCGCCAGCATCGCCGACAGCAGCCCGACCAGCGACAGAAACTGGCCGGCGCGGTCGAGCGTGGTGCGCATTTCGGGCCGGCCCGACTCCAGCGATTCCAGCGCAACACCCTTGCGCTGGCCGGTTTCGATGCGCTGCTCCAGCCAACGCTGAAAGGCGCGAATCGCCGGCGGCTCGCCCGCCACCTGCAAGCGGTAGGTCACGCGCGAGCCGGGCCGCACCAGATTGGTCGCCGCCAGATCGGTAGCCGCGATCATCACCCGCGGCGAAAAACTCATGAAGCCCGAGCCGCGGTCCGGCTCGGCGGCAATCAGTCCGGCAATCTTGAATCCCTTGTCGCCCAAGCGCAACTGGCTGCCGAGCGACAGCTTCAGGCTGGTCAGCAGCGCCGGATCGATCCACACCGTGCCGGACCCTGGAATCGCGCGCGTGACCTGCTCCGGCCCACCGGGGCGATCGAAAATCTTCATGCTGCCGCGCAACGGATACCCTGCCGAGACTGCCTTCAGCGCAGCCAGTTGCGATACCGAAGCATCGCCCTCGCCTGCCGCTGCCATGCTGGGGAAAGTTATGGTGTCGGCTAATTTGAGGCCGCGCCGCTGCGCCTCGGCGCGCCAGCCGGCATCGATCGGCTGATCGGCCCGGATCAGCAAATCGGCGCCGATCAGTTGCAGTGCATCGCGCTCCAGCCCGGTGCGCATGCGATCGACAAAGAAACTCACCGAAGACATGGCGGCAACTGCCACCACCAGCGCAATCAGCAGAAAGCGCAACTCACCGGCGCGCCAGTCGCGCAGCGTCATGCGCCACGATTGTTTAAAGATCAAAAGTCGGCCTTTACCATTTCAACAATGCATTCAAGCCCGAAAAAACAGCCGGAATGCGCCGCTGACAATTTATATACTTGCCTTTGTATATCAATAAATCATGCCTTTACCGCATATGAAACATGCGTGAATAAAAAATACCCTGATAAAACCACAAAGCTCAGGCACCCCAATCGGCCTCGCAGAAATACTCATCCACCTCGTCCAGATAACGGGCTCGGGCCGCATCGTCCAGAAAGGCCGCCAGGAAGCTGTTGCGTGCCAGTTGCTGTGCATGCTCCAGCGTCAGCGGCAGTGCTTCGAAGCTAGCGATGAAATTATCATTGATGTAACCGCCGAAATACGCCGGGTCATCCGAATTGACGGTTGCCACCAGCCCTGCCTCCAGCAATTGCAGCAGATTATGCGCGGCCATGCTGTCGAACACGTGCAGCTTGAGGTTGGACAGCGGGCACACCGTCAGCGGCACCTTGTCGCGCGCCAGGCGCTGCGTCAACGCGCCATCTTCCAGACAGCGCACGCCGTGATCGATGCGCTCCACCTTCAGCAGGTCGAGCGCAGTCTGGATGTAGGCCGGCGGCCCTTCTTCGCCGGCGTGGGCCACCAGATGCAAGCCCAGCTCCCTGCAGCGGGCGAACACGCGCGCAAATTTCTCCGGCGGATGGCCGCGTTCGGAGGAATCGAGGCCGACGCCGATGAACTTGTCGCGCCAGGGTAACGCTTGCTCCAACGTTTCAAACGCGTCTTCCTCCGACAAGTGACGCAGGAAACACAGGATCAAGCTTGCACTGATGTCGAACCGCTGCTGCGCCTCGGTGCAGGCGCGATGGATGCCGTTGATTACCGTTTCGATCGGCACCCCGCGTGCAGTATGGGTTTGCGGATCGAAAAAAATCTCCGCATGACGCACGTTGTCAGCCTGCGCCTGTACCAGATAGGCGGCGGTCATGTCATAAAAATCTTGCTCGGTACGCAATACGCTGGCGCCTGCGTAGTAAATATCGAGGAACGATTGCAGATCGGTGAAAGCATAGGCGCTGCGCAACGCCTCGACCGACGGATACGCGAGCGCCACCTGATTGCGCTTTGCCAGCGCAAAAATCAGTTCCGGCTCCAGCGAACCCTCAATGTGGATGTGTAGCTCCGCCTTGGGCATTTTTTGCACGAGATTACGCAAGGTGTTGTTCATCATGATGATTTCCCCGATTGGCACAATTGTCTGGGCGCTACTGAACAGCGGCGCGTTCGATTGTAAAGCATGTCGCCGCAGGTTTTTTGCCTGCCAAAAACCAAAAAGCCGCTTATGGTGCAAGCGGCCTTTTTCTCGCTATCCGTTACCGGCTAATGACTGGTTCCTTCCGAGCGCGTGATCTTATTGAACACATTGTATTTGCCGGAAGGCTTGTTCATCGGAATCCGCTTGACGATCTCCAGCGTTTTCGCATCGTAGATGACCAGTTCGCCGTCGTTTTCCCAGATGCTCACCACCGCATATTTGCCGTTGCGCGTGAATTCGGTATGCGCGGCAATCTTTCCGGGGCGGGGCTTCAATTGCCTGACGACTTCGAGCGTATTCTTGTCGACAATCTGAATCACATCATTATGTTTTGGGTCGTTGAATACATCGACCCAGGCATACGGCGTCTTTTCGTGGCTGCGCATGAAGAAACCCGGCCCCAGCGTCGGAATATGCTTGATGGTCTGCCATGATTTCATGTCGATCACCGATACCACGCCATCTTTCAGATTCGGCGTCGCCATCACCGGCCGGCCCTGATAATCCCAGGAAATGCCGGAACCCAGATGCGGCAGGCCGGGCAAATCGACATCGGCAATCTTGCGCCCGATATTCAGATTCACCACCTGGCCGTGGCCGCCGCGCGACGATCCGATCACATGGTTGTAAGCCGGGTCGAAGAAGAAATCGTCCAGGAAGTCATCCAGCTTGATGCGGCGCGGCGGGAACGGCCCCTTGACGGCCAGCGCCTCGGCCATCTTGTAGTCATGCACCAGCCCGGCATAGACCGGCGGCCCGTTTTCATCGTAGCTCAGCTCCCATACTTCGGGAATATCCTTCAGCGCGGCGATGAAGCTCTTGCGCGGCGCGGCGTCGTACACCGCCGATACGCGCGACGACTTGCCGTTGTCGTCCTTGACATCGATCACGCGGATCGGCGACAGGTCGCGGGTATCGAGCGCCACCAGCGTATTCGGGAAATAATTGGCAACCATCGCAAAGCGGCCGTCGCTGGATACCGCCAGATTGCGGGTATTGATGCCGGCGCGGATTTCGGCCACCAGCGTCAGGTTCCAGATGTCGTATTTGGCGATCCAGCCGTCGCGCGAGGCAAAATACACATAACGGCCATCGGGCGAGAATTTCGGCCCGCCGTGCAGCGCGTAACGGGTCGGGAAGCGGGCAATCGCCTCGAATTTGTCGCCATCCAGAATCGTCGCGTGATGGTCGCCGATTTCCACCACCACAAACAGGTTCAGCGGGTCGGCCTTGAACACCGGCTGGTTCGGCAGGCTGCCGGCTTTCACGTATTCGATCCGCGATGCGCGAATTTCATCCATGCCCCAGGCAGGCGTCTTGGCCAGCGGCGCGTAGATCAGGTCGGCCAGCGCGGTGATTTCCTGTGCGCTCAGGGTGGCGCCGAAGGCCGGCATCTGGGTCGCGATGCGGCCTTCGGTGATAGTTTTGACGGCGGCCGGGCGGCGCAGCCGCTCCAGATTGCCGGGCAATAAGGCCGGCCCGGTAGCGCCGAGGCGATCGGCGCCGTGGCAAGATGCGCAATTGGCCTGATAGATCGTAGTTACATCGACTTTCGCATCTGTGCTCAATGCCGCATCTGCGGAGGCCGCCGATGCCGAGAACGTAGCCCCGGCCAGCACCGCCGTCAAACCGGATAGCAGATTGTTGACTGTCGCTGGCCTCATCCTGCGACCTTCGCGCGTCGCACCGGAATATACGGCTCTATCTTAACCCGTTCACGCTCGCTGTCGAGCCCGATTTCCGCATCCGACATGTAGCATGCGGGATCTTCCTGCCACGGGTCGTTGGTCAATTGCAGCGCCCGCACCCGGGTGTTGCCGCCGCAAACGTCGAAATAACTGCATTCGCCACAACGGCCTTTGATCACGCGCGGCACCGCTTTCAAGCCGGCCATCAGCGGATCGGAAATATCGCACCAGATTTCGGAGAAGGACCGGTCGCGCACATTGCCCAGGTTGTGATGCCACCAGAACGTATCGGGGTGGACATTGCCGAGATTGTCGATATTGGCGACGTTGACGCCGGACGAATTGCCGCCCCATTGCACCAGCTTGGCGCGCAAAGCTGCCTCCCGCTCCGGGAAACGGCGGCGCACCCATTGCAGCAGATACACGCCGTCGGCGTCGTTATTGCCGGTGACGAATTCCTTTTCGACGCCATTCTGAAGATGCTCCCAGCAGGTATCGAACAGCAAATCCATCGCATTGCGGGTGGTTTCCAGAAAGGCGTCATGGCCGCGGTTCTTGTTGCCGCGCCCGGCATAGTTCAGGTGCGACAGGTAAAATTTGTCGATGCCTTCGTCGTCAACCAGCTTCAGCAACGCCGGCAGATCCTTGGCATTGTCCTGGGTCAGCGTAAACCGCACCCCGATCTTGATGCCGGCGTCGCGGCATAGCTTGACCCCGTGCAGCGAAGCATCGAACGCGCCTTCCTTGCGGCGAAATACGTCATGCGTTTCGCGCAGGCCATCCAGGCTGATGCCGACATAGTCAAAGCCGATAGCGGCGATGCGCTCGATATTCGATTCATCTATCAGTGTGCCGTTGGTCGACAGGCCGACGTAAAAGCCCTTTTCCTTGGCGCGGCGTGCAATCTCGTAGATATCCTCGCGCAGCAAGGGCTCGCCGCCCGACAGGATCAGCACCGGCACACCGAAGCCGCGCAAATCGTCCATCACGCCATACACTTCAGCCGTGCTCAATTCGCCGGCAAAATCCTTGTCGGCCGAGATCGAATAACAATGCTTGCAGGTCAGGTTGCAGCGCCGGATCAGGTTCCAGATCACTACCGGGCCGGGCGGATTGCGCTTTGGCCCAAGTGGCGTCGGATGGGCGATTTCTCGCATGTATTGGGTAATTCGAAACATGGTTTTTCCTCTAACCGGTGATTTTTTGCGTTGCTCTGGCTTGCGGATCTTTCCGATTGAGCCGCAAGCCGGTTTTTTTCAATATGCGGGTGCTATACAGGATAGTATGGCTGCGCACATTCTCGCCCAGAAATGCAGCGATTTGCGCGACCTGCGCCTCGACCTCGTCGCGGCTCTTGCCGTGCACCATCGCAAACAGGTTGTACGGCCAGTGCGGCAGGCTGCGTGGCCGGCGGTAACAATGGCTGACGAATTCAAAACTGCCCACCGACGCGCCCAACTGATCGACCAGCGCATCCGGCACATCCCACACCGACATGCCATTGGCGCGGTAACCGATCGCATAGTGATTCGGGACCACGCCGAGGCGGCGGATCACGCCGACCTGCTGCATGCGCCGCATCCGTTCCATTACTTGCTCCGGTTCCAGTTGCAGGCTTTCAGCAATGGCGTGGTAGGGACGCGCCACCAGCGGCAACCCGCCCTGGGTCGCTACGATGATGGCACGATCGGTGGCATCGATCGCCGGCAACCCACTGCCCGCCAGGATCGTTGATGTAGTGGATATCATGGATGCGCTACGCTTTCAATTTCAGCTCGACGAAATACTCGCGGGATTTGGGGAAGTTGAATACGCTGCAGCCGGTTTGCTGCTCGATGGTGTCGATCACGCCGGCAATTTCGGTCGGAGTTTCGGTGGCGATCACGAACCACATGTTCAACTCATGCTCGCGCGCATAATTATGCGCGACCTGCGGCAAGGCGTTGACCTGTTGCGCCACCCGTTCATAATCGGCCGGCGCGGCATGCAGGGCGGCCAGGGTAAACGCCCCGCCCATGCGCTCAATCTGGTACAGCGGCCCAATCCGCGTCAGCACGCCTTCAGCCAGCATGCGGGCCAGCCGTGCCAGCAATTCATCTTCATTCAGCCCGAGACGCTGCGCCGCTTCCAGATAAGGGCGCTCGCACACCGCCAGCCCCTCTTGCAAGCCGTTGATGATGGCACGGTCAATTGGATCCACAGGCAAGCTCCGGCAAAATTGAATTGGTCAAATTCGTCACGTTCGTCACATATTGGGCGCCGCATTGCTTGAAGCGGCGGCGGCTAAACAGGATCGCGTGCGGATGCGCATCCAGTCCGCAGATCTCGGTCAGGCCAGCGATGCTCTGCTCGACTGCGCTGCGATCCCGGCCGTGAATCATGCAAAACAGGTTGTACGGCCAATCCGGCAGATGTCGCGGCCGGCGATAACACAAACTGACCCGGCCGCTATCGGCAATGCGCCGGCCGACCGCAGTCACTTGCTCATCGGGCACATCCCACACCACCATCGCGTTGGCGGTAAAACCCAGTTCATGATGGCGCACCACCACCCCGAAACGTTTGATCACGCCATCGCTGCACCAGCGCGCGAGGGTGGCAAGCGCATCCTTTTCTGCCCAGCCCAATTGCGCAAATGGCCGCTCCACTAGCGGCAGGCCGCGTTGCAAAGCCGCCATGAAAGCCTGTTCAGCCGGGTTTAATGCAATCGCGGCTACCGCTACCGGCGCCTGCTTGCCGGTTTGAAAAGGATGCAATCCACCTATACTCCGATCAAATCCGAGATCAAATCCCAGATCAATGTGAAACTGCTCCAGCAGCGGCAGCGTCAGCACCGGCCCGGATTCGCACACTGTTTCTATTGCGCGCAGTAATGCATGCAAATGCTCGGCCGAAGAAGCGGTTGCCACGAACCAGAGATTAAAACGATGCTCGCGCTCATAGTTATGATTGACTTCGGCAAATGCGCTGACCTGGGCCGCAACCGCTTCCAGGCGCGCCGCCGGCACGGCGAGCGCCGCCAATGTGCTGACGCCGACGACATTGGGCCGAAACACGGCGCCGACCCTGCTTACCAAACCCCGCCCTTGCAAGGACTGCAAGGTATCAAGGACCAACGCCTCATCCACCCCGAGCCGCCGGGCCAATTCGGCAAACGGTCGCGACACCAGCGGAAAGTCACGCTGGAAATTATCCAACAACTTGCACTCAATATCTTCCAGCACCGTCCTGGAAGAAGCCTGGCGCATTTCACGCATAGTTCCCATGGCCGCCTTAAAATCCGGTACGCGCAGCACGGTGGGTGAAGAAAATACCGCTCGGGGATTCCGCCGGCAGCACGCCGCGTTGCGCGAAATTCTCGGTGTCGTACACCATCACACGATTGTCGTCGCGCACCGATACCCAGACCGACTCTCCGCGCGGTGCAAATTCCATGTGCAGCACAGTCCGGCCAGGCGCCAATTGCTTGATAATGCTACGACTTTCGACATCGATCACATCAACTTTGCCATTGTCCGGGAATGCATAAATTACCCAAACCTGCCGCCCGTCAGGCCGCGCAATAACAAAGACCGGTTGGCTGGAAACCTTGATGCGGCCGACTTCGCGCCATGTTTCCATATCTACTACTAATACTTCATGATGGCCGACAGCCGGCAGATACGCATGACGCCCGGCCACAGCCCAACCGCGCAGATGCGGCATTTTAAAAACCGGCAGTTTTTCCTGCCCGCGGCCGTAACCATCGAGAATGCGGCGCACGCCCTGCTCCGGATGCCATAAATCCAGCAAAGCCATGCCGTCTTCGCCAAACAGGCCGGCCAAATAATAACGTCCGTTCGGGGTAATCAGACCGTCGTAGGGCTCACGGCCGATATTTTTGAATTTTTTGATGCGCGGCTTGCCTGGTTCGGTAAAATCTCCAACCCATATCTCGCCGGCATCGAACAGGCTCCAGACAAAACGGTTTCCCGGCGCGTCCGCCAGTCCGACCACTTTCGAGCGTAAGCCATCGTTGCCGTAAACGGCAGGTATATCGGCGATCAGTTCCAGCGTATCAGCGGAAAATATCTTCACGCCGCCGGGCGCGTAATTCTGTGCTGCGAGCAATTTTCCATCCTGGGAAATCGCGCCGCCGATGCTGTTGCCAGCCTGAATCACACGACGCTCAATTACGCCGCGTAACAAATCGACCTTCGACAAGCCGCCGTCACGTCCGAACACATAGGCATAGCGCCCATCGCGCGAGTACACCAGGGACGCATGGGACAAATCGCCCAAACCATTGACTTGCGCAATCGCTGTCTGTTTGCTGGTATCGACGATCTGGACGCTGCCGGTAGCGCGCTCGATGACGACGCCGAGGTCGCCAGTGCCGCGCAGCACAGGAGTGCTGCAAGCACCCAGCATCAGCAACGCGATTGACAGGAAAGCTGTTGGTAATTTTCTAATGCCCACTTGGGAAACCCTTCTGCAAATTGAATACAATCCATTCGGCCTCCGCTTCACTCAGAAAGCGCTGCCAAGGCGGCATTGCGGTATCCGGTCGGCCATGCAGAATGACGGTCTTGAGGTAATCAGCGGACTTGTCCTTTAACGTTTCGGGCAACAGCGCCGGCCCCAACCCGCCCTTGAGCGTCAAGCCATGACAGGAGCCGCAGTCCTGCCGCACCAGCGTGACAAGCTCGGCGCGCCGTGCAGTATCAGGGGAAACGGTTAATTTAGCTACCTGTCCGGTAGCCCAGGCTGGCCCCAAAAGGTTCAGGGCCAAGACCAATAAGCCGGTGATCACATGTTTGTTGTACTGCTTTACAGTGCATGAATGTGCACTTTGCTCCAGGTCCTTCGGCATTTCATACTCGCTAAAAACTTGCGTGATTCGATTCAACCTGCACGCAGGCCCGAGGGCCTGCGTGTTTTACTTCGACACTTAGTTAGAGGCTAAAACCCACTCAGCCAATACCTTGATGTCTGCATCGCTTACCCTGGGACCATTCGGCGGCATCGGGATCGCACCCCAGACACCGGTACTGCCATCCTTGATCTTCTTGGAAAGCATTGCTACCGCATCCGCATTGCCTTTGTACTTCTTGGCAACATCCTTGTACGCCGGGCCAAGTACTTTTTTATCGATACTGTGACAAGCCATGCAGCCATTTTTTTGCGCCAGGTCAGCACCACCTGCTGCGAATGCTGAATTGCCGCCTATCAAAAGCGCAACTACCCCTGCGCCTGCAGCTAAAACAGGTATGAGACGATTCTTCATCACATGCTCTCTTAATAAATGTCGTGTTGCGTATTGTTGATGTTGAATTTGCCGGTTGGAGTGATCAGTTTCGGATCCTTGATCACTGCTTTCAGCTTGCGTGTTTTGTCATCGACCACAACGATTGCCGATTCCTTGTCCTTGGCACTCCATACCGAGAACCAGACTTCATCGCCAGCCTTGTTGTACTCTGGCTGCACGATGCGTTTTGCACCTTCACCCAGATTTGCCCATTCGGCGATTGGCAACACGACAAAGCCCTTGTCCAATGCATTGATGTCAAAAACAGCGATCGACTGGCTCATCTTGTTATCAGGATTCAGCGGCGTATCGACCCACAGATTTTTCGATTTCGGATGTGTTTTGATGAACAAGGAACCACCGCCCTGCCCTTTCACGGTCGCAACCACCTTCCAAGCCTGTGCCTTGTGCTTGACAGGATCGGTACCGATCATGGAAATTGTTTCATCGCCCAGATGGCTAGTTGCCCACACCGGACCAAATTTCGGATGAACGAAATTGGCGCCGCGCCCTGGATGCGGTGTTTTGCCGACATCAACAATCGCCGCCATCTTGTCTTCCTTGGTGTCAACCACGGCAATCTTGTTCGATGCATTGGCGGCAACCATGAAATAACGACCAGTGGAATCAAGGCCGCCATCATGCAAGAATTTGGCTGCATCCAGCGTGGTTATTTTCAGGTTTTTGATGTCCTTGTAATCGACCAGCATGATCTTGCCGGTTTCCTTGGCGTTGACCACGAATTCAGGACGGTAGTGCGACGCAACAATGGAAGCAACCCGCGGTTCTGGATGGTATTCGTTATCAACCGTCATGCCGCGCGTGGATACGATCTTCAACGGTTTGAGAGTATCGCCTTCCATGATCACGAACTGCGGCGGCCAGTAATCGCCGGCAATCGCGTATTTATCTTCAAAACCCTTGAACTTGGAAGTTTCGATCGAACGCGCTTCAAGACCGACTTTCATTTCTGCAACGCTGTCTGGTTTTTCCATCCACAGATCGATCAGATTGATGCGAGCATCGCGGCCGATTACGAACAGGTAGCGGCCGGATGCTGAAGTGCGGGAAATATGCACTGCATAACCAGTCTTGATGATGCTGATAATTTTCTTGGTATCGCCATCAATCAGCGCCACTTCGCCTGCATCGCGCAAGGTGGTGGAGAAAATGTTGGTAATATTAAAATTGTTCATCTTCTTGGTAGGGCGCTTGGCAACCGGAATGATTTCCTTCCAGGTGGCTTCCATGTCCTTCAAGCTGAACTCAGGCGGCACAGGTGGTTCCTGTTGAATGTAACGCGCCATCAAATCGACTTGTTTTTCGGTCAGATCACCGGAAGTACCCCAGTTCGGCATGCCCGCGGGAGAGCCGTAATTGATGAACACCTTCAGGTAATCAGTTCCTTTACCGAGCGTAATATCCGGGGTCAAGGGTTTACCTGTGGCTCCTTTACGCAACACTCCGTGGCAACCGGCGCAGCGCTGGAAATAAATCTGTTTGCCAGCCTCAAACTCGGCCTTGGTCATCGGCGGTGCTTTGGGATCGATGTTTTGATGCATTTCTTCACCAGCAAGCGGCGAACCGCCAGCCTGGTATTTCAGCTCTGCGTTAGAGTGCGGCTTTGCATCTTCGGCATAGGCAGCGCTCAACATCAGCGGCAACGCCGCAAGCAATGCTGCGATCGGGCGAAGTAAAGGTTTTCTTAACACCATAGTCATTTTTATTTCCCTTCCTGTTGATAAAATCAATCTTATTACTACTGGTTCACGCAAAAAAACTCAAGTACCAAAAACAAATTTATTGCACTAAGCCGCCATTCCGATGGAATTAAACTTTTGATTTGCGTCATGTATAGGTTGCTACAGAAAAACCCATACCTCCTTAATGGATATCAATTTTATTTAGGCAATGTAGCGTTAAATTGACGGCAATGCAGCACATTTCAGCGCCTTAGAGGTGCGGCCGATAAAAATCAGTGAGGAAAAGCGTTGAATAACATATCAATATCCCAAACACGACCGGATACGCCTCAGCGTGAATCGCGGACAGGTATCGTATATTTGGTCGGCGCGGGTCCGGGCGACCCCGACTTATTAACGCTGCGCGCTGTGAAACTGCTGGGTCAGGCCGATGTAGTCGTATACGACAATCTGGTCAGTAAAGGCGTCGTCGACTTCACTCGCCACGGCGCCCAAAGAATCTACGTCGGCAAGGAAAAAAACCGGCACACCATGCCGCAGGAGGAAATCAACTACCTCCTGGTCAGCCTGGCCAAGGAAGGAAAGAAGGTCGTGCGGTTAAAAGGCGGCGATCCGTTCATATTCGGGCGCGGCGGCGAAGAATTGGAAGTGTTGGTGGAACACGCCATTCCGTTTGAGGTTGTTCCCGGCATCACGGCCGCAAATGGTGTTTCATGCTACTCCGGCATTCCACTTACGCACCGGGACTATGCACAATCATGCCTGTTTGCCACCGGCCACCTGAAAGACGGCTCACTCGACCTGGATTGGCAATCGCTTACGCGAAAAAATCAGACGGTAGTGATCTATATGGGATTAGGTGCACTGCCTGAAATTGCGCAACAGTTGATTGATCATGGAATGCCAGCCAGCATGCCTGCCGCGATCATAGAAAAAGGCACCACCAGTGATCAAAAGGTATTTACCGGCACACTGGAAACGCTGCCCGATCTGGTGCGCACACTGGGCCTGAAATCTCCCTGCCTGATCATCGTCGGCCAAGTTGTCGCGCTGCATAAACGCTTGCAATGGCATGCCGGAATCAAGATGGCATAAACGACAACCAAGTAGAAAAAATAGCATTTCTTTAATGCATTTTTAAAACAAAAAACCCGCGTCGGCACTCGGCTGAACGCGGGTTTTTTGACTGTTTTAGACTTCCTAAAACGTGTTCTTGGCGGAAGGTGTGAGATTCGAACTCACGAAGGCTTTAACACCTCGCCAGTTTTCAAGACTGGTGCATTCAACCGCTCTGCCAACCTTCCGGAGCCGGAATTATACCTAAACCAAATGGATCGATGCAGATTTTTATGACTTCAACGAAACAGCCATGGAAATAAATTGCAGTCGCGGATCAAGCGCAGCAATCGGATCGCGGTTCGCAAATAATGGCTGGGCAAATTGCAATCCGGCGATAATAGCGCAGTCAATTTAGATCATCGACCGAATCGGGACATCGTTCGACTCCGAACCTGCGGTCTTCCCTCAGCATTTTCTCCATTTCCAGCGATGCTACCGGGCGGGAAAAGAAATATCCCTGTATTTCCTCGCACCCCTGATTTCGAAGAAAATCCAGTTGCTCGGCATTTTCAACGCCCTCCGCGATGACCCGGTGCTGCAATTGTTTGGCAATGCCGATAATCGCACCGGCGATGGCGCAGTCGTTCTGATCCTTGGGAATGCCCATGATGAATGAGCGATCAATTTTCAGCGTGTGAATCGGAAAGCGCTTCAGATAGGACAGGCTGGAATAGCCGGTGCCGAAATCATCCAGCGAAAGGGTCACGCCCAGACCGGCAATCTCTTCCATGATGGCAATCACATCATCGGTGCCGATCATGAGCATGCTTTCCGTAATTTCAAGTTCCAGCCAGTCGGCATCGATGCCATGCCGGCGCAAAGCCGCTTGTACACGACCCGGCAGGGACACGGTGAACTCTCCCGCCGACAAATTGATCGCCACGCGCATCGGCGCCAAACCGGCCCGCTGCCAGGCTGCCGCTTGCCGGCATGCCGCCTCCAGCACCCATTCGCCGAGCCGCACCACCAGCCTGCTTTCTTCCGCGATCGGGATGAATTCCGACGGAAAGACCAGCCCCCTTTCAGGGTGCTGCCAGCGCACCAGCGCTTCCGCTCCCACGATACGGCCATCCTCGATGTTGATTTTCGGCTGGTAATACAACAACAATTCATTGCTGCCGATTGCGCGACGCAGTCCGGTCTCGATATGCAGGCGGCTCAAAGCGGCGCGATTCATTTCCTGGCTGTAGAAAGCGTAACTGCCATGATCGTTTTCGCCACATTTCTTGGCGCGATACATGGCGATGTCGGCCAGACGCAGCAAGGTTTCCGAATCGGTGCCGTCCTGCGCATAGGTGCTGATGCCGATGCTGGCACCCATGCGTAACTCATGTCCTTCGATCAGATACGGATGCTCCATTGCATAGAGCAGCTTTTGGGCGACGAAACCGGCATGGTAGTGCTGATTGAGATCAAACAGGCCAACCACAAATTCATCGCTGCCGAGCCGGGCCATGATGTCGTCGTCGCGCAACGCATCCTTGAAGCGAACTGCCACCTGCTGCAACAATTGATCGCCGACTCCGTGGCCCAGGGTGTCGTTAATCGGCTTGAAACGATTCAGATCGATGAACAGTAAAGCGCCATTGGAGCCGTTGCGGCTGGCCGACACCAGCGACTGGTCTACCAGTTTCATGAACAATGTGCGGTTCGGCAAGCCGGTCAATGCATCGTAATAAGCCAGATGATGAATCTTTTCCTGTGCCTGCTTGCGCTCCGTGATGTCCATGAAATAGCCAATCAGTCCGACCGGCTGGCCCGTATTGTCGCGTAGCGAAGACAGGGACAGGCTGGCCCAGAATATTTCGCCGGATTTTTTGCGTCGACGCACCTCCATCTCGCGCCCGCCTTGCTGCAGGAAAATGTCTTGCGACGGATCTTCTTCATCCTCCTGATTTTCGTACAGGAAGATAATGTTGCGGCCAATGATTTCGGTCGCGGCATAGCCGAATAATTTTTCCGCCCCTTTGTTCCAGCTGGTGATGAAGCCGGTCAAGTCCATGGTAATTACGGATTCATGGATTTGATCGAGTATTTGGGTCTGCAGCAACAACTGTTCGGTAGCTTTTTCGAATTGGCGCGCGCTGCGGTCGGCGTCCGCGCGCGCCTGCAGCAGTCGCGCCGTCAGGCGCGCCAGAGCCGCAAGCCGCATGCGGTCGATGTAATCGTAGCCGCCGATCCGGCCGGATACCGCATAGCGGCCGAAAAACGCGCTCCCATGAAATATTTCTTCTGCCAGATCGGACGTCTCGGGCAAATCCCCCTGAAAATAGCCCCCCTGCGGACTCTCCAGCAAGGCCCGGGCAATGCGCCCCAGGCTTTCACCGAGGGCATGACCGCGCAGACTAAGTACCGCCTCGCATAACTCAATAGTGCAGGTAATATCTTCGGGCGCGTTAAGGGATGTCATGATTAATCTGCCTGAGAAACCTGCATTGCCCAGGCGCATGCCTGCACCAGTGCGCGGTAGAAGATTTTTGCATCGATCTTGCAGGCGATCAGACTTTCCTGCAGCAAGTGCGGGTTCCCCGAGCAAGCCCGCTCGGTCAAGTCGAGCATCGCCCCGAGGCGGCCGCTGCGCGTTTGCAGTGCACTCAACACATCTTCATGCAGCTCCAGAGGTTCGAGGATTTCAGCCAGCGGCGCGCCGAACAGTACGTCCAGCAGCGAGAACATGCCGATCATGAAAGCCCGCTCGGCCTCGTTCCGGCCGCCCCCCATCTGCTGGCATAACGCTGCCATCAGGCCGGCCCGCATGGCGGCTATCGGCAACAGCGGATTGACGCCATCGTCGTCGTCCTGACGCGCATACAGCAGCAACTGCAGCCACCGTTGCAATTGGCGGCGCCCCAGTACATTGATGGCCTGGCTGAAACTGCTGATGACGCAACCGCGCGCGTAGGCTGCGGTACTGACCAACTTGAGCAAATTATAGGAAAGCGACGGATCCTGCTTCATCAACTGTTCCAGTTCGCGCGACTCGGCATCGCGCGCCACCAGAACCAGCAACCTCAGCAAACGGCTACGCGAAGACCCGTCATTGCGCGGCCTGCCGACGCTCGGATACAGCGGGTAATTGCCGAGAAACCAGTTGAATCCTGCCGCGCGGCAGGCATTGAAGCAGTCCGGGCTGTTGACATCGGTGGCCAGATGCGGACCGGCCAGTGCGTGCTGCGAAAACGGAGTGGCGTTTTTCCCGATCTGATCGCGACCGATTGCCAGCGACTGTACGCCAGTTGGCAATACGGCCTCCGGTGCCGGCCAGCCATCGAGCATGATGCGAAAACCTTGCGCCTGCAGGCAATCAAGCCTGGCCCGCGCATCTGCCGCCACGCCAGCTGCTGCCGGCACACGCAACACCGTCCGCTCATGTGGCAAATGTGCAGCCAGGTCCAGGTCGACCTGAGCCGGATCAAGCAGCTCCAGCACGCACAGAAAATCACCCAATGCATCGCGCAAGCCGATTTCATGATAAAGGTGCGCGAATGCCTTCAAGTTGTTTGTTGTTGCAAAATGAAATGCAACTCCTACCAGCTCGTGACGGACATTCGTCACCATCTGCATGGAAACCAGGGGGAAAGCGGGCACGCCTGCTTCAGACAAGATCATTTTATTCTTAGATAAACGGGTTTATTCCAAAGTGACACTGGCATGCGGTCAACGGGATTCAATGTTATCGGCACAACCGTCCAGCCGTGAAACCCGATTTCCTTAGCTGCGGATGTTACGCATGCTCATTATGGTTGAAACCATGTCGGCCAAAGGCACAAAAAACAATACTGGCAGTATATTTAATATTCGCAATGAATATAT
>NZ_AVCC01000070.1 GCF_000622895.1 Herminiimonas sp. CN
CAAGCGGCTCGATTTGCCGGACTTTGATAGCTACGCGGAAAAAATTACCGATACGCTGGCGCAGGCCAAGGAATTGCACCCTGGCAAGCGCAACTCGCTGGACTCTCTGTGCGACCGTTACGGCATATCGAATGCGCATCGCACCTTGCATGGAGCGCTGCTGGATGCCGAATTGCTGGCTGAAGTCTATCTGGCCATGACGCGCGGGCAGAACAGCCTGACCATCGACCTGGAAGCGCCGGAGTCGGAACTTGCCAGCGGCATCGTCGCTGAATTGCCGCCGCTGGCAGATGTCATGTGCATGTGCGCTAGCGCGGAAGAACTGGCCGAGCATGACGCCATTCTGGCTGACTTGGACAAGCAAACCAAAGGCGATTGCGTTTGGATCAACGAGGGCGCCGCCTGAGCGGCGCAGTCGATCGGATTGATTCGCCGCGGCAGCGAAATTTCGGCATGGGAGGCGCCGATGAGTTGGCCTCAGAGTTTGACCGCCCCAGCGGCAACGGGCTAGAATGCGGGGTTATTGAAAATTTGGACCGATATGCGTCGCAAGCTCATTTGTGGTAACTGGAAGATGAATGGCAGTCTGGCCGCGAATGCCGTGCTGTTGGCTGGCATCAAGGCAGGCTTGTCGCAGTCAAGCTGTGAGGTAGCAGTATGTGCGCCGGCCGTCTATCTCGCGCAATGCCAGGCGGCGTTGACCGGCAGTGCGCTCGGCTGGGGCGCGCAAGACGTTTCCATTCATGCATCCGGTGCTTACACCGGCGAAATTTCCGTTTCCATGCTGCAGGATTTTGCCTGTAAGTACGTAATATTGGGGCATTCCGAACGCCGCGCCTATCATGGCGAGACTGATGCGCAAGTCGCGCTGAAGATGTTGCGCGTCATCCAGGCCGGCCTGACGCCGATTGTTTGTGTCGGCGAAACCCTCGCCGAGCGGGAGTCGGGGCAGACCCAGGCGGTGGTTGGCGCGCAAATGGATGTGCTGCTGGCGGCGCTTGATGCTGCCGACCTGGCTAAGCTGGTAGTCGCTTACGAGCCGGTATGGGCGATCGGTACCGGTAAAACCGCAACGCCGGAAATGGCGCAGGAGGTGCATGCGATATTGCGTGCCAAGCTCGCGCAAAAGAATGCCAAATTGGCGCCGGTCGTGCGTATTCTATATGGCGGCAGCATGAAGCCGGACAATGCGCAAGAGCTGCTTGCAATGCCTGATATCGATGGCGGCCTGATCGGCGGAGCTGCGCTAAATCCGGCGGATTTTCTGGCAATCGTGCATTCCGCTTGATGGCTGGATGTCAGCATTGAAAAAGAATAAATTTTATCTATAAGATTGGAAATCGTTAAATGCATTCCTTGTTTACTATCATTGTTGTAGTCCAGGTCTTATCTGCGTTGGCTATCATAGGGTTGGTTCTGCTGCAACACGGCAAAGGTGCTGATATGGGTGCTGCTTTCGGCTCGGGGGCATCCGGAAGTTTGTTCGGCGCGACCGGATCTTCGAATTTTCTGTCGAAATCGACCGGCTTGGCTGCAGCAATTTTCTTTAGTGCAACCTTGGCGTTGGCGTATCTCGGCAATAAGGGGGCGATTGCTACTGGCGGCGTCATGGAAAATCTTCCTGTGACTTCCGCGCCTGCACCGGCGGCGGCTGGTGCAGCCACGTCGAATCCGGCTGCGGCGGCGGTTGCTCCTGCGCCAGCTGCGGGCAATGCTGCCCAGATTCCAAAATAAGTTGAAAAATAATGTGTTTGCGTAATGTTTTGCTGCAATTGTGCATTGAATAAAAGCATTAAATCGGGTTAAAATACGGCTCTTGTGCCGACGTGGTGAAATTGGTAGACACGCTATCTTGAGGGGGTAGTGGCGAAAGCTGTGCGAGTTCGAGTCTCGCCGTCGGCACCAAAATTTTAGAGGCCAGCATGGGGTATCCTGAGCTGGCTTTTTATCGAGAGTATGGCTGTTTGGCCTGCTGTTTTCGGGCAGTGTGCATTCGGCGCAATTGCGAGAAAAATGTGAACCTCGAAACTTACTTCCCTGTCTTGTTATTCATTCTGGTCGGTATCGGTGTCGGTATCGTGCCGCAGGTGCTTGGGCGCCTGATGGCGCCGCATGCCCCGGATGCTGAAAAACTCTCTCCTTACGAGTGTGGTTTCGAGGCTTTTGAGGATGCGCGCATGAAGTTTGATGTGCGCTACTACCTGATTGCAATTCTATTTATCCTGTTTGATCTGGAAACTGCGTTTTTCTTTCCGTGGGGCGTGGCAATGCGCGACCTCGGCTGGTCCGGTTTCGTAACGATGTTGGTGTTTATCGTCGAATTCGTGGTCGGTTTTTGGTATATCTGGAAGAAAGGTGCCCTTGATTGGGAGTGAGTCATGTCGATTGAAGGCGTATTAAACGAGGGTTTTGTTACCACGACGGCGGATAAGTTGATTAACTGGACGCGCACCGGTTCCATGTGGCCGATGACATTTGGTTTGGCTTGCTGTGCGGTGGAGATGATGCATGCTGGCGCATCGCGTTACGACATGGATCGCTTTGGCGTGGTTTTCCGTCCGTCGCCGCGTCAGTCGGATGTGATGATTGTGGCTGGCACGCTATGCAATAAGATGGCGCCGGCGCTGCGTAAGGTATATGACCAGATGGCCGAGCCGCGTTGGGTGATATCGATGGGTTCATGTGCCAACGGCGGTGGTTACTATCATTATTCCTATTCGGTGGTGCGTGGTTGTGATCGGATTGTGCCGGTGGATATATACGTGCCGGGCTGCCCGCCGACGGCGGAAGCGCTTCTCTACGGCATTATGCAATTGCAAAACAAGATCAAGCGCACCAACACCATCGCGCGCTAACAGGATCGATTGAAAATGATGACAAAACTGGAATCGCTTGAGACTGCATTGCGCAGTGTGATCGCCGATCGTCTCGATGGCCTGACGGTTGCTCTTGGTGAGATCACTGTGGTGGTGGCTGCATCCAATTATCTGTCGGTGATGCGCGCTTTGCGTGATCATGTGGATTTGCATTTCGATGAATTGATTGATTTGTGCGGCGTCGATTATTCGGCGTATGTCGATGGCGGCTGGAGCGGTCCTCGTTATGCGGCGGTTTCGCATCTGCTTTCCACCAAACATAACTGGCGTTTGCGCGTACGCGTGTTTGCACCGGATGATGAGGTGCCATTGGTGGCTTCTGTAATTACCGTATGGAATTCGGCGAATTGGTATGAACGCGAAGCCTTCGATTTTTTCGGAATCATGTTCGATGGCCACCCCGA
Organism: Herminiimonas sp. CN; assembly: GCF_000622895.1. GTDB lineage: Bacteria > Pseudomonadota > Gammaproteobacteria > Burkholderiales > Burkholderiaceae_D > AVCC01. Next base: position 3,281 of record NZ_AVCC01000070.1, read on the forward strand.
TTTGCGCCGCATCCTTACTGATTACGGTTTTATTGGTCATCCGTTCCGCAAGGATTTTCCAGTCTCGGGCTATGTGGAGATGCGCTACGATCCGGAGCAAAAGCGGGTGATTTATCAGCCAGTGACGATTGAGCCTCGCGAGATTACGCCGCGCGTGATTCGCGAAGAACATTATGGGATGAAATAATGGCTCAAATTAAAAACTACACACTCAATTTCGGTCCACAGCATCCCGCTGCACATGGCGTATTGCGTCTGGTTCTGGAACTCGATGGCGAGGTGATTCAGCGCGCCGACCCGCATATCGGCTTGCTGCATCGGGGTACCGAGAAGCTGGCAGAGCAAAAAACCTATCTGCAGTCGGTTCCTTACATGGATCGTCTCGACTATGTCTCGATGATGTGCAATGAGCATGCTTATGTAATGGCAGTCGAGAAGTTGTTGGGTTTGGAGGTGCCTCTGCGGGCGCAATACATTCGCGTGATGTTTGACGAGATTACCCGCTTGTTGAACCACTTGCTCTGGTTGGGGGCGCATGCTCTTGACGTTGGCGCCATGGGCGTATTTTTGTACGCATTCCGTGAGCGAGAGGATTTGATGGATTGCTATGAAGCAGTCTCCGGCGCACGTTTGCATGCAGCTTACTATCGTCCGGGTGGCGTGTATCGAGACCTTCCTGATTCCATGCCGCAATTCAAGGCGTCAATTCTGCGCAACGAAAAAGCCATCAGGGCTCTGAATGAGAATCGGCAAGGCTCGCTGCTGGATTTCATTGAGGATTTCACGAATCGCTTTCCAACTTACGTTGATGAATACGAAACCTTGTTGACGGATAACCGCATCTGGAAGCAGCGCCTGGTTGGGGTCGGGGTGGTATCTCCGGAGCGCGCAAAGGCGATGGGATTTACCGGCCCCATGTTGCGTGGTTCCGGTGTCGAGTGGGATCTGCGTAAAAAACAGCCATACGAAGTCTACGATTTGCTGGATTTTGATATTCCTGTGGGCGTCAATGGCGATTGTTATGACCGGTATCTGGTGCGGATTGAGGAAATGCGTCAATCCAACAATATCATCAAGCAATGTGTTTCCTGGTTGCGCAACAATTCGGGACCGGTCATGACCGAGAACAATAAGGTTGCGCCGCCCAGTCGTGTTGATATGAAATCCAACATGGAAGAGTTGATTCATCACTTCAAGCTGTTTTCCGAGGGTATTCATGTGCCTGCCGGAGAGGCTTACGCTGCGATTGAGCACCCGAAAGGCGAGTTTGGCATCTACATGATTTCAGATGGCGCCAACAAGCCATATCGCCTCAAGATTCGCGCGCCAGGATTTGCGCATCTGCAAGGCCTGGATGAAATGGCAAAAGGTCACATGTTAGCTGATGCGGTAACCATCATCGGCACTCAGGATATTGTGTTCGGTGAGATTGACCGCTAATTGCGGATCGATATTTGAGGCAAAAATAATGCTGTTATCAGAACAATCGTATAAGAAAATTGATCGCGAAATCGCGAAATTTCCTGCCGATCAAAAGCAATCGGCGGTCATGGCTGCGTTGGCTATTGCGCAAGATGAGACTGGTTGGCTGGCGCCTGAAGTATTGCAGGATGTTGCAGATTATCTGGGCATGCCCGCGATAGCAGTGCAGGAAGTGGCAACGTTTTACAACATGTACAACCTTAAACCGGTTGGAAAAAACAAAATTACGGTCTGCACCAATTTGCCATGTTCTTTATCCGGCGGGGAGCGCGCTGCGCATTATCTCAAGCAAAAACTGGGTATTGATTACAAAGAAACTACCGGTGATGACCAATTTACTCTGCTTGAGGGCGAGTGCATGGGAGCTTGTGGCGACGCACCAGTACTGACAGTAAACAACAAGCGCATGTGCAGTCACATGTCGAATGAACGCATCGATGAATTGCTGGAGGAATTGAAGAAATGACGAGCCTTCATAATCGGCACATTGAACCGCTCATTCTGGCAGGATTGGATGGCGCTAACTGGCGTTTGAGCGATTATGTCAAGCGTGGCGGTTACGAGTCCCTGAAACGGATTCTTACCGAAAAAATCACGCCGGAGCAAGTGATTGCTGAATTAAAGGCATCGTCCTTGCGTGGTCGCGGGGGCGCTGGTTTTCCGACGGGATTGAAGTGGAGTTTCATGCCGCGCCAGTTTCCAGGGCAAAAATATTTGGTCTGCAATACCGATGAAGGCGAGCCGGGCACATTCAAGGACCGCGACATCATTCGCTACAATCCACATGCACTGATTGAAGGCATGGCCATCGGTGCTTATGCGATGGGAATCACGGTCGGATACAACTATATTCACGGTGAAATTTTTGCTGAATATGAGCGTTTTGAAGAGGCGCTTGAAGAAGCTCGTGCGGCTGGCATGTTGGGAGACAACATTTGCAGCACCGATTTTAAATTTCAATTGCATGCATTCCATGGTTACGGCGCATATATTTGCGGTGAGGAAACTGCATTGCTGGAGTCGCTGGAAGGAAAAAAAGGCCAGCCTCGCTTCAAGCCGCCTTTCCCTGCCAGTTTCGGCTTATATGGCAAGCCGACCACGATTAATAATACCGAGACTTTTGCAGCAGTGCCATTCGTCTTTCGGATGGGGGGCGAAGCCTATGCTGCAATAGGCAAGCCGAATAACGGCGGTACCAAAATTTTCTCGATTTCTGGTGACGTGGCACGGCCTGGCAATTACGAGATGCCTTTGGGCACGCCGTTCGCCACTTTGCTGGAGCTCGCCGGCGGCATGCGCGACGGAAAAAAAATCAAGGCGGTTATTCCAGGCGGCTCATCGGCGCCGGTTATCGTCGGTGATGTAATGATGGCCACCGACATGGATTACGATTCGATTGCGAAGGCGGGATCAATGCTGGGTTCAGGTGCGGTGATCGTCATGGATGAAACCAGGTGCATGGTCAAATCGCTGCTGCGCCTATCGTATTTTTATTTTGAGGAATCCTGCGGTCAATGTACCCCATGCCGTGAAGGCACGGGCTGGATGTATCGGATGGTGCATAGAATCGAGCATGGCAAAGGCCGTCCGGAAGACTTGGATGTGCTCAATTCGGTTGCTGACAACATTCAGGGGCGCACGATTTGTGCGCTGGGCGATGCTGCCGCAATGCCGGTACGTGCATTCATCAAGAATTTCCACGAAGAATTTGAATATCACATCGAGCATAAGCATTGCTTGGTGCCCGCATACTTATAAGCCAGGTCAGGTAAAAGTCAAGCCATGGTCGAAATTGAAATAGACGGTAAAAAAGTCGAAGTGCAAGAAGGCAGCATGGTAATGGATGCTGCGAATAAACTTGGCACCTATATCCCGCATTTTTGCTACCACAAGAAACTGTCGATTGCAGCGAATTGCCGCATGTGTCTGGTTGAGGTAGAGAAAGCACCGAAGCCGCTGCCTGCGTGTGCAACGCCTGTTACATCTGGGATGATTGTGCGCACGGGCAGCGATAAGGCTGTCAAGGCGCAAAAAGGCGTGATGGAATTCCTGCTGATAAATCATCCGCTGGATTGTCCAATTTGCGATCAGGGTGGTGAGTGCCAACTGCAGGATCTGGCAGTCGGTTATGGAGCATCGGCCTCGCGTTATCAAGAAGAAAAGCGCGTCGTTTTCCATAAAAATGCGGGCCCGCTGATTTCGATGGAGGAAATGACGCGCTGCATTCACTGTACGCGTTGCGTGCGGTTCGGCCAGGAAATTGCCGGAGTGATGGAGCTTGGCATGCTCAATCGTGGCGAGCATGCAGAAATTACTGCATTTGTCGGGAAGACAATTAATTCCGAATTGTCCGGCAACATGATCGATCTATGTCCAGTAGGGGCGTTGACTTCAAAACCGTTCCGCTACAGTGCTCGCACTTGGGAATTGTCACGACGCAAATCAGTTAGTCCGCACGACAGTTTAGGAGCGAATCTCGTCGTTCAAGTTAAGAATAATAGGGTGATGCGCGTTCTGCCTTTTGAAAACGAAGCTGTCAATGAATGCTGGCTGTCTGACAAGGATCGTTTTTCGTATGAAAGTTTGAACGGAGGCGATCGCCTTACCAAGCCGATGATCAAGCAGGACGGCCAATGGCAGGAAACGGACTGGCAGACTGCATTGGAATATGTGGCGCATGGCTTGAAAAATATCAGGCATGAGCATGGTGCAGATGCGATTGCTGCGCTTGCCGCGCCGCATTCTACTTTGGAAGAATTGTCGCTGCTGCAGAAACTTGTCCGGGGCATCGGATCGGACAATGTTGATTTTAGACTGCGTCAATCGGATTTTTCCCTGGATGGAAAAATTACGCCTTGGCTAGGCATGCCAATTGCAGAGTTCGCACAGTTAAAACAAATTTTTGTGGTCGGCTCATTTCTGCGCAAGGACCACCCGTTGTTGGCGTCCCGTGTACGCCAGGCCGTCAAGCTTGGAGCAAAATTAGACATTCTGCATGCGACTGACGATGATTTACTGATTCCTGTTTCACATAAAATCATCCAGGCGCCGAGCGACTGGGCAGCGACGCTGGGTGAAATCATTGTTGCGGTTGCACAATTGAAAAATATCGCTGTTCCTGCAGTATTTTTCGGCTTGACTCCATCAACTGAGGCAAAAAATATCGCTTCCGGATTATTGCTGGATGTGCCTAAGGCAATTTTCCTCGGCAATGCAGCTTCGCAACATCCGCAGGCTTCGCAACTGCATGCATCGATAGAGTGGCTATCTGAAAATACCGGTTCGAAATTTGGTTATTTGACGGAAGCTGCCAATACTGTGGGCGGCTACCTGGCAAATGCCATGCCGGTCACTGGAGCGCATGCGGCGCAGTTCTTCACTGCACCACGTAAGGCATACCTGTTATTAAATGCGGAACCTGCTGTCGATTGCGCCAACCCACAGGTGGCGAATGCAGCCTTGGGGCAGGCTGAAATGGTGATCGTAATGTCAGCATTTAAACACGCACTTGATTATGCGGATGTCTTGCTGCCCATCGCGCCTTTTACCGAAACTTCCGGCTCATACGTGAATTGCGAAGGACGAGTACAGAGCTTCAATGGCACGGTTAAGCCACTTGGAGAAACCCGGCCTGGTTGGAAAGTGCTGCGGGTATTGGGTAATTTGCTGGATATACCTGATTTTAATTATGAGTCTTCTGAAGTAATTCGCGACGAAGTCATCGGCGTTGGTATTGTTTCCGACCGCTTGAATAACAACGCTAGAACGGAACTCAATGCACCAGTCAGGGAGAGTGCCGGTCTGCAACGCGTCGCAGATGTCCCAATTTATTTCACTGATCCGATAGTGCGCCGGGCAGCTTCGCTCCAGGCAACTGCCGATGCGAAGGTGCCGGTAGCCTATTTATCCGCTGCACTATTTACACAACTTGGATTACAAGAAGGGGCCAGAGTCATAGTTCGCCAAGGAGCGGGTAGCGCCTTATTGAAGGCGGAGATTGGTGCCGGTCAGCCAGAATCTGTAGTAAGAGTTGCGGCCGGGCATCCCGCGACGGCAGCACTTGGCGCAATGTTTGGTTCTGTTGTTGTGGAGCGTGCCTGATGGATCAATTGCTTGTCACAATTCATGCCACGGGACAAAATTTCTTCGGTTCCGTTTGGCCTTTGATCTGGAACCTGGTGAAAATTGTTTGCATCGTGTTGCCCATCATGGGCTGCGTAGCTTATTTGACTCTGTGGGAGCGCAAGTTAATCGGCTGGATGCACGTGCGTCTGGGGCCCAATCGGGTAGGTCCGGCTGGTCTGCTGCAGCCAATTGCAGATGCCCTGAAACTACTTCTGAAAGAAATCATTATTCCGGCCAAAGCGAACAGGATGTTGTTTGTAATCGCGCCGATCATGACGATTATGCCGGCGTTGGCGGCTTGGGCGGTTATTCCATTTGGCCCAGAGGCTGTTCTGGCGAATGTGAATGCGGGCTTGTTATTTGTTATGGCAATAACATCCATGGAAGTGTATGGCGTCATTATTGCTGGTTGGGCATCGAATTCAAAATATGCATTTTTGGGAGCCATGCGAGCTTCCGCACAAATGATCTCTTACGAGATAGCGATGGGTTTCGTATTGGTGATTGTATTGATGGTTACTGGAAGCCTTAATTTCATCGATATTGTGACGACTCAATCCAGTGGCTATTTTGCTGATAAAGGTCTGAACTTTCTGTCGTGGAATTGGCTTCCTTTGTTCCCGATGTTTGTTGTTTATGTAATTTCCGGTATTGCGGAAACAAATAGACATCCTTTTGACGTAGTGGAAGGTGAATCGGAAATTGTAGCCGGTCATATGGTTGAGTATTCCGGGATGTCATTTGCCATGTTCTTCCTGGCCGAATATGCCAACATGATTCTGATTTCGGCGTTGGCATCGTTGATGTTCCTGGGTGGATGGCTATCACCGATTAATTCCGTTTTGTTTAATTGGATTCCGGGTTGGATCTGGCTGGGAATCAAGACTTTCCTGGTGGTATCGATCTTTATTTGGGTGCGTGCTTCCTTTCCTCGTTACCGTTACGATCAAATCATGCGTCTCGGCTGGAAAGTGTTCATCCCGCTGACTCTGGCATATTTGGTTATTGTTGCTGCATGGATGCAGACGTCTTTGAATATTTGGAAGTAATTGGGAAGGTGGGGCTGATATTTTATGGACGCCGTTAAGGATTTTTTCGGTAGCTTAATGCTCCGAGAGTTGCTCAAAGGTCTGGCATTGACCGGACGGTATTTGTTCGCACGCAAGATTACGGTTCAGTTTCCAGAGGAAAAAACGCCGCAATCGCCTCGGTTTCGCGGATTGCATGCATTACGTCGCTATCCAAACGGCGAAGAGCGTTGCATTGCATGCAAACTATGCGAGGCAGTTTGTCCTGCCATGGCAATTACGATTGAATCTGATCAGCGCGCTGATGGCACGAGAAGAACCACTCGCTACGATATTGATTTGACAAAGTGCATTTTTTGCGGTTTTTGCGAGGAATCATGTCCAGTTGATTCGATTGTGGAAACGCATATTCTTGAATACCACGGTGAAAAACGCGGTGATCTGTACTACACAAAAGAAATGCTGCTAGCTGTCGGTGACCGCTATGAAAATGAAATCGCTGCTGCTCGCGCAGCCGATGCCGCGTATCGTTAATCTGGTCCTTTATTTGGCTTGTCATGGAATTTAAAACCGCACTTTTCTACGTTTTCTCGGCGATCTTGGTTATTGCTGCAGCACGCGTCATTACAGCCCGCAATCCTGTACATTCTGCACTATTTCTTGTGCTGTCCTTCTTTTCGGCAGCCGCACTTTGGATGTTGCTCAAGGCTGAGTTTCTATCAATAGTTCTGGTGCTGGTCTATGTCGGTGCAGTAATGGTTCTTTTCTTATTTGTCGTGATGATGCTTGACATCAATCTGGACAAAATGCGCGAAGGTTTCTGGGGGTATTTTCCTTTGGCTGCAACTATCGGCGTAGTAATCGCGTTAGAAATGGCGGCAGTGTTATTGCGCGGTTTTTGGGTAGCGGATCCGCTGATTCCGGCTGCTGCCGACATGATTGGCAATACCAAGGAACTTGGAAAGCTAATTTATACGCAATATGTTTTCGCGTTTGAAATTGCCGCTGTAATTCTTTTGGTCGCCATCATTGCTGCAGTTGCGCTCACGATGCGCCGGCGCAAGGATAGTAAACATTTCCATCCATCGGATGCAGTGAAGGTTAAGCGGAATGACCGGATTCGGATTGTGAGCATGAAATCGGAATCCGCTCGTGCGAATAATCTTGATGTTCCGTCATTGCCAGTGGCAATCTCTGGAACAGAGCAAAAATAAGGATTTAGGAAAATGACACTATCACTTGCGCATTATCTAATTCTTGGCGCAATACTATTTTCGATTTCAATTATCGGTATTTTTTTAAATCGCAAAAATATTATTGTATTACTAATGGCAATAGAGCTTATGTTGCTCGCTGTTAATATGAATTTTGTCGCTTTTTCCCATTATTTGGGAGATGCTGCTGGCCAGGTTTTCGTTTTCTTCATTTTGGCGGTGGCTGCGGCTGAATCCGCAATTGGCCTCGCCATTTTGATAGTTCTGTTCCGCAATATGAATACTATCAATGTCGAAGATCTGGATTCTCTCAAAGGCTAGCAATCAGCTTCTCTGAAATATTCTCTGGAATTAATAAAAGGGTCATCATGGCGGGGCAACTTAACCCTAATTTACTACTGGTCGTTCCACTGGCGCCCCTCGCGGGGTCTGTCATCGCAGGGCTGTTCGGCACCAAGTTTTTTGGCAATATAATCGGGCGAACAGCATCTCATACTGTGACAATACTGGGCGTACTTATCGCATTTGTCCTGTCCTGCATGACTTTAAATGAAGTGTTGGACGGGGCTATTTTTAATGGCGTTATCTACAATTGGATGACTGTAGCTGGATTGAAATTTGAAATCGGATTTCTGATCGATAGCCTTACCGCCATGATGATGTGCGTAGTCACGTTTGTATCGCTGATGGTGCATATCTACACTATCGGCTACATGCAGGATGACGAAGGATATAACCGTTTTTTCGCCTATATTTCACTGTTTACTTTTGCGATGTTAATGCTTGTCATGAGCAATAATTTCTTGCAATTATTTTTCGGGTGGGAAGCTGTTGGACTAGTTTCATATCTATTGATCGGCTTTTGGTTCAAGAAGCCGACTGCGATTGCGGCCAACATGAAGGCATTTCTGGTAAATCGGGTCGGTGACTTTGGTTTTATTCTTGGAATCGGTTTATTGGTAGCGTACGCAGGATCCCTGAATTACGGTGAAGTCTTTTCTCAAAAACAGGAGTTGGCAAAACTGATATTTCCAGGTACGAACTGGTTGTTGATAACAGTTGCCTGCATCTGTTTGTTTATCGGGGCAATGGGGAAATCAGCGCAGTTTCCATTGCATGTCTGGTTGCCTGATTCGATGGAAGGTCCGACACCTATATCTGCCTTGATTCATGCCGCAACAATGGTTACTGCCGGTATTTTTATGGTGGCAAGAATGTCGCCGCTGTTTGAACTGTCGGATACCGCCTTGTCATTTGTTTTGATTATTGGCTCAATTACCGCATTGTTCATGGGGTTTCTCGGTATTATCCAGAACGACATTAAACGAGTTGTCGCGTATTCGACTCTGTCGCAACTGGGCTATATGACAGTTGCTCTTGGCGCATCGGCTTATTCTGTTGCTGTATTCCATTTGATGACTCATGCGTTCTTTAAAGCATTATTATTCCTGGCTGCCGGTTCGGTGATTATCGGCATGCATCACGATCAGGATATCCGCAACATGGGCGGCTTGAGAAAATACATGCCGATTACTTGGATTACATCGCTTCTTGGCTCGCTGGCGTTGATCGGCACACCTTTTTTCTCCGGCTTCTACTCAAAAGACAGCATCATAGAAGCAGTTCATAACTCGGAAATTTACGGTTCAGGTTTCGCAAGTTTTGCGGTTCTTGCCGGCGTATTTGTAACCGCATTTTATTCTTTCCGCATGTATTTCCTTGTTTTTCATGGCAAGGAGCGCTTTGGGCATGCACACCATCACGATGATGAACACCACCATGGTTTGGCGGCTGGTCAAAAGCCGCATGAATCTTCACTGGTTGTGACTTTGCCACTCGTTCTTCTGGCCATCCCCTCGGTGATCATCGGCTATTTCACGATTGAGCCAATGCTGTTTGGAAATTTCTTCAAGGATGCGATTTTTGTTGCCGAGTCACATGAGGCGATGGCGGAAATTGCAAAAGAATTTCACGGATCTCTTGCAATGGCAATTCACGCATTAACCACGGCCCCTTTCTTTCTGGCATTGGCGGGTGTTGTGAGCGCATATTATTTTTATATGGTTGATCCGCGCATTCCTGCATATATCAAGGGTAAATTCGGGCCAATTTATGAATTGCTGGAAAACAAGTATTATCTGGATAAATTCAACGAAGTTGTTATCGCCGGAGGAGCGCGTGTGCTTGGTAATGGCCTGTGGAATATTGGCGATAAAACCCTGATTGACGGATTTATAGTCAACGGTAGCGCCAAGTTAGTTGGCGTATTTTCGAAATTTTCCAGAAAAATTCAATCTGGCTACCTCTATCACTACGCGTTTGTGATGATCGTCGGTGTTCTAGGCTTTCTCATTTATTTCATGCCTTTCCCGTTTGCCAAATAAGCTGACAAAGAAAACAGATAATAACCATGATGCAGTCAACTTCCCCACTTTTGAGTTTAGCGATTTGGTGTCCTATCGCTTTTGGTATCTTCATTTTGGCATTCGGTAGTGATGACAAACCCAGGTTGGTACGGGTAGCGTCGCTGATTGGTGCAATTACAAGTTTCCTTGTGACACTGCCTTTGATTCAGCGCTTCGATAACGTTGCGCATGAGATGCAATTTGTCGAAAAATACAGTTGGATTGAACGTTTTAATATCAACTATTTTCTTGGAATCGATGGTATCTCTGTCTGGTTCATTGTATTGACAGCCTTCATTACGGTGATTGTCGTTATTGCTGGATGGGAAGTGATTGAGAAAAAAGTGGCCCAATATATGGGGGCTTTTCTGATTTTGTCCGGCCTGATGATTGGCGTTTTCTGTGCGCTTGATGGCTTGTTGTTTTATGTGTTTTTCGAGGCTACTCTTATTCCGATGTTTATCATAATCGGTGTATGGGGTGGAGCCAATCGCGTCTACGCAGCGTTCAAGTTCTTTCTTTATACGTTGATGGGTTCTTTGCTGACATTAGTAGCGATCCTGTACCTTTATACAAAGACAGGCAGCTTTGATATTCTGACATGGCAAAAATTTCCCCTGCCTTTATCCGTGCAGATACTGATTTTCTTTGCATTTCTTATGGCTTTTGCTGTCAAGGTTCCAATGTGGCCGGTGCATACCTGGCTGCCGGATGCGCACGTTGAGGCGCCTACTGGCGGGTCGGTAGTGCTGGCTGCGATTATGCTGAAGCTTGGGGCATATGGCTTTTTACGTTTTTCTTTACCGATTACGCCGGATGCAAGCCATTACTTGTCTGGATTGATGATTGCCTTGTCACTAATCGCTGTGATTTATATCGGATTGGTTGCAATGGTGCAGAAAGACATGAAGAAACTAGTGGCTTATTCGTCGATCGCGCATATGGGTTTTGTTACGTTGGGTTTCTTCATGTTTAATGATGTGTCGGTACAGGGCGGTATCGTTCAGATGATTTCCCACGGCTTTGTTTCCGGTGCCATGTTCCTATGTATTGGGGTACTTTACGATCGCATGCATTCGCGTCAAATTGTCGATTATGGTGGTGTAGTAAATACCATGCCAAAATTTGCAGCATTTTTCGTTTCTGTTTTCGATGGCGAACTCCGGTTTGCCGGCAACTTCTGGTTTTGTCGGTGAATTCATGGTCATTTTAGGTGCTGTGAAATTCAATTTCTGGATAGGTATGCTGGCGGCAACCGCTCTTATTTTGGGAGCCGCATATTCACTCTGGATGGCCAAGCGCGTGATCTTTGGTGAAATTGCCAACGAACATGTAAGGCAATTGCAGGACATTAATAAGCGTGAATTTTTAATGTTGGCATTATTGGCTATTGCAGTGATTGGAATGGGTTTGTATCCAGCGCCATTTACCGATGTTATGCAAACGTCAGTCACAGACTTATTGAAACATGTCGCTATCTCAAAAGTGAACTAAATCAGTGCATATAGAAGAGGCGACTTAAATGAATACCATGAATCTGACTTTACTTTTTCCCGTAAGTTTTTCTTGTTATCGCGGCATCGGCAATTCTATTAATCGACATGTTTTTGTCTGATGGGAAACGATACATCACCTATGTCTTGTCTTTACTGACTTTACTCGGATGTGCATTGCTTAGCCTGGATTCGTTAAATTCCGGCATCATTGACCATACATTTCACAATATGTTTGTGACAGATCCAATGTCCAATATATTGAAAATATTCTCTTATCTGGCAGTAGGCCTGACTTTGATATATTCGCGCCAATATGCAACCGGGCGAGGAATTGTCGGGGGGAATCTGGGCGGTGAATTTTATGTGCTGGCCTTGTTTGCACTGCTGGGACAAATGATCATGATCTCTGGTAATAATTTCTTGATTATTTATCTGGGACTGGAGTTGATGTCTCTGTCTTTGTACGCCCTGGTAGGGCTGCGCCGCGAGCACAAGGTTTCGACTGAGGCTGCGATGAAGTATTTTATTTTGGGCGCAATGGCTTCCGGATTCTTGCTTTATGGTATGTCAATGCTGTATGGCGCAACCGGCTCACTCGATCTGACAGAAGTTGCTAAGGCTACTGCAACAGGTGCAGTTGATAGGACGGTTTTAGTTTTTGGTATAGTTTTTCTGGTTTCCGGCTTGGCATTCAAACTGGGCGTCGTTCCTTTTCATATGTGGGCTCCAGACGTTTATCAAGGTGCGCCGACTGCAGTAACGCTGTTGCTTGGCGGTGCACCAAAATTGGCAGCTTTTGCAATTTTTATCCGGCTGTTGGTTGGAGGCCTATTACCCCTGGCTTTCGACTGGCAACAAATGCTTGTTATTTTATCTGTGTTATCGATGGCTATCGGCAATATTGCCGCCATCGCACAGACCAATTTGAAGCGAATGCTGGCATATTCAACTATTTCCCAGATGGGTTTCATGTTGCTGGGATTGTTATCCGGTGTAGTTGCTGGAAGTACAGCACCTGCCGCTAATGCCTATAGTTCCGCTATGTTTTACACCATCACTTATGTGTTAACTACTTTGGGCACATTCGGTATCATCATGCTGCTGTCACGCAAAGGCTTTGAGGCGGAAAATATTGAGGATTTTAAGGGCTTGAATCAGCGCAGTCCGTGGTTTGCTCTTGTCATGTTGTTGCTGATGTTTTCTTTGGCCGGTATTCCGCCAATGATGGGTTTCTATGCAAAATTGTCCGTTATACAAGCGGTATTGGGAACAGGCCAAACATGGCTAGCCATTCTTGCAATATTATTTTCCCTTATAGGTGCTTTCTATTATCTGCGTGTTGTTAAAGTCATGTACTTTGATGAAGCAATCGATAGATCTCCGATTGTATTCAATAAGGATATGTATGCTGCACTTAGTGTGAATGCCATTATTGTGGTTGGGGTTGGATTGATGCCCGGTGCTCTGATGGCACTGTGTACAGTCGCAATGAGTAAAGTTGTCGGTACTTGACGGTGGGTCGATCCTGTTTATGAATGTAACTTTTTCGGTTTGGTTGATGATCATATTGGCGATATTCACCGCCAATATGCCATTTTTGAATGAGCGTTTGCTTGCGCTCATTCCGATACGGATATCGGTAAAACCTTTTTGGCTGCGTCTGATAGAGATGGTAGTTTTATATTTCACCTTAGGCTTCATTGCACGTTTGTTAGAAGCGAATCTTGGCAATGTTTTTGAGCAAAAGTGGGAATTTTTTGCCGTTACTTCTTTTTTGTTTCTGGTTCTAGCTTATCCCGGTTTTGTTTTGCGTTATTTGCGTAAATAATTTCCTGAATTTTTCTTCTGCCTGGTGTGGAATTGCGCTAAAAGAATCACTACCCATTTCCAATATGGACGATAGACATCTTGAAGAAACCAAAATTGAAGGCAGAATTGCTTTTAGTGGAAGTTTCCTTCAGGTGCAAAGCGATATCGTCAGGCTGCCTGATGGCAAAATATCGTCAAGAGAATATATCCGGCATCCCGGTGCCGTAGTCATCCTTCCTTTATTTGACGACAATTCAGTATTACTTGAGCGTCAGTTTCGCTATCCGTTGAACCGGGTATTCATTGAATTTCCAGCGGGAAAAATAGATCCAAATGAAGATTCTTTGGCAACAGCCCAGCGCGAGTTGCGTGAGGAAACTGGCTATACTGCAACCGACTGGACATTTGTCTGCACTATCCATAATGCGATTGCGTATTCAGACGAATACCTTGATATTTTTGTCGCGCGCGGTCTTCAAGCAGGGATACAAAAGCTGGATGACGGGGAGTTCTTGGATACCTTCAGCGCGTCAGTGAGTGATTTGCTGGCGTGGATTCGGGAAGGCAAAGTAACTGATGTAAAAACAGTCATAGGCGCATTTTGGCTGGACAAAATTTGCACCGGGCAGTGGGTTTGATTTATATTTTTTGCAAGGCAATAAAAA
>NZ_AVCC01000071.1 GCF_000622895.1 Herminiimonas sp. CN
ATAAACAGGGAGTATGAATATTTTTATATTATTTTCCGCATATTAAAATTGCGCACATAAAATATACTCCATTGGATACTGGAAATTTTTCAAGCCCTGCGCATTTTTGGCTGCGTGTTCCGGCACGCGCCATTATTTCCTTCTTGCATTGCTTGCCGCCATCTGCGAGAGCGGGTAAATGCACGCCAATCGGTTTATAGTGACTGTTGTACATGAGCAACCTGATACCCATAATGCCCACCGATCCCCAAACCCTTACCGCACTGGTCGAGCCGCTGATTCAGATCGGCCGTTCGATGCCCGAAACCCAATGGCCGTATCTGGACAGCCTGATGCGGTTGAGCCTGGCGCTGGCGTTGGGATTGCTGATCGGCATGGAGCGCGAACGGCGCGGCAAGGAAGCCGGCTTGCGCACCTTCAGCTTCATTGCCCTGCTGGGCGCGATGGGCGGTGCGCTCGGCGATCAATACGCACTTCTGATCCTGATCCTGACCGGGGTGCTGGCGGCTTTTTTGAACGTGCAGCGCTTGCGCACCAACGACACGGCCGAGTTGACCACTTCGGCCGCGATGCTGATTACCTGCGTGGCCGGTATCCTGTGCGGCAAGGGCCATACCGCGACGCCGGCCTCGATCATGGTGATCGTCACCGCGCTGCTGGCGTGGAAGGACCGGCTGGCCGGTTTCAGCCTGGGGCTGACCGAGAACGAAATGCGTTCAGTGCTGCTGCTGGGGATTCTGGCGATTGTGATTTATCCGGCGCTGCCGCTGGGCGCGGTCGGCCCCTGGAACCTGATCGAGCCGCGCGCCGCCTGGGTGACCGTGATCCTGATTGCCGGCATCGGCTTCGTCAACTATGTGCTGTGGAAGCTGTACGGCGCGCGCGGAGTGATGATGGCCGGATTCCTGGGCGGCCTGGTCAACAGCAGCGTGACCGTGATTGAGCTGGCGTCGCGCGCCAAGGACAAGGATACGGTCAGCGTCGCCTATCGCGGCATCATGCTGGCAACGGCTGCCATGATCATGCGCAATGCCGGCCTGCTGTTCATGCTGGCGCCGACCGCCGCCCTGGCGGCAGCGGTGCCGTTCGCCCTGATGCTGGTGATCGGTGCCGGCTGGTTCTTCCTCGACCGCAATGCCCTGCATGCGGCCAGCGACCGGCAGGCGGCACCGGTTGCTTTGCCCTTGCCTTTTTCGCTGAGCGCTGCGTTGAAATACGGCTTGCTGTTTTTGATCCTGCATATCGCCGGCGTGGTGGCGCAGCAAAGCCTGGGCGAAATGGGGTTTTATGCGATCAGCCTGATCGGCGGCGTGGTCTCCAGCGCCAGCGCGGTAGCCGCCGCCGCCAGCCTGCTGACCAGCGGCTCGGTCTCGGCCCATGTGGCGTCCAGCGGCGCGGTGATTGCATCGCTGACCAGCGTGTTGATCAATTTGCTGTTCGTGCTGCGCGCGCGCGACCGAGGCCTGATCTGGCGGCTGGTGCTGGCGATGCTGACCATCGCGCTGGCCGGGATTGCCGGCACCATTGCCGCCACCCGCTTCCTGCCCGCGCTGGTTGCGGAATTTCCCTGGCTGGCGCAGTTTTATTGAGCGGTTCTGGATTGCGGATGCACGAAATAGGGTCGGAGTCGTTGCATTGATTAGAATAGGGTGCTTGATACCTGCCCTGGCATAAAAATGGCCCGACTTCCCCGACTCGTCATCCCGCAGCAGCCGCACTACATTTTTCAGCAAGGCAACAACCGGCAGCCGATCTTCTGCGACAGCAGCGATTTTGCGGCTTTTCTGGGCTGGCTGCGCGACGCGGCGCGCCAGTTCAAGGTGGCCATTCATGCCTATTTGCTGACCGAGCAGCGCGTCCATCTGCTGGCCACGCCCGCCGATGAAGAGGGCCTGGGGCGCATGATGCAGTGGGTCGGGCGCCATTATGTGCCGTATTTCAACCGCAAATACGGCCATGCCGGCACGCTCTGGCAGGGCCGCTTCAAGGCTTCGGTGATCGAGGCGCCGCGCTATCTGCTGCTCTGTTACCGCTATCTCGAAAGCCATCCGGTGCGCGCCGGCCTGGCCGCCACGGCGGCGCAATATCCGTGGTCGAGTCAGGCGCACCACGTCGGGGCCAGGGTCGATCCGCTGGTGACCGATCATCCGCTGTACTGGTCGCTGGGGAACACGCCGTTCGAGCGCGAGGCGCATTACCGGGCGTTGCTGGAGCAGGCATTGCCGCCGGAGCAGGTCGCGCTGCTGGACGCGGCATTGCTGAAGGGATGGGTGCTGGGCGATGCCGCGTTTCAGCAGTCGCTGGCGCAGCAGCTCAACCGTCGCGTGGCGCCGGCCAAAAGAGGGCGGCCGCGCAGGCCCGCTGCCGCGCGGCCTGAGCCGAATCCGGATCCGACAGAATAGTTTCTTATATGAATCATTATCCTGAGTATAAGAAAAAATACTGAATTTCCGCTTTGATTTATTGCGGCCTTTGAAAATACACAGCACAGTATATAAATAGCTGAAATTATGGCTGCAACCAGCTGCGCGCCGCGTTCGGTGGGTCGAAGGCATCGCAGCATTTACTATGTCCCTAATTAAATTAAATTTCAAATGGCGTTGAGTTTAATTTAACTCCGACCCTAATTATTTTTATTGAATTTTTATTGCGCTGCACTATTCTTCACGCTCAAACTCATCAAGCAGTGGAGAACCGCTATGCGCGCACAAGGTATGTACGATCCATCCAACGAACACGACGCTTGCGGCGTCGGTTTTATCGCCCATATCAAAGGCGTCAAATCGCATTCGGTGATCGAGCAGGGTTTGCTGATCCTGAAGAACCTGGATCATCGGGGCGCGGTCGGCGCCGACAAGCTGATGGGCGACGGCGCTGGTATCCTGATCCAGGTGCCCGACCAGTTCTACCGCGAAGAGATGGCGCAGCAGGGCGTGAGCTTGCCGCCACCGGGCGAATACGGCGTCGGCATGGTGTTCCTGCCGAAGGAAAATGCCTCCCGCCTGGCCTGCGAGCAGGAGATGGAGCGGGCGGTGCGGCTCGAGGGCCAGATCGTGCTGGGCTGGCGCGACGTGCCGGTCGATGCCGAGATGCCGATGTCGCCCACCGTGCGCAGCAAGGCGCCGTTCATCCGCCAGATTTTCGTCGGCCGCGGCCCCGACATCATGGTTACCGATGCGCTCGAGCGCAAACTGTACGTGATCCGCAAATCGGCTGCGCATGCGATTCAGGCGCTCAACCTGATGCACGGCCAGGAATACTTCGTACCGTCGATGTCGGCCCGCACCGTGGTCTACAAGGGCTTGCTGCTGGCCGACCAGGTCGGCGTGTATTACCGCGACTTGCAGGATGCGCGCTGCATTTCGGCGCTGGCGCTGGTGCACCAGCGCTTCTCGACTAACACGTTCCCCGAATGGCCGCTGGCCCACCCGTACCGCCTGATCGCCCACAACGGCGAAATCAACACGGTCAAGGGCAATTTCAACTGGATGCGGGCGCGCGAAGGCGTGATGAAGTCGGCGGTGCTGGGCGACGACCTGCAGAAGCTGTATCCGCTGATCTTCGAGGGCCAGTCCGATACCGCGACCTTCGACAATGCGCTGGAGCTGCTGGTGATGGCCGGCTACCCGATCGCGCAGGCGATGATGATGATGATCCCGGAGGCGTGGGAAAACCACACCCAGATGGACGACAACCGGCGCGCCTTTTACGAATACCATGCAGCGATGATGGAGCCGTGGGACGGCCCGGCCGCGATGGCCTTCACCGACGGCCGCCACATCGGCGGCACGCTCGACCGCAACGGCCTGCGGCCGGCGCGCTACGTGATCACCGACGACGATTTCGTGGTGATGGCGTCCGAATCCGGCGTGCTGCCGATTCCGGAATCGAAAATCATCCAGAAATGGCGGCTGCAGCCGGGCAAGATGTTCCTGATCGACCTCGAGGCGGGCCGCATCGTCGACGACCAGGAGCTCAAGAATACTTACGCGAATGCCAAGCCATACAAGGCCTGGATCAATTCGGTGCGCATCAAGCTCAATGAAATCAAGACCGCTGCAGTGGCGCCGCAGGCGGGCGCCGCGCTGCTGGATCGCCAGCAGGCGTTCGGCTACACCCAGGAAGACATCAAGTTCCTGCTGGCGCCGATGGCTGCCTCGGGCGAGGAAGCCATCGGCTCGATGGGCAACGATTCGCCGCTGGCAGTGATGTCGAACAAGCTCAAGCCCCTGTACAACTACTTCAAGCAATTGTTCGCGCAAGTCACCAATCCGCCGATCGACCCGATCCGCGAAGCGATGGTGATGTCGCTGGTGTCCTTCATCGGCCCGAAACCGAACCTGCTCGACACCAACAACATCAATCCGCCGATGCGGCTCGAAGTGGCGCAGCCGGTACTCGATTTCGCCGACATCGCCAAGCTGCGCAACATCAGCGCGCATACCGGCGGCAAGTTCAAGTCGTATGAGCTCAACATCTGCTATCCGGTGGCTTGGGGCAAGGAAGGCATCGAGGCGCGGCTGGCTTCGCTGTGCGCGGAAGCGGTGGATGCGGTCAAGTCCGGCCACAACATCCTGATCGTGTCGGATCGCAAGATGGACGCCAACGAAGTCGCGATCCCGGCGCTGCTGGCAACTTCGGCGGTGCACTTGCATCTGGTCAAGAAGGGCTTGCGCGCTTCCACCGGGCTGGTGGTGGAAACCGGTTCGGCCCGCGAAACCCATCATTTCGCGCTGCTGGCCGGCTACGGCGCGGAAGCGGTGCATCCGTATCTGGCGATGGAAACGCTGGCCGGCATGGCGTCCGATCTGCCCGGCGAACTGTCGGCCGAGCAGGCGATCTACAACTACACCAAAGGCATCGGCAAGGGCTTGATGAAGGTGATGTCGAAGATGGGCATTTCGACCTACATGTCGTACTGCGGCGCGCAGATTTTCGAGGCGATCGGGCTCAACAAATCGCTGGTCGACAAGTACTTCCGCGGCACCGCTTCAAATGTCGAAGGGATCGGCGTGTTCGAGGTGGCCGAGGAAGCGTTGCGCCTGCACCAACTGGCGTTCGGCGATGATCCGGTGCTGGCCAGCGAGCTCGATGCCGGCGGCGAATATGCATTCCGCATCCGCGGCGAAGAGCACATGTGGACCCCGGACGCGATCGCCAAGCTGCAGCATTCGACCCGTTCCAACAACTTCAACACCTACAAGGAATACGCGCAGATCGTCAACGAGCAGTCGAAGCGCCACATGACGTTGCGCGGCCTGTTCGAATTCAAGATTGATCCGAGCAAGGCGATCCCGCTGGATGAAGTCGAGCCGGCCAAGGAAATCGTCAAGCGTTTCGCCACCGGCGCGATGTCGCTCGGGTCGATTTCGACCGAGGCGCACGCGACGCTGGCAGTGGCGATGAACCGCATCGGCGGCAAGTCGAATACCGGCGAAGGCGGCGAAGACCCGCAGCGTTACACCCAGGAACTGAAGGGCATCTCGATCAAGCAGGGCGAAACCATGGCCTCGATCCTCGGCGCCGAGCAGGTGGTGGCGGATATCCCGCTGCTGGCCGGCGATTCGCTGCGCTCGCGCATCAAGCAGGTGGCGTCCGGCCGCTTCGGCGTGACCGCGGAATACCTGAATTCCGCCGACCAGATCCAGATCAAGATGGCGCAAGGCGCAAAGCCCGGCGAGGGCGGCCAGCTGCCGGGCGGCAAGGTGTCAGAATACATCGCCATGCTGCGTTTCTCGGTCCCTGGCGTGGGCCTGATTTCGCCGCCGCCGCACCATGACATCTACTCGATCGAGGATCTGGCGCAACTGATCCACGATCTGAAAAACGCCAATCCGCGCGCCACCATCTCGGTCAAGCTGGTGTCCGAAGTCGGGGTCGGCACGATTGCCGCCGGCGTCTCCAAGGCCAAGGCCGACCATCTGGTGATCGCCGGCCATGACGGCGGCACCGGCGCGTCGCCGCTGTCGTCGATCAAGCACACCGGCACGCCGTGGGAACTCGGCTTGTCCGAAACCCAGCAAACGCTGGTGCTGAACGGCTTGCGCGGCCGGGTTCGGGTCCAAGCCGACGGCCAGATGAAGACCGGCCGC
The DNA here is from genome assembly GCF_000622895.1 of Herminiimonas sp. CN. Classification (GTDB taxonomy): domain Bacteria; phylum Pseudomonadota; class Gammaproteobacteria; order Burkholderiales; family Burkholderiaceae_D; genus AVCC01. The sequence continues at coordinate 6,093 of NZ_AVCC01000071.1, forward strand.
GACGTCGCCATCGCCGCCATGCTGGGCGCCGACGAAATCGGCTTCGCCACCGCGCCGCTGGTGGTCGAAGGCTGCATCATGATGCGCAAATGCCACCTCAACACCTGCCCGGTCGGGGTCGCCACCCAGGATCCGGTGCTGCGCGCCAAGTTCTCCGGCAAGCCCGAATACGTGGTCAATTACTTTTTCTTCGTGGCCGAGGAAGCGCGCCAGATCATGGCGCAACTCGGGATTCGCAGCTACGACGAACTGATCGGCCGCGTCGACCTGCTCGACAAGTCGAAGGCGATCGGACACTGGAAGGCCAAGGGGCTGGATTTCTCGCGGATTTTCCATCAGCCGGAAGTCGCGCCGGGAATGCCGGTCAAGCATGCGGAAACCCAGGATCACGGGCTGGAAAAGGCGCTCGACCACAAACTGATTGCGCAAGCCAAGTTGGCACTGGAAACCGGCGAAAAGGTCTCGTTCATCTCGCCGGTGAAGAACGTCAACCGCACCGTCGGCACCATGCTGTCGGGCCAGGTGGCGCAGCGTTACGGTCATGCCGGCTTGCCCGACGACACCATCCACATCCAGCTGCAAGGCACCGCCGGCCAGTCCGCCGGCGCGTTCCTGGCGCACGGCGTCACGCTGGACCTGGTCGGCGGCGGCAACGATTACGTCGGCAAGGGGCTTTCCGGCGGGCGCATCATCGTGCGTCCGAACACCGAGTTCCGCGGCCGCGCGGTCGACAACATCATCATCGGCAACACCGTGCTGTACGGCGCGATCGCCGGCGAAGCGTTCTTCAACGGCGTCGCCGGCGAGCGTTTCGCGGTGCGCAACTCGGGTGCTACCGCAGTGGTGGAAGGCACCGGCGACCACGGTTGCGAATACATGACCGGCGGCACCGTGGTGGTGCTGGGCGCCACCGGACGCAATTTTGCCGCCGGCATGTCGGGCGGGATTGCCTATGTATTCGATCCGGACGGGGATTTCGCCAGCAAGTGCAATCCGGCCATGGTCGCGCTGGAAGAAATCCTGCCGCAGGCCGAGCAAGCGGTGCTCGTCGAGCGCAGCCTGTGGCATGCACTGGTGCGCGGCGGCGAAGGCGTGGCCGACGAAGCGATCCTGAAAGGCTTGATCGAGCGCCATTTCAAGTACACCGGCAGTACGCGGGCGCGCAACATGCTCGACAACTGGGCCGACACCCGCAGCAAGTTCGTCAAGGTGTTCCCGACCGAGTACAAGCGTGCGCTGGACGAACTGAATGCCGGCGTCGACGAGCAGGAGCTGGAAAAAATCAACGCATAACTGGCTTGGTTGGAAAAAAATACCAGAAGTAATCTCAGAAGGAAGATCATGGGTAAAGTAACCGGTTTTATGGAATTCAGGCGGCAGGAAGAAACATATCTGCCGGCGCCTGCGCGACTGAAGAATTACAAGGAATTCGTGCTGCGTCTGTCGGACGCCGAGGCCAAGCTGCAGGGCGCGCGCTGCATGGATTGCGGCATCCCGTTCTGCAATAACGGCTGCCCGGTCAACAACATCATTCCGGACTGGAATGATCTGGTGTATCACGGCAACTATCGGGCCGCGCTCGATACCCTGCAATCAACCAACAACTTCCCCGAGTTCACCGGCCGCATCTGCCCGGCGCCGTGCGAAGCGGCTTGCACGCTGAACATCAATGACGCCGCGGTCGGCATCAAGTCGATCGAGCATTTCATCATCGACAAGGGCTGGGAAAACGGCTGGGTAGTGCCGCAGCCATCCCATGCCAAGAGCGGCAAGAAGATCGCGGTGGTCGGCTCCGGCCCGGCCGGCATGGCGGCCGCGCAGCAGCTGGCGCGGGTCGGCCACGACGTGACGGTATTTGAGAAGAGCGACCGCGTCGGCGGCCTGCTGCGCTACGGCATTCCCGACTTCAAGCTGGAAAAATCGCACATCGACCGGCGCGTCGAGCAGATGCAGGCCGAAGGCGTGAGCTTCCGCACCGGCGTTTTCGTCGGCCGCGATTTCCCGAAAAACGTCAACAACTGGGCCACCGAAACCATTGCGCCGGAACAGCTGCAACAGGATTTTGACGCCGTCATCATCGCCGGCGGCGCCGAGCAGCCGCGCGACCTGCCGGTGCCGGGGCGCGAGCTGAAGGGCGTGCATTTCGCGATGGATTTCCTGCCGCTGCAAAACAAGGTCAATGCCGGCGACAAGCTGAAAGACCAGATCAAGGCCAGCGGCAAGCATGTGGTCGTCATCGGCGGCGGCGATACCGGTTCCGATTGCGTCGGCACCTCGAACCGGCACGGCGCCGCCAGCGTCGCCCAGTTCGAACTGATGCCGCAGCCGCCGGAGCAGGAAAACAAGCCGCTGGTGTGGCCGTACTGGCCGACCAAGCTGCGCACCTCGTCTTCGCACGAGGAAGGCTGCGAGCGCGACTGGGCAGTCGCCACCAAGCGCTTCGAAGGCAAGAACGGCAAGGTCGAAAAACTGGTCGCCTGCCGGGTCGAATGGCAGGACGGCAAGATGGTCGAAGTGCCGGATTCCGAATTCTCGATGAAGGCCGATCTGGTGCTGCTGGCAATGGGCTTCGTGTCGCCGGTGCAACAGGTGCTGGACGCGTTCGGAGTCGAGAAGGACGTGCGCGGCAACGCCCGCGCCACTACCGAAGGCGACGGCTGCTACCAGACCTCGGCCGCCAAGGTGTTCGCCGCCGGCGACATCCGGCGCGGCCAGTCGCTGGTGGTATGGGCGATCCGCGAAGGCCGCCAGTGCGCGCGCGCCGTCGATGAATTTTTGATGGGGAGCTCGGTGCTGCCGCGCTAGCGGATCGCCCGCCACCGGCTTGCAAGCCGGTGCAGCGTTCGCCGGGATTGACCGGCGCAGGCCTGTCAATCTTGTCCGGCTCACGTCCGCGAAGGCCGCCAGTGCGCGCGCCGTGGATGAGTTTCTGATGGGAAAATCGGTGCTGCCGCGCTAAAATTGGGCTTGCTGTCACGAAAAATCCGCTGCACTGAAGGCGCCGGCGGATTTTTATACTATGCCTTGTATTTTTAATATCGCACTGCATATGCGTGGAAATCGCAATATTTTTCTTATACTCCAAGATTCTCTATGCATTGAGGGCTGCGGGGGCGGGTTCCGGGCTGCGCTGGCGAAAGGGCGGGGCCGAATGCTCCTGCCAGCCAATCAAGCCGCAGCGGATATTCCATTTATAATGGCGCTTTTTGCAAATTCTTTTCGGCAAGCCCCAACGTGCAAACGGACACTTCCCCCTTGGTCGTAATAGACAACCTGAGTTTCGCCTATGGCGAACGGCGGATTCTGGACGGCCTGAATATGCGTTTTCCGCGCGGCAAGGTGGTGGCCGTGATGGGCGGTTCCGGCTCCGGCAAGACCACGGTGCTGCGCCTGATCGGCGGCCAGATTCGGGCCCGCTCCGGCTCGGTGCAGGTCGATGGGCAAGCGGTGCAGTCGCTGGATGGCAACGCGCTGTACCTGCTGCGGCGCAAGATGGGGATGCTGTTCCAGCATGGCGCGCTGTTTACCGACCTGAGCGCATTCGAGAATGTGGCCTTTCCGCTGCGCGAGCACACCGATCTGAGCGAGGCGATGATTCGCGATCTGGTGCTGATGAAGCTGGATGCGGTCGGCTTGCGCAATGCGGCGCAGCTGAAGCCGGCCGAGATTTCCGGCGGCATGGCGCGGCGGGTTGCGGTGGCGCGCGCCATCGCGCTGGATCCGCAACTGATCATGTACGACGAGCCGTTCGCCGGGCTGGACCCGATTTCGATGGGGGTGATCGCCAACCTGATCCGGCGCCTCAACGATGCGCTCGGTTCGACCTCGGTCCTGGTGTCGCACGATGTGCATGAATCGTTTGCGATTGCCGATTACATTTATTTTTTGTCGGAGGGGAAGATCGTCGCCGAAGGCACGCCGGCCGAGATGCAGGCGTCCGATGACCCGTATGTGCAGCAGTTCGTCCACGCCCGCGCCGATGGCCCGGTGCCGTTCCATTATCCGGGCCGTTCGCTGGCCGCGGACCTGGGGCTGGAGGCGCGCCCATGATAGTGCAATTTCTGGCGCTGCTGGGCAGCCGCAGCCGCACCCTGCTGGCCGATCTGGGCTATACCGCGACCGCCTTTCTGGCGATTCTGCGCGCATCGGGCGGATTGTGGCGGCGGCCGCGCCTGGTGACCGATCAGATCCACTTCATCGGCAATTATTCGCTGGTGATCATTGCGGTATCGGGCCTGTTCGTCGGTTTCGTGCTCGGCTTGCAAGGGTATAACACGCTCGTCAGCTACGGTTCCGAGCAGTCGCTGGGCTTGCTGGTGGCGCTGTCGCTGACGCGCGAACTGGGGCCGGTGGTGACCGCGCTGCTGTTTGCCGGCCGCGCCGGCACTTCGCTGACGGCCGAGATCGGCTTGATGAAGGCCGGCGAGCAATTGTCGGCAATGGAAATGATGGCAGTCGATCCGCTGCAGCGCGTGATTGCGCCGCGCTTCTGGGCCGGCATCATCGCGATGCCGATCCTGGCTGCGGTGTTCAGCGCACTAGGCGTGTTGGGCGGATATTTTGTCGGGGTGCCGCTGATCGGCGTCGATGAGGGCGCGTTCTGGTCGCAAATGCAGGCCGGGGTCGATGTCTGGGACGATATTGCCAACGGCGTGCTGAAAAGCGCGGTGTTCGGGGTCGCGGCGACTTTCGTTGCGCTGTATCAAGGCTATGAAGCGCAACCGACGCCGGAAGGCGTGGCGCGCGCCACCACCCGCACGGTAGTGGTATCTTCCTTGCTGGTGTTGTGGCTGGATTTCGTGATGACCGCGCTGATGTTCAACAAGTAATCAGGCAGTCTTGGCAATTCCATGTACTCACTATGGTATTTTGTAGAGCCGCTTTATTCATAGGCGGCAATTGCGGTGTTTTTTAATATACCCCTTAATTATTTTGGGCGGAAGAGGGCAGCGTTTCATGCAGCGAAAATCATTCGATATCTGGGTCGGCCTGTTCGTACTGCTGGGTGCGGCGGCGCTGATGTTCCTGGCCCTGAAAGTGGGCAACATGAGCAGTGCGTTGTCCTTTGACAAGACCTATCCGGTGGTGACGCGCTTCGACAACATCGGCGGCCTGAAACCGCGCGCGCCGGTCAAGAGTGCCGGCGTGGTGGTCGGCCGGGTCGGCGAAATCCGCTTCGACGACAAGACCTTCCAGGCCCAGGTGACGCTGAACCTGGAAAACCGTTACAAATTTCCGAAGGATTCATCGGCCAAGATACTGACTTCCGGCTTGCTGGGCGAGCAGTACATCGGCCTGGAGCCGGGCGGCGATACCAGCAATCTGGCCGCCGGCGACAAGATCGGCATGACGCAATCGGCGGTGGTGCTGGAAAACCTGATCAGCCAATTCCTATTCAGCAAGGTGGCCGACGGAAAGGACGGCAGCAAATGAAAATCGCCCGCCGCATCACGCTTCGCATCACCACGCTCGGCATCGCGCTGGCATTGGCCGGCTGCGCCACCGGCAGCGATCCGAAAGACCCGCTGGAAAACTTCAACCGTGCGATGTTCAGCTTCAACGACAAGCTCGACCAGGTGGCCCTGAAGCCGGCCGCGACCGTGTACCAGGATGTGCTGCCTTCGTTCGTGCAGACCGGGATCGGGAATTTCTTCGGCAACATCGGCGACGTCTGGACCGCAGTCAATAACTTGTTGCAAGGCAAGCTGGAAAACGGCATGACCGACATCATGCGGGTGGCGATCAACAGCACCATGGGTTTTCTGGGCGTGCTCGACATCGGCTCCGAAGCGGGCTTGCCCAAGCATCGGGAGGACTTCGGCCAGACCCTGGGCGTCTGGGGCCTGACGTCGGGGCCGTACGTGGTGCTGCCGGTGTTCGGCCCTTCCACCGTGCGCGATACCGCTGCATTCCCGGTCGATTTTTCGGCTGACTTGTGGGGCTACAAGGATCCGGTCAATGTGCGCAACATCGGCACCGGCGTGCGCCTGATCGACCAGCGCGCAGCGTTGCTGGGCGCTTCGTCCCTGATCGAGGATGCGGCGCTGGATAAGTATGCGTTTACCCGCGACGCCTACCTGCAGCGGCGCCAGAGCCTGATCAATGACGGCCGCGAGAAGGATGAAGGCGACTACTAGGAACCTTGCGTTATCTCCATAGTCCAATCGGTGCGGCATGTCTGCACCCCTAACCCATCATAAAGAACATGAAAATCCTGAATAAATTCCTTGTTGCCGTAGTTACTTTTGCCGCGCTGGCGTTTGCCGCTACCGCGCAGGCGACCGATGAGGCGCCGGATGCGCTGGTCAAGCGCATCAGCCAGGAAGTGCTGGAGATCGCCAAGGCCGACCGCGAAATCCAGGGCGGCAACCAGAAACGGGTGCTGGAGCTGGTCGAGTCGAAAATCCTGCCGTATGTCGATTTTCAGCGCATGACCGCGCTGGCAGCTGCGCGTCACTGGCGCGAGGCCACGCCGGAGCAGCAAAAGCAGCTGACGGCCGAATTTCGCAGCCTGCTGATCTACACCTATTCCGGGGCGATCTCGCAGATCAAGGACCAGAAACTCGATTTCAAGCCGTTCCGCGCGGCGCCGACCGACACCGAAGTGGAAGTGCGCTCGCAGGTGTTGCAGGCGCGCGGCGAACCGATCCAGCTCAATTACCGCCTGCAAAAAACGGCTGCCGGCTGGAAAATTTACGACATCAATGTACTGGGCGCCTGGCTGGTGGAAACCTACAAGGGTAATTTCGCCGCTGAAATCGGCAAGTCCGGCATCGATGGCCTGATCAAGGTCTTGTCCGACAAGAACAAGCGGCTGGCGGAGGGCGCGGCGAAAACCTCGGCAAAAACCGCAAAATCTTCCTGATGCCAGCAGCCATGCCGATGTTCCAGCCCAGCCAGTCGCTCACCTTCAGCAACGCGAGCGCCGTACTGGCGCAGGGCTTGCAGGCGTTGGCGCAACAGCAGTCGGTGATCGACATGGCAGCGCTGACGACCGTCGATTCGTCGGCAGTCGCCGTGCTGCTGGCGTGGCAGCGCGCCGCCCGGGAGCGCCAGCTGGCGCTGCGGTTCCGGAACCTGCCCGCCAATCTGCGCAGCCTGATTGCGCTGTACGGCGTCGAAGCGCTATTGCCGGGCGACACTGCCGACACTGGCGCCGCCGCCGATTCTGTCCGACAGCGCTGATCTTCGGCGGGGCGCCAGCCAGGCGGCGGCGACGTTGCCGGCCCCGAACGCCTGAAATCTCCTATAATCAACAGCTTTGCCGTCACGGATTGCGGTCAGTCCCGGCTTTTTTGTGTAAAGTGCGTATCGCGCCACCATGGCAGCCATTCAGATCACCCAAGTCGAAAAACGTTTCAAATCGCTGCAGGCGCTGGGCGGGGTTTCTCTATCCATCGAGGAGGGCGAGTTTTTCGGCCTTCTGGGACCCAACGGCGCCGGCAAGACCACGCTGATTTCGATCATCGCCGGGCTGACCCGGGCCGACGCCGGCCGTGTCACCGTGCAAGGTTATGACGTCGCCACCGAGTTTCGCGCCGCGCGTCAGCAGCTTGGCGTGGTGCCGCAGGAACTGGTGTTCGACCCGTTTTTCAGCGTGCGCGAAACTTTGCGCCTGCAATCGGGCTATTTCGGACTGAAGAACAACGACCAGTGGATCGACGAGGTGATGGCCAACCTCGACCTGACCGATAAGGCCGATGTCAACATGCGCGCGCTGTCGGGCGGCATGAAGCGGCGCGTGCTGGTGGCGCAGGCGCTGGTGCACAAGCCGCCGGTGATCGTGCTCGACGAGCCGACCGCCGGGGTCGATGTCGAGTTGCGCCAGACCTTGTGGAAATTCATCGGCCGCCTGAACCGTGAAGGCCATACAGTGGTACTGACCACCCATTACCTGGAAGAAGCGCAGGCGCTGTGCAACCGGATTGCGATGCTCAAGAGCGGCAAAGTGGTGGCGCTCGATACCACCGCGGCGCTGATCAGGCGCATTTCCGGCTCGCGCCTGATCCTGTCCTTGCGCGATGGCGGCTTGCCGCCGGTGCTGCAGCCGCTGTTGCTGCATCCGGAAGAATCGGCGTCCGGCAATACTTATGCGCTGCGGGTTAGCGACTACGCCGAAATCGAGCCGATTCTGGCGGCGGTGCGCGAGAGCGGCGCGGCCATTGAAGAGATGCAACTGCAGCAGGCCGATCTGGAGGATGTGTTTTTGCAAATCATGGACGGCGAGGTGTCGCGATGAGCGTGTTTTCGATACCGAAAGGTTTCCAGACCCTGCTTTACAAGGAAGTGCTGCGCTTCTGGAAGGTCGCTTCCCAGACCGTGGCGGCGCCGGTGTTGACGTCCCTACTGTATCTGCTGATCTTCGGCCATGTGCTGGAAAACCGGGTGCAGGTGTATCCGGGCGTCGGCTACACCGCGTTTCTGGTGCCGGGCCTGGTGATGATGAGCGTGCTGCAAAATGCCTTCGCGAACGCTTCTTCCTCGCTGATCCAGTCGAAGATCACCGGCAACCTGGTGTTCGTGCTGCTGGCGCCGCTGTCGCACTGGGAACTGTTTTCCGGTTATGTGCTGGCTTCGGTGCTGCGCGGTCTGATGGTGGGGGCCGGAGTCTTTCTGGTCACGGTACTGTTTACTGCAGTGGGTTTCGCGGCGCCGTGGTGGATCGTCATCTTTGCGGTGCTGGGCTCGGCGATGCTGGGCACGATGGGCTTGATCGCCGGCATCTGGGCCGAAAAATTCGACCAGTTGGCGGCGTTCCAGAACTTCCTGATCATGCCGGCCACTTTTTTGTCCGGGGTGTTCTATTCGATCCATTCGCTGCCGCCTTTTTGGCAGGCGGTCTCGCATTTCAACCCGTTCTTTTATATGATTGACGGTTTCCGCTACGGCTTCTTCGGCCAGTCGGACGTCGATCCCTTGCTCAGTTTCACGATTGTGTGCGGATTTTCGGCGCTGCTGGCCGTTTTCGCGATCCAGCTGTTAAAGCGCGGTTACAAGCTGCGCCACTGAACGGCCAGCGCAATCGCACCGTCTCCATCAGCCTTTATTAGCCCTTATTTGCTGTTTTTCAGGAAAGAACCATCATGTCGACTACACCGGAACTGATTAAAACCTATATCGCCGCAGGACTTGCTTGCAGTCATCTCGAAGTGGAAGGCGACGGCCGCCATTTCAGTGCGCTGATCGTGTCCGATGCGTTTGCCGGCAAGCGCCCGATTGCGCGCCATCAGATCGTGTATGCGGCGCTGGGCGAGCGCATGCGCGAGGAAATCCATGCGCTGTCGATGAAAACCCTGACTCCGGAAGAATTCGCCCAGCATGGATAAACTGCTCATCACCGGCGGCCGCCGGCTGTCCGGCGAGATCGCCATCTCGGGCGCCAAGAACGCCGCGTTGCCGATCCTGTGCGCCGGCTTGCTCACGGCCGAGCCGGTGGCGCTGTCGAACTTGCCGCACTTGCAGGACGTTTCGACCATGTTGCGCCTGCTGCGCCAGATGGGTTTGCAGGTCGAGCAGCAGGACGACCGCTGCACGCTGCAAGGCAATGCGATCGACAAGCTGGAAGCCCCTTACGAGCTGGTGAAAACCATGCGCGCGTCGATTCTGGTGCTGGGGCCGCTGCTGGCGCGTTTCGGCGAAGCCAGGGTCTCGCTGCCGGGCGGTTGCGCGATCGGTTCGCGCCCGGTCGAGCAGCACATCAAGGGCTTGCAGGCGATGGGGGCCGAGATCAAGATCGAGGCCGGCTATATTCACGCCAAAGCCAAGCGGCTGAAGGGCGCGCGCATCGTGACCGATATGATCACCGTCACCGGCACCGAAAACCTGCTGATGGCGGCCACCCTGGCCGACGGCGAAACGGTGCTGGAAAACGCCGCGCGCGAGCCGGAAGTCACCGATCTGGCCAAACTGCTGGTGGCGATGGGTGCCAGGATCGAAGGCATCGGTTCCGACCGGTTGCTGATCCAGGGCGTGGCGGCGCTGCATGGCGCAGCCCATGCGATCATCGCCGACCGTATCGAGACCGGCACTTTTCTGTGCGCGGTGGCGGCGGCGGGCGGCGACGTCACGCTGCAAAATACCCGCAGCGACATCCTCGATGCGGTGCTCGACAAATTGCGCGAAGCCGGCGTGATCCTGACCTCCGGCAGCGGCTGGGTGCGGGCGCAGATGGCGTCGCGGCCGAAGGCGGTGAGCTTTCGCACCACCGAATATCCGGGCTTCCCGACCGACATGCAGGCCCAGTTCATGGCGCTGAATGCGATCGCCGCCGGTACCAGCCGCGTGACGGAAACGATTTTCGAAAACCGCTTCATGCACGTGCAGGAGCTGAACCGGCTCGGCGCGGCGATCGATATCGAGGGCCATACCGCGATCGTGCACGGGGTCGAGCAACTGGTCGGCGCGCCGGTGATGGCGACCGATCTGCGCGCCTCGGCTTCGCTGGTGATCGCCGGCCTGGCCGCGCAGGGCGAAACCCTGATCGACCGTATATACCATCTGGACCGCGGTTACGACCGGATGGAAGTCAAATTGTCGGCGGTGGGCGCCGACATCAAACGGGTGCAATGATGCAAGATCTGCAACAACTGACGCTGGCGCTGTCCAAGGGCCGCATCTTCGACGAAACGCTGCCGCTGCTGGAAGCTGCCGGCATTACCGTGACCGAGAATCCGGAAACCTCGCGCAAGCTGATCCTGGCCACCACCAATCCGCACTTGCGCGTGATTATCGTGCGCGCCTCCGACGTGCCGACCTATGTCCAGTACGGCGCCGCCGATTTCGGCGTGGCCGGCAAGGATGTGCTGATCGAGCACGGCGGCGAAGGGCTGTACCAGCCGATCGACCTGCACATCGCCCATTGCCGGATGTCGGTGGCGGTGCGGGCCGGCTTCGACTATGTAACAGCGGTGCGCCAGGGCGCGAGGCTGCGGGTGGCGACCAAGTACGTGCAGATCGCGCGCGAGCATTTCGCCGCCAAGGGCGTGCACGTCGACCTGATCAAGCTGTACGGCTCGATGGAACTGGCGCCGCTGATCGGGCTGTCGGATGCGATCGTCGATCTGGTCAGCACCGGCAACACGCTGCGCGCCAACAACCTGGTCGAAGTCGAACACATCATGGATATCTCGTCGCGGCTGGTGGTCAATCAGGCGGCGCTGAAACTGAAGCGCGAAGCGCTGCAGCCGATCCTGCAGGCATTCGAGCAGGCATCGGCCCGCATGGCCTAGGTGAAATTCATGTACTGCATACTGTATATTTAAGTATCGCAATAAAAATATGCGGGAAGTTGCATGGTTTTTATTGCATACTCTGGCATAAATTATTTGATGGCGACAATCGAAG
>NZ_AVCC01000072.1 GCF_000622895.1 Herminiimonas sp. CN
GAACAGTAGCAGCGTTGCTCCTTATTTTAATGCAGGCAGGAATTGGACATTTCCAGAAAGACACGGCCGACACGAATGCAGCTTAGGGTGCTATTTGACCTAAAAAAACAATGAGTATATCTATTTTTATAGAATTTTAAGCATATTTTAATGCGTCCTATAAATATACTCATGTCTGTATATATAAACGCCGGATCTTCGCCCACACTGCCTGGGCCACAGGCCGGATCAGGATTTCAGCAAATCGCTGATCGATCCGCCATCGTGCATTCTGCGGATCGCTTCGGCGAATAGTGCCGTGCTGCACAGAACGGACAGCTTGGCCTTGACCGGCCCATTCCCCAGCCGGAACGACGGCACGGTATCGGTGACTGCGATCGATTCCAAGGCATCGTCGGCCAGAATGGCATCAGCGCCTCCCAGGAACAGGCCATGGGATGCGGCCGCATACACCTTGGCCGCTCCGAGCGCATGGCAGCCTCTTGCGGTGCGGGCGATTGTGGTTCCGGTGCTGATCAGGTCGTCGATGATGATCACGTATTTATCCTTCACCTCGCCGACGATCAGGTCCCCGCTGACGATGCCCTGGCTGCGATGCTTTTCCGCAAATGCGGCACCGACCGGTTTGCCCATTGCCTTGGCCAGGGACTGCCTGAAGCGCTCTGCTCGCTTGATGGCGCCGGCATCCGGTGCCATCACCACCGTTTCGCGCTCCTGCAGCAACGACGCAAAATGCCTGGCGAATAGCATGTTGGCTTCCAGATGCTCGGTTCGGCAACGAAATGCATTCTGAAATGCTGACAGGTTATGGACATCCAGCGTCACTATGCAATCGGTGCCCACCGCTTCGAATAGCGTCGCGACATAACGAGTGGTGACCGGGTCGCGCGGCTGCGTCTTCTGGTCCTTGCGCGCATAACCGAGATAGGGAACGATGGCGGTCACCCGCGCAGCTGCGGCATCCTTTAACGCGCCGACGAAGAAAAGCAGCCGGCACAACTTGTCGGCGACGCTCTGCCGGTGGTCGGCATGCAGCGATTCGATGACGAATACGTCCTTGCCGCGCACGCCGGCCAAGGGGCGCGTCTTGTGTTCGCCGTCCTCAAATTCCCTTTCTTCGTGCGGGCTCAGGCCGATGCCGAGATGGCGGCTTACCTGCTCGCCGAATGCACGACTGTCTTCCAGCGCAAACAGCATCAGTTCATTAGTCATAGTCAATTTCCTGATGGCCAGTCGGCGAAGGGGAACGGCAGTTCATCGCTGGCAAAGGTCAGGAAGCCGGCGATTTGCCGCAGGTAGCGCCCCAGGCCGCGGCCGAAGGCGAGCAGTCGCGCATTGGGGGCTTCATTTATCAACGCGAATATGAATTGCAGGCCGGCCACCACGAATAGCAGCGTTCCGGCCAATTGATAGATCAGTGCCATCAGCAGCATGAACGCGCCGCGGATCCAGATGTTGCGCTTGCGTGTAGTGATGGCTGGCAACTGATTCATGATATTAGCGCTCTGCCGGCCCAGTTTTTCCAGCCTGGTCCGCCATTCTCACGCGGCCTCCGACGTTAGATTGCATGGATTGCATTGACGGCACCATGTCCACGGGCATCTGCATGGGGAATCGTTAATTGCTCTGAAAAGCATATGCACGGATGGCCAATGAATTTTGATGCGCCTCAACAAAGGAATTACTTTCCTCGGTTAATGTGTATTCGGTATTCCAATCCATCTCTTGAGGCCATCTTGCAGCAAGCCTCATGCCGAATCCTGCAATGATCGGGCAGTCGCCGGATGAAACCAATTTCAGATATGGCCTTCTATTGCTGCGGCGTGCGGATGCAGGATGCCGCATCGGAACATCCGGTGTGCGGCGATGCGTATGCAAAATTGTTCATGGAAGACTATGGTCTGGGCATCTACGATAAGTTCAAAGAGGAAATATTTTCCAGCGCCAGCATCATTGTCAGGCACCGCATCATCGATGATGTTGTGCGTCGCATGCTGCGCGTGCATCCTGATTTGCGCATCGTGACGATAGGCGCCGGTTTCGATAGCCGCCCTTATCGATTGGCCGGGGGCAGATGGTTTGAGCTGGATGAGCCGCAGGTGATCGAGTATAAGAATGCGCGCCTGCCCATTTCCGCGTGCGCCAATCCGTTGCGCCGCGTTTCCATCGATTTTTGCGCGGATTCGCTGCAGGAGAAGCTCCTGCCTGTTCCCCGCGACGGGCCGATAGTGTTCGTTCTGGAAGGGGTCTTTATTTACCTGGATGAGAACGAAGTCAGGAAGTTGCTTGGCATATTCGATGATTTATTTCCCAAACATGAACTTATTTGCGATCTGGTAAATCGCCAGATGGTTGAAAACTACGGGCAGGAGCTGTATCAGCTTGCTGCCAGCATAGGCGCGTTTTTCAAGCCGGTCGATCATCCCGAATCGATATTCCTGGTCAGCGGTTATCGCGTTGAAAAGACGATTTCCGTCGTGGAGGCATCTGTGGACCTGGGTATGAACAAGATTCCCAAATTCATCCTGGATTATTTCTTTAACGGGGAAGTTAAAGGCAACTCGGTCTACCTGCTGGAAAGGCACGACCCCTATGACGATCTGACGATCTGAGTCTGGGTTCCTGATGCTAGCAGCGGGCTGGCGGGTTAGCGGGCGCCGTGCGGCGCCTTCAGGTATCGGCTGAACCACGCGGCGGCCTGGTGCGCGACCTGCTCCAGCGTTCCCGGCTCCTCGAACAGGTGGGTTGCGCCCGGGATGATCGAGAGTTCCTTGGTGCAGCGCAGGCAGGCGTAAGCCGCGCGGTTGAGGTCGATCACCACGTCGTCGAGGCCGCCCACCAGCAGCAAGGTTGGAGACTTTATCTGCTCCAGGGCAGCTTGCCCGGCCAAGTCCGGCCGTCCGCCGCGGGACACGACAGCACCGATTTCCTGGCCAGGGTGCGCGGCGGCCTGCAATGCGGCGGCGGCGCCGGTGCTGGCGCCAAAATAGCCGATGGCCAGGTTTTGTGTCGCATTTTCAGCCTGCACCCAGCGCGTGGCGGCGAGCAGGCGGCGGGTCAGCAACGGGATGTCGAAGCGGGTCTGGTAGTCCGCGTCTTCCTGCGGCGTGAGCAAATCCATCAACAGCGTTCCGACCCCGCCCTCCTGCAGCACCCGGGCGACGTAATTGTTGCGCGGGCTGTGGCGGCTGCTGCCGCTGCCGTGGGCGAACAGCACGATCCCCTGCGCTGCATCCGGCACTGTCAGCATGCCTTCGACATGGACCGAGTCGGCTGGAATGCGGACCAGTCGGGCAACGGCATCTGACATCACGACTCCCCTTTTCAGGCTGCGCTCCGGTTGATTGCAATCGGTATGCGCATCCTGCCGAACCGCCCTGCCCGCTCTGCAAAATGTCCTGCCACCGTAGCGCTGCAGTCCGGGCAGCGGCCGTCTTCTGTCAGCCGGTACTGTTCGATCTGGTACCAGTCGCGCACGATCAGCGGCGCATGGCAATCCGGGCAAAAGGTGGTGTCGCCCTCCTGATTGTGCACGTTGCCGGTATACACATAGCGCAACCCTTCCTGCAAGGCGATGTTTCGGGCGCGCACCAGCGTGGCCGGCGGCGTGGCGGGGATGTCCGCCATCCTGTAATCGGGATGGAAGGCAGAAAAATGCAGCGGTACATCGGTGCCCAATTCCTGCCTGATCCACTTGCTCATCGCGGCGAGTTCCCGATCGGAGTCGTTCTTGCCGGGAATCAGCAAGGTGGTGATCTCGAACCAGACATCGGTTTCGTGCCTCAGATAACGCAAGGTATCCAGCACCGGCTGCAGGTGCGCACCGGTGATTTTGGCGTAGAAATCGTCGGAAAACGCCTTCAGGTCGACGTTGGCCGCATCGATCTTGGCGTAGAAATCGCGCCTGGCCCGGTCGTGCATATAGCCGGCGGTCACTGCCACCGTCTTGATGCCGTGCGCATGGCAGGCATCGGCCACATCCATCGCGTACTCGGCAAAGATGACCGGATCGTTGTAGGTGAATGCCACGCTCCTGCAGTCGGACTGCAGCGCTGCGGCGGCAATCGCTTCCGGCGATGCCTGGTCCATCAGGCTGTCCATGTCGCGGGATTTACTGATGTCCCAGTTCTGGCAGAACTTGCATGCCAGATTGCAGCCGGCGGTGCCGAACGACAGCACGCTGCTGCCCGGATAAAAGTGGTTGAGCGGCTTCTTCTCGATCGGGTCGATGCAAAAGCCGGACGAGCGCCCGTAGGTGGTGAGGAGCATCCGATCGCCGTCGCGCATGCGCACGAAGCAGGCGCCGCGCTGCCCTTCGTGCAGCTTGCAGTCGCGCGGGCACAGGTCGCACTGCATGCGGCCGTCTTCGAGCAGGTGCCAGTAACGTGCTGGGTAGCTGGAATTTTCCATCATGTAGCCCCGTGTTTTATTACCCTATGCGTTTGCATCCAGAAAGCGCGATGCCGATCTCACCCGTTACCGGCGGTGTCGCAAGCCGGGCAGGCAACGTGGTTTTGCATGAAAAATATACTGGATAATGTATTTACATGATCGCAATATTTACATGCGTGAAAACATGTTTTTAAGCTATACCCCGCCTTATTTCATGTTGTGCAGATCTGCATGAAAATCCTTTTCGCTCCATTTGCGCACCGTATAGCGACTGATCCTGATCTGTTGCACCCAGAAATCCGGCGGCAATCCCGCCTTCTGCTTGAGTTGCGCGATGAATTCAGCGGCGACCGGCAACTGTTCCCATACCTGCGGCAAGAACGTGCTGCGGTACTGACCGAATTCCAGCATTACGCCGTCAACTCCCGGCTGCAATTGGGTCAAAACATCGGCTTCACAGGAGAAGTGCAGCGCCTGCATTGCTGATAGTAGAGACACTTCGATTTCGATATGGTTCAGCTCGCTTGCGGCCAAAGGCGGGAAGCGCGGATCGCGCAGGGCTGCAGCCTGGGCGTTGGCTTTCAGGTCTGCCAGCAGCGGGCGGTGCGCGGTGAGCGTGCCGATACAGCCGCGCAATTGCCGACTTTGCGTCAGCGTCACGAAGCATGCGCCCGGCTC
This sequence comes from Herminiimonas sp. CN, assembly GCF_000622895.1. GTDB lineage: Bacteria > Pseudomonadota > Gammaproteobacteria > Burkholderiales > Burkholderiaceae_D > AVCC01. The sequence continues at coordinate 5,071 of NZ_AVCC01000072.1, forward strand.
CTGCAGCCAGGCGGCGTCTTCGTCCGCTGCCACAGTATTTCCCAGCGCGCTGGAAATCGCGCCACGGGCAATCGGCAGCAGTATTTGCCCGGGATTCTTGGCGGTTTCAGGCATCATCCATTTCCTCCAGGAAGGCAAGCGACGCATAGCCGACCACCCGATCCTTGTCGCCGGCGGTATCGCCGGAGTTGCATAGTTCGAGCAGTTCAGGCTGCAGGCGGTGGCGCTGCGCGGCCAGCAGCAAGCCGTTGACCGGAGTGCCGCCGCAGGCTTGCTCATGCGTCAGCGTGCTGTCGAGTTGCAAAATGCTGCGCACGGTTGCCCGATCGACTGCCTGCGCGCTGCGGTAAGGCAGGAAGTGGGACAGGTCGGAGCTGATCACGATCGCCGTTTCCGGCCCGCCCCATAGCGCTTCCAGCACCTGCGCCACTTCGGCCGGAGTGGCGTCGCCGACCGCCAGCGGCACCAGCGTGAAATCTTCCAGCACCGATTGCAGGAACGGCAATTGCACTTCCAGCGAATGCTCCAGTGCATGGGCGGCCGGGCTGACCGTGACTTGGCGCATGCCGGCAATCGATGCGACGGCCGCCGCATCGAGCGCAATCACGCCCAGCGGCGTGGCAAAGGCGTCAACACCGGGCAGCGCCAGCCCGCGCACCGGCACCCGGTGCACCGGCCCCAGCAATACCACGCGCCGGATTTGCGCGCGTCCGGCGGCCAGCCGCGCATAGGCGGCTGCGGCAGTCGGGCCGGAGTAGCGGTAGCCGGCATGCGGTACCACGATCGCCTTCGGGCAAACGGCGCCGACGGGCGGTTGGACCGCTTGCAGCATGGCTTCCAGATCGCTTGCCAACAGGTGTTTTTGCGCCGGGTAGAAAGCGCCGGCGACAGCGGGCGGACGGATCGTATGCACGGCAATCTCCGAATCGATGCAGGATTGTGGAAACGTGTGAACTACAGTACAAAAATGCGGGTGACGCCTGCATTTATCAAGCCCGGGCCGCGCTGATTCCTGCTGTCTGCAAGATGCTTTCGTCCTGTAAATCACGCCTGGGAAATCTGGACCAGCCGCCCTTCCAGCCGCGCCTTGTCCTGCATCAGCAGATGGTTTTCCAGCTGCAATGCCGCAGCGCGATTCTCCTGCTCCAGCAGGCGGGCCTGCAGTTGCGGCGCCTGATGCCGGAGTACGGCCAGTTCCGCGCCGGCCGCGCCCATCGCTTGCGACACCGCCTTCAGCTGCGCGCGCAATTCGGCACAGAGCAGCGACTGCGCGGCAATCTCCTGGCCAAGTTGCTGGCGCTCCGCCATTGCTGCCTGATGTGTTTGCCGCAAGGCGGTAAGGTCGGTTTCCAGACGAGCGTTGCGCGCGCCGGATTGCTCCAGCTGGGTTTCGCGCTGCGCCAGGGCTTTCTGCTGGCCGGCCAGATTGCGCCGCAATTCGCCCACCTCCTGCTCCAGCCGGTTGCAGCGCTGCTGCGCCTCCTCGCGCTCGCTGGCGCGCTGCGCGGCGGCCGCTTCCTGATAATGCTCGAACTGCGTGCGCGACTGGGCCAGCTGCCGGTTCAGGTTGTCGATTTCGCTTTGGCGGTCGGTCAGGCGCTGCAGCAATCCTGCACCCTGCTCCTGCGCCGTGGCGCATGCCAGTTGCAGTGCGTGCTGCGCGGTTTCCAGTTGTGCGCGGCGGGCTTTTTCCTGCGTCAAATCGGATTCCAGCGCAGCGCGCTTGCCGGCCAGCTCTGCTGTTGCCGCGTCCGCAGCTTCGACTTGCTGCCGGCATTCGGCGACAACGGCTTCGGCGGCAACTTGCGCGGCCCGCACCTGCTGCTGCGCATCCTGCTGCAAATGCATATGCAATCCTTTGACCACGTCCAGCAATTGCGCCGGAAGGCCAGCCTGCTGCACCTGCGCCTGTTCCTGGCGCGCGCTTTTCCAGCTTTTGAGCAGCGGCGCCAGCGTGCTTTTGCTGCCGGTGCCACCGAGCGCCGCGCGCACCGCATCGACCGTCGGATTCTTGCCTTCCGCTGCCAGAACTGCAGCAGCCTGCTCCACTTCGGCATAGGTAATTCCTGCACGCGCCATGAAAATCCTCCGGTTGAATTTAATAACGTATTACGTAATACGTAATACGTAATAATACGATAAAAATAGATTTATTGCTTTTAGAAATTTATGATTAATAAGTCACGATAATGTTTATTATCGTGACTTATGAAGCCAAGGCCGGCCCGGAAATGCGTAATGTTCGATACATCGGGAAAATGATAGATTGCGCAACCGGAAAAACCGCGCTCCGCAATCCCGATTCAAGTCGGTCCAGGAATCTGCATTCAGTCTTTCGGATGGCAAGAGCAACCCTCGCCCTCGGCCGCTTGCGCCAGATTGCGCATGATCCCGCACTCGCTGGCTTTCTGGTTGGCGTGGCAGGTATCGCGCAGCGTGTGCAATTGCCGCTCAAGTTGCCGCAGCGATTCGACCTGCAGGTGAATGCGCTCGATCTGCCCGTCGATCAACTGGTTGATCCTGTCGCAGGCCAGCTCGGGCTTGGCTTGAAAGCTGCGCAAGATGCGCACGTCCGGCAAGCCCATGCCGAGCGAGCGGCAGTGGCGGATGAAGTTAAGCTGCACCAGCTGCGCCTCGGAATACCGACGATAGCCGTTGGCTTCGCGCGCCGGCACGTCGATCAATCCTTCGCGCTCGTAAAAGCGCACCGTTTCCACGTCGCAATCGCTGCGTTGCGCCAGTTCACCGATTCTCATCGCATAGTCCTCCAAAAAAACGCTTGACCCTGTAGTAGCTACAGACTGTTTAATGATGACATTGTTCCCACCGATACGCAGCCATGAACCAGCGCAACAAGCCCGAATCTACGCTGCACCGCCATGCGTCGCAAAATGATGGATGCGGCGATGCCGGCCACGGCCATCGGCATGACCGGATCGATCCCTGTTGCAGCGCGACCGCGAACGCCGCCGCAGATGCCGCGCTGCCCACTCCAGCCCCGGCGCCGGTAGGCCTCGATCGGGTGCGTTACCGCATCGACAAGATGGACTGTCCGACCGAGGAACGGCTGATCCGCAACCGGCTGGAACCGATGCCGGGCATCGCACGGCTCGATTTCAACCTGCTGGAGCGGGAACTGACGGTGTACCACCGTCTGCACGATCCGCAGCCGATTGCCGCCGCGCTGGAGGCGCTGGATATGGCGCCCAGCCCGCTCGAAGCCGGCGCGCCGGCCGCGGCCGCTGCACCGGCCCTGAGCGCAAGACTGAAATGGCTGCTGGCGGTCAGCGGCCTGGCGGCAGCCGGCGCCGAAGCTCTTGCCTGGATCAGCGGCCAGGACGCTTCCTGGCCGGTGGTGACCCTGGCTGCGGTATCGATCCTCTGCACCGGCCTGCCGACGCTGAAGAAGGGCTGGATCGCGCTGCGGAACCTGACTCTTAACATCTATTTCCTGATGTCGCTGGCGGTTGCCGGCGCCGTCATCATCGGCAGGTGGCCGGAAGCGGCGATGGTGGTGTTTCTGTTCGCCCTCGCCGAGACGATCGAGGCGCTGTCCCTAGCGCGGGCGCGCCACGCTATCAGAGCGCTGACCGCGCTGGCGCCGGAAACCGCGGAAGTTCAGGTAGTCGATGGCTGGCAAGAACAAGCGGTTACCACGGTCGCCATCGGCAGCCGGATCCGGGTGCGCACCGGCGCGCGGGTGCCGCTCGATGCCGTTGTCGCATCCGGCAGCGCGGCGCTGGACCAGGCGCCGATCACCGGCGAGAGCCTGCCGGTGGACAAGCAGCTCGGCGACGCTCTGTACGCCGGCAGCATTGTCACCGATGGCGTGGTCGAAGCGACCGTCACCGCGACCGCCGGCGACAGCACCCTGGCACGCATCGCCGCCGCGATTCAGGACGCGCAAGCGCAACGGGCGCCAACCCAGCGCTTCGTCGACCGGTTCGCGCATTACTACACGCCCGCGGTGGTCGCGCTGGCCGTCCTGCTGGCTGCTCTCGGCCCGTTGCTGTCCGGCGGAGCGTGGGGCGATTGGCTGTATCAGGCACTGGTGCTGCTGGTCATCGCCTGCCCGTGCGCGCTGGTGGTATCGACTCCGGTTACGGTGGTCAGCGGGCTGGCGGCAGCCGCCGGGCACGGCATCCTGATCAAGGGCGGAGCCTACCTTGAAGGCGGCCGGCTGCTGCAAGCGGTGGCGCTGGACAAGACCGGTACCCTGACCCGCGGCACGCCGGTGCTGACCGATGCCGTTGCGTTAAGCGACGTGCCGCTGGATAACGCATTTCTGATCGCAGCCAGCCTGGATCAGCACAGCAGCCATCCGGTCGCGCAAGCGCTGGTCGGCGGCTGGCGCGCCCGCCAGCCGGATGCGGTAGCGCTAGCGGTGGAAGACTTCGGCGTATTCAACGGCCGCGGCGTCAAGGGCCGCATCGGGACGCAGCAGTGGCATCTGGGCAATCACCGCCTGGTCGAGGAGCTCGGCGTGTGCTCGCCGGCGCTGGAAGCGCAACTGGCCGTGCTGGAAAACGCCGGCAAGACTGCCATCGTGCTATGTGCGGCCAGCGGCCCGGTGGCGCTGTTTGCCGTGGCCGATACGGTCCGGCCGGAAAGCCGGGCCGCGGTGACGGCTCTGAAGGCACTGCACGTAATGCCGGTAATGCTGACCGGGGACAACCCGGCTACCGCGCGCGCGATTGCCGGCCAGCTCGGTATCGACGATGCGCGCGGCAACCTGATGCCGGAAGACAAGCAAGCGGCCATCGCGGAACTGCGGGGTCGGCATGGCACGGTCGGCATGGTCGGCGACGGCGTCAACGATGCGCCGGCGCTGGCGCGGGCCGACATCGGCTTTGCCATGGGCGCGGCCGGCACCGCCACCGCGCTGGAAACCGCCGACGTCGCCATCATGGACGACGATCCGCGCAAGATCGCCGATTTCATCGGCCTGAGCCGGCGTGCCGGAGCGATTCTGAAGCAGAACATCGGGCTGGCGCTCGGCATCAAGATTGTCTTCCTCGGCCTGGCATTGAGCGGCCACGCCACGCTCTGGATGGCCGTCTTTGCCGACATGGGAGCCAGCTTGCTGGTGGTCTTCAACGGCTTGCGCCTGCTTCGGCACTTTTCCTGGCAGGCTGCGACCGCCAGCCACATTTGACTGGCCGGTTGGTAGAATTCGACATATGAACATGCGAAAAAAAGCCGGCCAGCCCGGAGTGACGGCAGCGCTTGGCGCCGCCCTGCTGTTCGGCGCCGGCACGCCGTTTGCAAAATTGCTGCTGAGCAGCGTCAGCCCCGGGCTGCTGGCGGGCTTGCTCTACCTCGGCTCCGGCATTGGCCTTGCTCTGTATCGCCGCGTGAAGCGCAGCGCTGCAGTCAGGCTGCCGCGCGCCGAGCTGCCGTGGTTCGCCGGCGCGATTGTGGCCGGCGGCATCGTCGGGCCGGTGCTGCTGATGCTGGGCCTGACCGGCATGCCGGCGTCCGGCGCCTCGCTGCTGCTGAACGCCGAAAGCGTATTTACCGCGCTGCTGGCATGGTTCGCCTTCAAGGAGAATTTCGACCGCCGCATTGCAGTCGGCATGGCCGCGATCGTGGCCGGTGCAATCGTCCTGAGCTGGCCGGGCGAAGCCCGCTTCGCCGGCCTTTGGCCCGCGCTGGCCGTGCTGGGTGCGTGTTTCGCCTGGGGCATCGACAATAACCTGACGCAGAAGGTGTCGCTGGCCGACGCCAGCTGGATCGCCTGCGTCAAGGGACTGGTGGCCGGTGCGGTGAATCTGATTCTGGCCTTCGCATTGGGTGCAGTATGGCCGCCGCTGCCGCATCTGGCGGGCGCGCTGCTGATCGGCTTTCTTGCCTACGGCGTCAGCCTGGTGCTGTTTGTGGTCGGCCTGCGCCACCTCGGCACCGCCCGCACCGGCGCTTACTTCTCGGTCGCGCCGTTCTTCGGCGCGCTACTCGCCATCGCGATGGGGGAAACCCTGACCTTGCCGCTGCTGGTTGCCGCAGCGCTGATGCTGCTCGGAGTCTGGCTGCACCTGAGCGAGCGCCACGAGCACGAACACACGCACGAAGTGCTGGAGCACGCGCATGAGCACACCCACGACGCCCATCATCAGCATGCCCACGAGGCTCCGGTTGCGCCCGGCACCAGGCACAGCCATTGGCATCGGCACGAGGCGCTGACCCACAGCCATCCGCATTTCCCCGATGCCCACCATCGCCACCCGCACTGACTGCCGCCGATGCTGAAAATCATACTGCTGTTCATCGTCACGGCGCTGGCGGAAATCGTCGGCTGCTTCCTACCGTATGTCTGGCTGCGCAAGGCCGGCAGCGCCTGGCTGCTGCTGCCGGCTATCGCCAGCCTGGCCCTGTTCGTCTGGCTGCTCAGCCTGCACCCGGTCGCCAGCGGCCGGGTGTATGCGGCGTATGGCGGGGTGTACGTGGCAACCGCCCTGGTGTGGCTGCAGGTGGTGGACGGCGTGCGGCTGTCCGCCTTCGACTGGATCGGGGCCGGCATCGCGCTGCTGGGCATGGCGATCATCGTGGCTGGATGGCGCTCGTGAAACGTCTTTGAAAACACCCGTGATCTCGATAAAAATATGGGGTATCTGCATTTTCATGCCACTTTCCGCTTATTTTCATTGTGGAAGTGAAATATACCCAAGCGAGTACAATAATCGCTCCAAATCTTTGCCAAGGCCATCCAGCGCGCCTTTTTTCCGAATGATTTCACGCCATGACTGCTGATACCTCTCCCGCGCTGCCGCCTGTTCCCTGCCTGACAGCGGCCGGCGCGGTCCGGCGCAGCGACGGCACGCTGCTAACCGAATCGGAAGTGCAGGAAAGGCACCGGCAATTCCTCGCTGCGGCCACCGCCGACAATACCCGCCGTTCGTATCGTTCCGCGATCCGGCATTTTTATGCGTGGGGCGGCGTATTGCCGTGCGACACCGCGCTGGTGACGCGCTACCTGCTGAATTATGCCGCCAGCCTGAGCCCGGGCACGCTGGCATTGCGCCTGACTGCGCTGTCGCAATGGCACCGCTTCCAGGGCTTTGCCGATCCGACCGACCATCCGGAGCTGCGCCGGATGCTGCGCGGGATCGGGCGCACCCACGGCAAGCCGAAGAAAAAAGCGCGGGCACTGCCGCTGGAAGACCTGGAACGGATGGTCGCGGCGCTGTCGCAGCAGCCCGGCTTGGCGGCGCTGCGCAACAGCGCGCTGCTGCAACTGGCGTTCTTCGGCGCGTTCCGGCGCAGCGAAGTCGTCGGCCTGCAATTGCAGGACCTGGCCTGGGAGCCCGCCGGCCTGGCAATCACGCTGGTGCGCTCGAAGACCGATCAGCAAGGCCAGGGAATCACGTGCGCGATCCCGTATGGCGCGGCAAGCGGCATCTGCTGCCCGGCCACTGCGCTCAAACGCTGGCTGCAGGCGGCGGGAATCAGCGCCGGGCCGGTGTTCCGGCGCATCACGCGCTGGGACCGGATTGGCGACGAGGCGCTGTATGCCGGCAGCGTCAACGCGATCCTGGCGGCCTGCGCAGAGGCGATCGGGCTGCCGTATGCGCCGGAACTGAGCAGCCACAGCTTCCGGCGCGGGCTGGCTACCAGCGCGCATCGGGCCGGCGCCAATTTCATCGACATCAAGCGCCAGGGCGGCTGGCGCCATGACGGCACAGTGCAAGGCTATATCGAGGAAGCCGACCAGTTCCGGCACAATGCGGCCGGCAATCTGCTCAAACCTGAATCCTGAATCGTTTTTCCGTCTTTGTGCCAGCGCAATACCGGCGATTCCCGGTTGCCGATACTAAGGCCTGGAGCCCGCCCGCCTCGCTGCGGCAACGTGCCGCAATCTGTCACTTACCACAGGTGAATCATGGACAATGCACACGAAAAAAAAACTGCCGATTCTGCAGCCGGCGAAGCTGCGGCACAGCCTTCTGAGCCGGAAGAAACGCCATCTCAAGAGGAGGAAAATCCGCCGCTGACGTTGCCGCCGGACGCCATCATCGTCGTCCCAGTGCGCAACATGGTGCTGTTCCCCGGCCTGATCGTGCCGATCACCATCGGCCGCGAGCGCTCGATCGCCGCGGCGCGCGAAGCTGCCCGCAGCGAAGGCAAGCTCGGCATCATTCTGCAGCGCGATCCCGAGATCGCCGCCCCCGAACCGGATGACCTGCATCAGGTCGGCACCACCGCCAGCATCGTCCGCTACGTGACTTTGCAGGATGGCTCGCATCACATTGTGTGCCAGGGAGAGCAACGGTTCCGGGTGCTGGAATTTTTGGCCGGTTACCCATTCCACGTAGCCCGCATCGCACCGCTGGATGAGCCTGAGGCGGAAGCAGAGAGCGCCGAAATCGAGGCGCGCATGCTGCAGCTGAAAGCGCGTACCGGCGAAATCCTGCGATTGCTGCCGCAGGCGCCGGCCGAGCTGACTTCGATGGCAATGAATATCCGCTCGCCGGGGATGCTGGCCGATTTCATTGCCGGCCTGATGGATTTGCTGCCTGAAGAGAAACAGGATGTGCTGGAAACCTTCGACCTGCAGGCCCGGCTGGACAGGGTGCTGCAGTTGCTGGTGCGCCGTATCGACGTGCTGCGCATCAGCCATGACATCGACGAGCAGACCAAAAAGCGGCTGGAAGAGCGGCAACGCGAAGGCTTGCTGCGCGAACAACTGAAAACAATCCAGAAACAATTGGGCGAAGAAGACAGTAGCGCGGCAGAAACCGCCGGCCTGCTGGAAGCGATCACCAAGGCAAAAATGCCGGAAGAGGTCAATACACACGCCCGAAAGGAGTTGCGGCGACTGGAGCGCATGTCCGAAGCGGCGGGGGAATATTCGATGCTGCGCAGTTATCTGGAATGGCTGACCGAACTGCCGTGGTCGGTGGCCAGCGACGACCGCATCGACATTGCCGAAGCACGCAAGATACTGGACGACGAGCACTACGGCCTGCAGAAGATCAAGCGCCGCATCCTCGAACATCTGGCGGTGCGCAAGCTCAATCCGCAAGGCAAGAGCCCGATCCTGTGCTTCGTCGGCCCGCCCGGCGTCGGCAAGACCTCACTCGGGCAAAGCATCGCCCGCGCCACCGGCCGCAAGTTCGTGCGGATCAGCTTGGGCGGCGTGCACGACGAAGCCGAGATCCGCGGCCACCGCCGCACCTATATCGGCGCCCTGCCCGGCAACATCATCCAGGCGATCCGCAAGGCCGGCACGAATAACTGCGTGATGATGCTCGATGAAGTCGACAAGCTCGGCACCGGCGTGCATGGCGATCCGTCGTCGGCTTTGCTGGAAGTGCTGGACCCGGAACAGAACGGCACGTTCCGCGACAACTATCTTGCAGTGCCGTTCGATCTGTCGCGGGTGATGTTTATCTGCACCGCCAACATGCTCGATACTATTCCCGGCCCGCTGCGCGACCGCATGGAAGTGATCCACCTGCCCGGCTACACCGAGCAGGAAAAAGCACAAATTGCAGAGCGCTATCTGATTCAGCGCCAGCTGGAAGCCAACGGCCTGCAGCCGCAGCAGTGCGAAATCACCGCCGAAGCGATTCACGCCATCATCGGCGACTACACGCGTGAAGCCGGCGTGCGCAATCTGGAGCGCGAAATCGGCAATACTTTCCGCCATGTCGCAATGCGCATTGCCGAAGGCACCGCAGACCACGTGCGCATCGACGCCGCCGATTTGCACGGCATTCTCGGCGCCGCCAGATACGAAGGCGAACTGGCCATGCGCGCCAGCGTCCCCGGCGTGGCGACCGGACTGGCCTGGACTCCGGTCGGCGGCGACATCCTGTTCATCGAAGCCAGCCGCGCACCCGGGCACGGCAAACTGATCCTGACCGGCCAGCTCGGCGAAGTGATGAAGGAAAGTGCGCAAGCGGCGCTGACTCTTCTCAAATCGCGCTCTGCCGAATTGCAGGTCGACCCCGATCTGTTTGACAAAACAGACATTCACATCCACGTGCCGGCCGGCGCCATCCCCAAGGACGGGCCCAGCGCCGGGGTAGCGATGTTCATTGCGCTGGCGTCCTTGGCCACCAACCGGGCGGTCCAGAGCGACCATGCAATGACCGGGGAAATCAGCCTGCGCGGTCTGGTGCTGCCGGTCGGCGGCGTCAAGGAAAAAGTGCTGGCCGCACTGCGGGCCGGCATTACAACCGTCCTGCTGCCGCTGCGCAACCAGAAGGATCTGGAGGAAATTCCGCAGGACGCGCAGGCGCGGCTGAAGTTCGTCTGGCTGGAAACCGTCGATGACGCGGTGCGCGCGGCATTAGGCCCCATAGATACGGAGGTACTTCCCAACTGAAGCGTCTGTCGGCAAGACGCACAGCGCAAGCGGCGGCTGCCGCGAATTATTGCTTTTCGTTATACGGTTTCGATTACCATCCACCTGGTTGAATATCAGGATGCAGTGCATGTTATCGATGAAGATTGAAACTGAAAAGACCGCAGCTGTCAGCGCCTGGGCGGTTTTTGTCGCCTTCCTGCGGCTCGGGCTGACTTCGTTCGGCGGCCCGATTGCGCACCTCGGGTACTTTCGCGACGAGTTCGTCACGCGGCGGCGCTGGCTGAGCGAGCACAGTTACGCCGATCTGGTTGCCCTGTGCCAATTCCTGCCCGGCCCCGCCAGCAGCCAGGTCGGCATGGCGATTGGACTGACCCGGGCCGGATTTGCCGGCGCGCTGGCGGCTTGGGCCGGCTTTACCCTGCCCTCGGCGCTGGCATTGATTCTGTTCGCGCAGGGCCTGGCAAGCTGGGGCGATGCGGTGCCGGCAGGCCTGCTGCATGGCCTGAAGGTGGTTGCTGTTGCGGTGGTAGCGCAAGCGGTGTGGGGCATGGCGCGCAGTCTTTGCACCGATACCGCGCGCATCACGATTGCCGCGGGCGCCGCCTGCACCGCCCTGCTGTGGCCGACGGCTTGGGGGCAGATCGGCGTGATCGCCGCTGCCGCTGTGCTGGGCCTGCTCCTGTTCAAGCCGCTGCCGGTCGGCAACCATGAGCCGCTGCCGATTTTAATCGGGCGGCGCACCGCGGTCATGCTGCTTGGGCTGTTTTTCGCGCTGCTGCTGGGTTTGCCGGTCTGGGTGCAAGTCTGGCCGAATCAGGCGCTGGCGCTGGTCGATGCCTTTTACCGGGCCGGCGCGCTGGTGTTCGGCGGCGGCCATGTGGTGCTGCCATTATTGCAAGCCGAGGTGGTGCCGAACGGCTGGGTCTCGAACCAGACCTTTTTGGCCGGATACGGCGCAGCGCAAGCGGTTCCCGGCCCGCTGTTTACCTTTGCGGCATTTCTCGGCGCGGCTATGAACGGCGCGCCCAGCGGCGTGGCGGGCGGCCTGCTTTGCCTGCTTGCCATCTTCGCGCCATCGTTCCTGCTGGTGGCCGGCGTGTTGCCGTTCTGGGAGCAATTGCGTCGCCATGTCCGCACCCGGGCCGCACTTGCCGCAGTCAATGCAGCCGTGGTCGGCTTGCTGCTGGCGGCATTCTACAACCCGGTCTGGACCAATGCGGTGCAGGCGCCGGGCGACTTCGGCTTGGCGCTGATCGGGCTGGTCGCACTGATGTTCTGGAAACTGCCGCCCTGGCTGGTCGTCCTTGGGTGCGGCATGGCCGGCTGGCTGTTGAGTGCGGTGCTTTGACGCGAAGCGCGGCAAGGTGTCGATCCGGATCATTTAACATACTAGGCAATGTATTTTAAAATCCGCATTAAAATAAAGCGGTAAATGTATGTTTTAT